>VBOT01000016.1 GCA_005893225.1 Candidatus Eiseniibacteriota bacterium
CCGCCATCCCCGCGCCCCAAGGCGGAGCTACTCCGGCCCCGTCCGGTCCTGCTAAGCCCACGACCACCAAGCCAGGCGGCGGCGGCCCTTAACTGTTTTTGGCAGGCTGCTGAAAAAGCCGAGCAATGCTGTGATCGGCCTTTTCAACAGCCTGCCCTGAGGAATTGCGTGCCCGGGTGGTGGAACTGGTAGACACGTACGTTTGAGGGGCGTATGGGGAAAC
>VBOT01000017.1 GCA_005893225.1 Candidatus Eiseniibacteriota bacterium
GTTGATGAAGAACGTGGTCGGGATCGAGCGGATCGGCCCGTAGAGGTCGAGCACGTGCTCGTCCGCCATGGCGATCCGGAAGCTGATTCCCAGCCGGTTGGCGAACCTCTTCACCTCCACGGGCTCGGAGTCGTCGACCGACAGCCCGAGCACGATCAGCCCTCGCCCCTTGTAGCGCTGCTGGAGACTGCTCAGGTGAGGCATGCTGGCCCGGCACGGACCGCACCACGTAGCCCAGAAGTCCAGAACCACGGGTCGGCCGCGGTAGTCCGAGAGCCGAACCCTCCGGCCGTCGACATCCCACACCGTGAAGGACGGAGCCTGACTCTCGCGGGCGTGAGCGGGCCGGGCAGGAACCAGCGACACCAGCGTGAAGAGAAGCGTCCATGAGCCGAGCCAGCGCACGAGGGTTCCTTTCGAGATCGTAGTCCGCAACACGCCCCAGCCACCCTATGCAACGTTAACCGCTGGAGACCCATCGAGGGAGATTCAACCCCACATCTTTGCAGTGATTTAACCTGGCCGCGTGATGCGACTGTCAAGCTGCATCGCGGTGTTGGCGAAGCGCCACACTCGGCGCCTCGGACAATGTCCCTCGCATACCGCCGCCATGGATCCCGCCCGCATGGACCGCGCGTTTTCGCATCAGGCGAGCGCGGTCCTCGGCGCGGCACACGGGTTGCCCAGGCTCCAGACCTCGGCGGAATCTCGCCGATCGTCGATCGAATGCGTCGAGTGAATGCGTTGGGCTTGAGCGCCGATTCGGACGTGTGCTAGCGTGCGTTCGATTGCAAGAACGATCGCAGTGCCTCTGATCATGCGGAGCGCCTCGAACGGCTCGGCATCCGGCCCGACTTCACAAGGAGCGTGAAGCCGATGATCCTCGATCCCCTGGTCCTTCAAGTTGGCGGCGGCCTCCGGGCCTCGGTTCCAGCCCTGATCCTGAACGCCGGCCTGTTCGCCAAGGCCATCCTTGGGGTGTTGCTGGTGATGTCGGTGTACTCCTGGGCGGTGCTGTGGAACCGGCTGGGGCTCTACTCGCGCGTCGAGCGAGCGGACCGGCGGTTTCTCCAGTCGTTCCGGAGACTGAGGCCCACCGCCGATTGCCGGCTGGTGTGCGAGCAGCACCCGCGAAGCCTGCTGGCGCGCGTGGCGCTCGCCGGACAGCGGACCCTGGATCAGCACGCCGCCCTCGGCGAGGACTCGCCGGTGCTGCGCTACGAGGTGACGCAGCGCGCCATGGATCGCTCGGCCAGCGAGGAGACCGCGGCGCTCGAGCGGCACGTCGGCTTCCTGGCCACCACCGGCAGCGTCTCGCCCTTCATCGGGCTGATGGGAACGGTGTGGGGGGTGATGAGCTCGTTTCTCAACATCGGCGCCCAGGGATCGGCCTCCCTGGTGGTGGTGGCGCCCGGGATCGCCGAGGCGCTGATCGCCACCGTGGCGGGGCTCGCCGCCGCCATCCCGGCGGTGGTGGGCTACAACCATCTGGTCGGCCGGCTGCGCGAGTTCGGACACGCCACGGGCGAGTTCACCAGCGAGTTCCTGGACCGCCGGATGGGGAACGTCGCCGCATGATGAACGCCGGCCCGGCACGCGGCCCGATGGCGGAGATCAACGTGACCCCGCTGGTCGACGTGGTATTGGTCCTGCTCATCATCTTCATGGTCACCGCGCCATTTCTACAGGGGGGCCTCGAGATCGACCTTCCCAAGGTGGCCTCGAGGGGCCTCGACGTGCGCGAGGGGCTGATCGTGAGCGTGCGTTCCGACCGCGCGGTGGCGGTGGGGAACCGCGTCGTGCCGCTGCCCGAGTTCGAGGACGCGCTGTCGCGGGCCGGAGCGGCGCAGCGTCCGGTGTTCCTCAAGGCCGATCACCGGGTGCCCTACGGCCTGATCGTCGAGCTCATCGCCCGGATGCGGAGATCGGGGGTCGCCTCGCTCGGCCTGGTCACCGAGCCGCCCCCGCGGGAGGCTCGTTGAACGGTGCGCGGCTCCGTGATGGGTTCGGGCCTGGCCCACGGGGCGGTACTGGCGGCGCTGTTCGCCCTCCAGGCATCGTCGCCGTTGGTGGTGCCGGGGCCCGAGGTGGTCCAGGTCGCGCTGGTGGATCCGACCTCCACGACGGTCGCCGTGCAGCCGCCGCCCCCCAAGCCCGAACCGGAGCAGAGCCCGGCGCCCGAGGTGCAGGCCAGCGAGGACGTCGGGGTCAAGCTCACGCCGCCCAAGCCGCCGAAGCGTACCAAGCCCAAGCAAGAGGAGCGGGCGCCGGAGACGCCTGCCCCGGCCCTGCCCTACGCCTCGGTCGGAAACGCGGGGCTCAAGGGTCAGATCTCCGTCGACGCCGGAGACTTCGAGTTCACCTATTACCTGGTCCTGGTGCGCAATCGGGTGGCGCAGAACTGGATGCCGCCCGCCGGCCTGGTCAGCGCGGGGCAGCCGGTGCACGCGGTGGTCTACTTCACGATCGGGCGCGGCGGCGAGGTCTCCGCGGTCCGCGTGGAGTCCTCGAGCGGCGTGGAGTTCTTCGACGGCTCGGCGCTGCGCGCGGTGACCATCAGCGACCCCCTGCCGCCCCTGCCGCTCGGCTTCTCAGGCTCCTCGCTCGGGGTCCATTTCGGCTTCGAGTACGCGGGGCCCTAGCGTGAGAGCCCCCGCGCTCGCCTGCCTGCTCCTGCTGCTCGGGGCCGCCGCGCCGGGGTTCGCCCAGCAGCGCGACGTTCGCATCGACATCAGCTCCGGCCAGGGTCGCAGGATCCGCGTGCACTGCGAGTCGCTCGCGGCCGCGGGCGACAAGAACGCGCACGAGACCAGCGTGCAGGCCGACGAGGTGCTGGCCGGCGACCTCGAGACCTCCGCGGTCTTCACCGTCACCCGCTCGTGGGCGAGCGGCGAGCAACCGTTCGACGTCCAGGCGGTGGTAGGGGGCAAGTGGACCGCCAACGGCAACCAGATCAAGCTGTCGGGCGAGGTGCGCGACTTCCCCGCGCGGCGGCCCATCCTGGTCAAGGACTACCGCGGTGCGGCGCGGGACTGGCGCTCGATCGTCCACCAGTTCGCCGACGACATCGTCCTGCAGTTCACCGGCGAGCCCGGCGTCGCCCAGACCCGGATCGCGTTCGTGACCCAGAGCGGGCGCGAGAAGGAGCTGTGCGTGATGGACGTGGACGGGGCGGGCCTGACCCAGCTCACTCGCGACCGCTCGATCGCGCTCTCGCCCGCGTGGTCTCCCGACGGGTCACTGGTGCTGTTCACCTCGTATCGCGGCGGCCACGGCCCGCAGATCTTCGTCAACGCGGCGGCGGGCGGCAGGGCGTATCTCGTCTCGGGCCGGCCGGGGCTCAACACCAGCGCCTCCTACTCGCCCGACGGGCGGCAGGTCGTGTGCACCCTGAGCCAGGATGGGAACCCCGAGATCTACCTGCTCGACGCGCGCGGCGGCTCACCGCGGCGGCTCACCGACAATCGCGCCATCGACACCTCGCCGTGCTGGTCTCCGACCGGCCAGGAGATCGCCTTCACCTCGGATCGGAGCGGCAACCCCCAGGTTTACGTGATGGATCGGGAAGGTGGTAACGTACGCCGCCTGACCTATGAGGTGGACTACACCGATTCGCCCGCGTGGTCTCCGAAGGGAGACCGGATCGCGCTCGTGTCCCGCACCGGATCGGGCTTCGACATCTACGTGTGTCGGGCCGACGGAACCGGTGCGAGGCCGGTGGTCACCGGCAAGAGCAACGAGAACCCGCGTTGGTCGCCCGACGGTCGACATCTCGTGTTCGCATCCAATCGCGACGGCGACTACGCGCTCTACGTCACGGATCTCGACGACCGCCCGCCGCGCAAGCTCTCCACCGGCGGGCGTACGGCGCTCTCTCCGGCCTGGTCACCGCGACCCGCAAGCACGCGGTCGGCGTTCAATCTGAATCCTGGCCAGTAACCCCGGAGGCACTCCATGAAGCACGCGATGCAAAGCCGTATGGGATTCCTCGTGCTGGCAATCTGCGCCGCCGCCTTGGTCGGGGGCTGCGTGAAGAAACCCCCGGAGGCTCCCGCGGCGCCGCCCAGTGCTCCGCCTCAACAGACGGCCCAGCAGCCCCCGGCCCGCCCCGACACGACTCCTCCGGTTCCCCCGGCCCCGCGACTCTCCTCGAGCGACTTCGAGCCGGCGCTGTTCGACTTCGACTCCTACACGCTTCGCCAGGACGCGCGCCAGGCGCTCGACCACGACGCGAAGCTGCTGCGCGACAACCCGGACGCCCAGGTCGTCATCGAGGGGCACTGCGACGAGCGGGGCACGGCCGAGTACAACCAGGCGCTCGGCGAGAAGCGCGCCCAGGCGGCCCGCGACTACCTGGCGGCGGCCGGCATCAGCGCGTCGCGATTCGAGGTGGTCTCGTACGGCAAGGAACGTCCCTTCGATCCCGGCCACGACGAGAGCGCCTGGCAGAAGAACCGCCGCGCCCACGTCGTCCTGAAATGAGGGACGTCCCGGACCCGCTGGCGCGGGTACCCCGGCGGGGGGCGGCCACGGTCTTCCGGGACCCGGTACCCCCGCCGCGGGCCGGCGCGTTGCTGGCCCTGGCGGCGCTCCTGGGATGCGGATGGGCGCTGCCGGGCTGCGTTCCGCCCCAGCTCCTTACCTTGAGGAGCGGGCTCGACAGCCTGCGCGCGGTGGTCGACACGATGTCGGTGCGCGACTCCGTGACCTACCGGCAGGTCCAGGACATGCGCCGCGAGGTGGCCGAGCAACGCGACATCTTGCTCATGACTCGGGCCACCACCGGCACCACGGCCCAGGAGATGTTCCAGCAGATGGAGCGCCTGGGGGGCAAGCTGGACGAGGTCATGGGACGCTTCCAGCAGATCAACCAGCGCAACCAGGCGGAGCTCAGCGCCGCGAACGCGAATCAGCTCTACGATCAGGCGGCCCAGGACCTGACTCAGGGGCGATACCCGCTCGCGCTGCAGGAGTTCCGGGACTTCGTCGCGCACTTCCCCACGCTCGAGCTCTCGGACAACGCCCAGTACGGCATCGGAGAGTGTCTGTTCGCGCAGTCCAAGTTCGACAGCGCGGCCGTGGAGTACGCGAAGGTGGAGGCCACCTTCCCCCAGGGGGACAAGGTTCCGGCGGCGCTCTACAAGCTGGCGCTGTGCCAGGAGAAGCTGGGCCAGACCGCCGAGGCCAAGAAGACCCTCGAGGATCTCGTCAAGCGCTTCCCGCTCTCCGGTGAAGCCCAGCTGGCGCGTGAGCGACTGGGCACGGCGCGGCGGCGCTAGGGCTCTGGCGAGCGGTTTCGCGGCCGGCGTGCTTCTCGCCACGCCGGCCGCCGCCCAGGCCCCCGATTCCACCGCCGCGGCCCAGCGACCCGATTCCACCGCCGCCCCGGAAAGCCCGGCCGAGGGGCTGCCGATCCGGCGCGTGGTCATCGTCCCGCGCACCATCTACGAACCGGTGCCGCCGGGCCGCCTGGCGCCGGCCTATCGGCTGGCGAACCGGCTCCACGTCCGCACCCGCCGCGGGACCATCGCGGACCAGCTCCTGTTCGCGCCCGGTGGCCGCTGGTCGGAGGCGGTGGGCCAGGAGACCGAGCGAAACCTGCGCGCGCTCGACTTCCTCGCCAGCTCGCGCGTGCTCGCCGAGCGCGACGGGGACTCCGCCCGCGTGACGGTCGAGACCCGCGACCTCTGGACCACCTCGCCCGAGTTCAACCTCGAGAGCGTGGGCTCGAAGTCCTACGGGTCCGTCACGCTGATCGAGCGGAACCTGATGGGGCTCGGCAAGTCGGTGGCGTTCTCGTACCGCGAGGACCCGCACGGGCGAGGGCGATCCGTCTCGGCGGACGACCCCGGGGTGCGAGGCTCGCGCCTGCGCGTCCACTACGCGGCCTCGAACGGATCGGGGGGAGCGATGGACCAGGCGATCCTGGGAGTGCCGTTCTACGCCGAGAGCACCCCGCGGAGCTACGGCTTCTCGTGGAGCCGCTCCACGTCGGTGGTCCAGCTCTTCCAGCGCGCCCAGGTGGCCGCCGACTTCGATCAGCGCGAGGAGCAAACCGAGGCGTTCTGGGGTCTCGGGAGCGACCGGCGCGGCCTGGTCCGCCGTCTCACCGGGTCCTGGTTCGCCGACGACCTGCGGCGCAGCCCCTCGCGGCTCGAGCCGGGGGCGCCCCCGAAGTTCGCGGGGGCCGAGCAGAGCCTTCGCCTGCGCCGTCTCGCCGTCGAGGGGCGGCTGTGGCGCCCCTCCTACATCGAGCGCACCCACGTCAACCGGATGGGGCTGGTCGAGGACTTCGATCTCGGCAAGTCGATCGCGCTCAAGCTCGGAGTGGCTCCGCGCTTCCTCGGAAGCACCGCCAGCGAAGGTTACGCGCGGGTCCGTCTCGATGCCGGCGCCGACACCCGTTTCGGCTTCGGGTGGACGCGGGCCAGCCTCTCGACCCGCGTGCGCCGCGATCCGCTCGAGACCCTGGGGCAGATCGAGGCGCGCTGGGTCCACCAGCAGGCCGCGCGACACGCGCAGGTGCTGGCCGCCTACGGCGCCTCGGGTTCGCGCGCCCCGCGCGACTTCCAGATCGTGGTGGGAGGTCTCAGCGGGCTGCGCGCCTACCCGGTGCAGGCGATCGCGGGGCGCGGCGTGTGGCGCCTCAATGCCGAGGATCGCTGGACGTTCCTCCAGAACTTCGGCGAGATCCTGACTGCCGGAGCGGTGGCGTTCGCGGACGCGGCGCGCGGATGGGGCCCGGGCTCCGAGGGCGCGGGCTGGTTCCTCGCCGCCGGCGCGGGGCTGCGCCTGGCGCTGCCGCAATGGTCGGTGAACCAGGTGGTGCGCATCGACCTCGCCTGGCCGATCCAGCCGACCCGGGACGGCCGGCGCGAGCCGGTGCTGTCGTTCGGCTCGAGCCAGGCCTTCTAGCAGGTTGCCGAAACAGCCGATGACGGCGTTGCTCGGTCGCTCCTCGTGCGACGTATCCTCGCGGACACGACTCGCTCGTCGCTTCCCTCGCGCCTTGTCCTCGGCTGTTTCGGCAGCCTGCGTGTTCATGAGCCTCATGAGACCGCCGGCTTGACTCGCGCCGCAGCGGCCCGTAGCGTTCCGCCCCCGATGGAATTCCCGCTCGCATGAACGTGATCGCGGTCGCGCTCGACATCCCGGCGGACTGCAACCTGATCGCGGGGCAGTCCCACTTCATCAAGACCGTCGAGGATCTGGCCGAGATCGTGGTCACCACCGTGCCCAAGGCGCGTTTCGGCCTCGCCTTCTGCGAGGCGTCCGGCCCCTGCCTCATCCGCACCGAGGGCAACGACCGGGCCCTGGTGGAGGCGGCCGTGTCCAACGCCGAGCGCGTGGCCGCGGGGCACACGTTCTTCCTGGTTCTCAAGGACGCCTACCCCATCAACCTGCTCAACGCCGTCAAGCTCTGTCCCGAGGTGTGTCGCGTGTTCTGCGCGACCGCCAACCCGACCCAGGCGCTGGTGGCCCAGACCGATCAGGGCCGCGGCGTGATAGGGGTGGTGGACGGGGCTTCGCCTCGCGGGGTCGAGGACGAGGCGGCCCGCCGCTCGCGCCAGGAGTTCCTGCGGACGATCGGCTACAAGCGTTAGGTCAAGTGCGGCTCGAGCTTGCGGCTCCAGCGCGCCTATCGGAGACTCCGGTGATGGTGCTGGGAACCGGACAAGAGCCTGTCGAAGCCTAGCGGCGCCATGGCCCTCGCTCACCATGTGCTCCATCTCGGGCCGCTCGACAACAACACCTACGTGCTGGCCTGCACCGTCACGCGCGAGGCCGCGGTGGTGGATGCCGGCTTCGAGCCCGAGGCGGTGATCGAGGTCGTCCGGCGGCAGGGGCTCGAGGTCCGGCTCCTGCTGAACACCCACGCGCACTACGATCACGTGGCGGGGATGCGGGAGGTGCAGGAGGCCGTGGGCGGCGACTACTGGCTCCATCCCGCGGACCGCCCGCTGCTGGACCGCCTGAGCGAGCAGGGAGCGGCCTTCGGCTTCCCGCCCGCCCGGGCACCCGAGACCGTGCGCGATCTCGCGGACGGACAGCGGATCCCGATCGGAGGGGAATCCGTCGAGGTGCTCCACACGCCGGGGCACTCGCCGGGGGGCGTGTGCTTCCTGAGCGGCGACTCGCTGTGGGCCGGCGACACGCTGTTCGCGGGATCGATCGGGCGCACCGATCTTCCCGGAGGCTCCTTCGCGGAGCTCGAGCGCTCGATCCACACCCGGCTCTTCACGCTCGGTGATGGCGTGCGCGTGTACCCCGGGCACGGCCCCGCGACCACGATCGGGCGCGAGCGGCTCGACAACCCGTTCGTGGGCGAGCGGGCGAGGCTGGCGTGAGCGATCGGGGTCCCAAGCCGGCGAGGCTCGAGCTGGACCCAACCGCGTACGTCGCTCCCGGGGCGGTGGTGGTGGGGGCGGTGCGCCTCGGCAGGCTCTCGAGCGTGTGGTTCCACACCGTGCTGCGGGGCGACTCGGCTCCCATCGAGGTGGGCGACGAGAGCAACATCCAGGACGGCACCGTGGTCCACGTCGACGAGGGGGCGCCCGCGGTGATCGGGAGCCGCGTCACCGTGGGACACCGGGCGGTGGTCCATGGCTGCGTGATCGGCGACGAGTGCCTGATCGGCATGGGAGCCCTGGTGCTCTCCGGCGCGAGCGTGGGAGCCGGCTCGATGGTGGGGGCCGGAGCGCTGGTGCTCCAGGGGCAGGAGATCCCGGCCGGAAGCCTGGTGCTCGGCTCTCCCGCCAAGGTGGCGGGGCCGGTGAACGCGTCGCATCGCGCCGCGATCCGGCGCGGCAGCGCCCACTATGTCGAGCTCGCCCGGAGCTACATCGCGCGCGGCCTCTGCGGGCCGCACCCGGCGCCCCAGTCGATGTCCGGCCGCAGTGCCACCGACCGGGGCCCGATGAGCTTCCTCGAGTGGGGGTGGCTCCTGGGTGTCATGGCCGAGAGCCCGCCCTGGGTCCAGGAGCGCATGGAGCGCGTCGATCCGGAGCGCTGGAAGCGCGCGCCGCGCGCCGGCGCCTGGAGCGCCCACGAGGTGGTGTGTCACCTGCGCGACACCGACCACGAGGTGTTCCTGCCGCGCCTCGAGCGGATGCTCGCCGAGGCGTTGCCGCAGGTGCCGAACGTGGACATGGAAGGCTGGGACCAGGCACGCGGCTACCGCGAGCAGCCGGCGCGGGAGGCGCTGGAGCGGTGGGCCGGCGATCGCGTGAAGCTGGTCTCGCGCCTCGCCCCGCTCGGACCCCATGACTGGGCGCGAGTGGGGCTCCACTCGTCGCGCGGCCCCTTCCCGCTCGGGGACATGGTGCGCTACTGGGCGGAGCACGACCTCTCGCACCGGCGGCAGATCGCCATCGCTCTGGAGGAGCTGCCATGATCTTCGCGGCGCCGGGCCTCGCCCAGCCCTTGCCCCGGCTGCTCGATGCGCTGCGCGATCGGGGGCACGTGGTGGAACCCCTCGGGTCGGCCCCCGACCCGAGGGCGCGGGCCCCGCGCCACGACGAGATCGCCTCACCGGTGTCCCTGGTGCTCGGCGCTCCGCGGCCGGGCGGAGTGGAGCCCGACCTCGCGCTCGAGCAGCTGCCGGAGGCGCGCCTGCTCGTCATCAGCCTGATCGGGGCCCACCCGGACGCCCGCTCGGCGCCGCTCCGAACACTCTGGCAACTGGAGGAGAAGGCACGTGGCGCGGGGCGCGCGGCGCTCACGCTGCGGCTCGGCCCGCTGGTCGGTCCGGCTTCCCCGCTGTGGCTCCGGCTGGGCTCTCATCCGAGGCTCCCGCGTGGCGGCCGGAAGCTCCTGCAGCCGGTGCTCGAGGAGGAGGTCGTGGAGGCCATCCACCGCGCGCTGGCCGGGCGAGTGCCATGGGAGGGATGCCACGAGATCGTGGGGCCCGAGGTCTGGTCGCTGGCCGAGCTGGCCGACCTCGCCGGGGACTCGACCGCGGGTCCCGCGGGTGCCTGGGAGCCTTCTCTCGACGTCCTCGAGGAGCAGCGGCTGTGCGAGGCGGAGCCCTGGCTCGCGCACTTCGGGATGGAGGCGCGGCCGCTCGCCGCCGCGGCCCAGGGTTGGGCCGCCTGACGGGCCCGGGGCCACGGGGAGCGCGTCCGGCGAGGCGGCCCCGGAGCGGCATCCCCGTGACGCACGCCGGCGGGGCGCCGCGCCCGGTCGCCTGCGCCATCCTGACCGTGAGCGACACTCGCCGCGGGGTGGAGGATGCGAGCGGCAACCGCCTTCAGGAGCTGCTCGAGCGCGCGGGCCACCGCGTGGTCTCGCGCGCCTGGGTGAAGGACGAGCCGGCGGCAATCCGGAGCGCCGCCGTCCTGATCCTCCGGCGCCCGCCGGTCGACGTCCTGATCACCACCGGGGGGACGGGGCTCGCCCCGCGCGACCGCACCCCCGAGGCGCTGGCTGGGCTGGTCCAGCGCTGGCTCCCCGGTTTCGGGGAGCTGTTCCGCGCCTACTCGACCGGCCAGGTGGGGACGGCTTCGTGGTTGTCGCGGGCCGCGGCGGGCATCGCGCGCGGCCGGCTGGTGGTCATGCTGCCGGGCTCGACGGCCGCCGTCGACCTGGCCGCGCGCCGCCTGCTGATCCCCCAGCTCGAACACGCCGTCCGCATGCTCGGGCGGTTCGAACCCGAGGAGTGAGGATGTCCATCAAGCCCGATCGCTGGATTCGAGAGATGTGCATCAAGCACCGGATGATCGAGCCGTTCGAGGAGAAGCAGGTGCGCCAGGGAGTGATCTCCTACGGGCTCTCGTCCTACGGCTACGACATCCGCATCGCCGACGAGTTCAAGATCTTCACCAACGTCAACACGGCGATCGTGGATCCCAAGCGCATGGACCCGGCCTCGATGGTCGACTTCAAGGGGCCGGTGGCCATCGTTCCTCCCAACTCGTTCGCGCTCGGACGAACGGTGGAGTACTTCCGGATCCCCCGGAACGTGCTCACGATCTGCCTGGGGAAGAGCACCTACGCGCGCTGCGGCATCATCACCAACGTGACCCCGTTCGAGCCCGAGTGGGAGGGCTTCGTGACGCTGGAGATCAGCAACACCACGCCGCTGCCGGCCAAGATCTACGCCCACGAGGGAATCGCCCAGGTGCTGTTCTTCGAGAGCGACGAGGTGTGCGAGACCTCTTACAAGGACAAGGCGGGGAAGTACCAGCAGCAGCGCGGCATCACGCTGTCGAAGGTTTGAGCCCGGCGTGCGGGGTCGAGGTCCCCGGACGCCCCGCGCCGATCGCTCGGCCCCGTCAGCGGTGCCGGGAGAATCCGAAGTACGGACAGTCCTCTCTCGAGGCCGGCAGCCAGCCGTAGTCGAGGCCGAGCTTCCAGGCGGCGTAGTCGAAGCTCAGCTGGTCCCGCGCGCTCCCGCGCTCGATCTCCCGCCACCACGCCTCGTTGAGCTCGCGAACCGCGGGGCCCTCCCGCCGGACGAGCGCCGTGGTCTCGGCCAGTCCGTTGTAGCGCGGGTAGCCTTCGATCCTGTAGCCCTCGACCTGCGCCCGCATCGCGCCGGCGTCGTCCTTGTCGAGGCGCAGGCAGGCCTCGAGCTCCTGGTACACGCAGTTGCGATGCGCGTGCTTGAAGGTAACGACGTCGATCCCCGAGGAGAGGTGGCGGCGGACGATCGTCCAGGGATCGATCTCGAGCCGGAGATTGCCGTCCAGCCACAGGCTGTAGGCGGCATCCGGAACCGCGCGGTGCGAGAGCACCTTGTGGAACCTCGCCGTCCGGCGCGGGTCCGCGTGGGTCCACGCCGACTCGCGGAGCTCCCAGGGCGGCACGCACCGCGAGGGCTCCGGCCGGTCGGTGAAGCACGCGTAGCGCACCGTGGGGTCGGGGCGGAGGGCTCGCGGAGCTCGAAGCCGGTCGGGGATGTCTCCGAAGACGGCCGTGTACACCACCAGGAGCTGAGACACGTCGCGACCTTAGTGTCCCCGGGCAGGGGACACTA
>VBOT01000018.1 GCA_005893225.1 Candidatus Eiseniibacteriota bacterium
TGCGGTTACCTTGGGTCCCTGTGACCAAGTCCCCGGAGGACTCTCACCTCCAGGTCAGCGCCCATGCTGGGCATACAAACATCGGGGGCCCGGCGTCAGCCGGGCCCCCGGAGCATCGAATCGCCGCGACCGGCTCAGAACCCCCAGTTGAGCCCGACGCGCAGCCCGACGCCGTCCATGTTGACGACTTGGTGGAAGGTCTCGCCGCTCGCCGGATCGTCCACGTCGCGCTCGACCTCGGAGCGGTTGACGAACACCTCGGCGGCCAGCTTGCTGGCACCCGAGAGCAGCAGCGCCGCGCCCGCCCAACCCTGCCAGCCCCAGCCTCCGAAGGTCCCGTCGAACTTCTCGTGAGTCTGGAAGTCCTCGGCCGACAGGAACAGCACCTCGTAGCCGCCGCCGATTCCGAAATAGGGGACGACCGGCAGGCCGCCACCCGGCGCGATCTGGAGGAACGCCATCATCGGGAACAGGTTCGAGGACGACCGCGCGAGCAAGCGCCGGACCTCGCTCGTGCCGCCGCCGGGAAGCGGCTCTTGGCTGATCACTTCCGACTGGCGGTCCGACCGGTGGCTCCAGTCGAGGCCCAGCCCGAGCTGGACGTGATCGTCGATCAGCCCTCCGGCTCGGAAGCCGAAGAGAGCCGCGCTCGAGAGGTCGCCCTCGGGATCGAAGAAGCCGCCGTGGATCTGGCTGAAGCCGGTGGCGTGGCTATTGCGCTCGGTGAAGTGCTCGCGCTCGCGGTACCTGTGGCGCGGCCGGTAGTAGATCGATCCCAGGGCCGGCGGGCACCACGACGTGGACACGGCGATCTCGGAAACGCCCGCGACCGGGAGTGCGAACGGCGATGGGCTGGCAAGGTCAGCCGCGGATGCTTTCGCGGGCACGAATCCCGACGGCAGGAGCACCGTCGCCAAGGCGGCGATCAAAGCGTCTCGATGGTTCATGGCATTCTCCCTCTTCAAGCCGCGGGCACGACCACGGTCTGGTGCCGAGCCTCCGCCCGGACGACCAGGACTCCGCACGGTTGGATCGTTTCCCGGCGCGGATGGTTGACACCTCTCGATCCCGCGAGCGCGCCGACCCAAACGGTGCCGGCGCCCCTCCACTCTCGCACGTGTCGTGCCGGACCGCCCCTTGGCCGGTCGAGGGCTTCCCGTTGCCGGCCCGCGGCCCCCATGCGAACGACGCAGCGGCTCTTGGCCCGCCGCCGGGGCTTCGAGGCAGTCCAAACGAAGGCCAACCTTGACGTTCCCCCTCGTGGCGGAAGCTCTCCTGAGTGTTGCGGGCGCGCCGCACTGATGCTAGCGTCCGGCGCCCGCATGGACCTCATGGCCAACGCCCTCGCCGTAACCCTCACCCTCGCCCAGCCCGCGCCCGCTCGATCGGGTCCGACCATGGCCCGCGAAGACACCATGCACACCGAGGTGCCGGAGGTCCTCGTCGCCGCGCCGCGGGTGACCCTCGACGAGATCCTGGACCGCGTCGCGCGCGGCGAGGCGCGCCGGGAGTCGCTGCTCACCGACCAGACCTTCACCGCGACGTTCCGCATCGTGCGCGGCGGCACCGAGAAGACCGAGCCGGCCCTGATGGTCGAGACCATCGCGCGCGTCTACAAGAAACGTCCCGACCACGTGCGCAGCGTGCTCCTCAAGCACTGGGAGGACAAGCCCGATAAAGGCGAGAGCGTGGAGATCAGCTTCCGCCCCGACATGGGCGAGCGCATCGTCAACTTCGCCTTCCGCCCGTCGGCGCGCCGCGACTTTCGCTATCACATCGTCGGACGGGACGTGGCGGGGAACCATCTCATCTACCGCCTGGCGTTCGAGCCACGCTCCCCGCTCGACCTCTCGCTGCCGAGCGGACAGGTCTGGATCGAGACCAACGACTTCGTGATCGTCCGGCAGGAGGTGAGCTACGAGCGCTCGCCGCTGCCGCTCTTCATCAAGGGGATCGACCACATGGTGATCGAGCGCCAGCGCGTGCAGGACTTCTGGGTGCTCAAGAGAGTGCTGATGCGGGCGCGCACCACCGTCCCGCTGCCCCGGCTCGGCCGGTCGTTCGACATCAGCCTGCTGTTCGATCAGTACGCGATCAACAGCGGGCTCGACGAGTCACTGTTCGTGAAGGCGAGCGGCCGCCGGTGAGGCCGCCTGCCCGAGCCGTCGTCCTCGTCCTCGCCGGGCTCGCGTGGGCGGCTCGCGATCCGGCAGGCGCCGGGGAGCGGCGCGCTCCGCTTGCGGCGCCGGTCTTCCCGTCTGCGGGTCCCCTCATCGCGGGAGAATCGGCGCCGGACACCGGGCTCAGCCGCTTCCTGGGCGGGCTTTCCGACTCGACGGACCGCATTTTTGGGATCGCCGCTGCCGCCCCCGACACCACGGGTCAGGACAGCGCGCTCGCCTTCGGCCTCGCCCATCCGCGCCGGTTCGACCGCCGCCGGGCGCTGCGCATCGGGCGCCGGCCCGACTTCGCCTTCAACCGCGCCGACGGTCCGGTGTGGGGCGGCGAGATGTGGATCGGCGAGCCGCGGCTGTGGGGTCGGCTCGGCGGCGAGGTCGGCTACGCGGCGGGACCCAACCGATGGCTGGGAAAGGGTTACTACCGATACGCCATGCGCCGGCACGACGTCTGGTGGTCCCTGAGTCTCGAGGGCGGCCGGGCGAGCGCGGCGATGAACCGCGATCATCCGGACGTTCGCCTGGCCACGCTGCGCGCGCTCTACAACGGCAACGACCGCAAGCAGTACTTCCGGCGCGACGGGGCGCGAGCGCGGCTCATCCGCGAGGCGGTCACGTGGCGCGCGGTCCTGGGCTATCGCGACATGCTGGAGTCGCCGCTCGTCACCACGACGACGTGGAACCTGAGGGGTCACGTGCCTGCCGTGACGGTCAACCTTCCGGCGGCCCTTGGGCGCGTCCGCGAGCTCGAGCTCGACGCGGCCTGGCGCACGCCCCGCGTGCCGCTCACCGGCGAGGTCGAACACCAGACCTCGGGGAGCGGCATCGGCAGCGAGCTCGAGTACCGTCGTTACCGGCTAGCGCTCTCCGGCGACTTCGGCCTGGGGCGAATGGCCTCGTTCGTGCCCCAGCTGACCTACGGCAGGCTCACCGGCCGGGCGACCCCCCAGGAGTCCTTCTACCTCGGTGGCTCGAGCACGCTGCGGAGCTTGCCGGGCGACTCCCGCGGCGGGTCCGGGATCGCTCTGGCCCGCCTCGACGTGATCGGGACCGCCGACCTCCTGCGCCTCGCGCACGTCCCGCATCCGGACGCGTTTCCCCTGCAGGCCGGGTTGTTCGCGGGGATCGGCGCGGTGTGGGGGGTCGACCCCTACGGCGGGCCGCCGCGCGCGGGCGGCGACTGGCCGAACGGCGGAGACTGGGCGAGCGAGGCCGGAGCCTCGCTCCTCTACCAGCCGGGAATTCCGGACCCGACCGGCTTCATCCGCCTGAACTTCGCCTTCCCGCTAGGTCCGGACCGCGAGAACAGCCGGTTCACGCTCTCCTATTCTCGGGCGCTCGATCTGGTGAAGGCGTTTTAGCCCGCGTTATCAAAGAGCTGGCTGCCCGGTCGAGATCATGCCCTCCCCGGCACGGCGGCGCCCTTGACGAGCAGCCATAGGGCGAGCGGAATCTCGAAGGCGGCCATCGGTAGCCAGATGAACCAGGTGAAGGAGTCGGGGAGGACGCCGGCGAGCTGAAGCGGAAGCCCCACCGCCGCCAGCACCGAGGCCAGGACTCCGAGCCACGCCAGTGCTGCGGGGATCATCCGGCCGCGCAGGAGGAGCCAGGAGAACAGCATGCTCCCCATGGCGAAGAAGATCGCGCTGATCCCGCCGCCTTGCCCATGGAGAAGGAACGAGCCGAGGGCATGGGCCGCCTCGGGGCTGGGTGCACTGGGGCCGGCGGCCGTGGCGAGCCACAGCAGCCCTTGCGACCTCTGCACGGAGATTCCACCGATCACGCCCTCGCCGACGCGAAAGGTGAGTCCGAGCATCGCGAGGTCGGGGTCCTGGTCGCGAGTGATCGCGTAGAGCGTGACGCCCAGCACCAGGGCGCAGAAGCCGCTGAACAGGTCGAGCACGGCGGCGATGTGGAGGTCGGATGCGTGCTGGGCGATGCTCGCGAGCTGCGCGGCGATCCCCTGCCCCCGGGTCGCCTTGCCGGACAGGATCATGGCCGGGATCCCGAGCGCGATGTACAAGAGGAACGTGATGCCGGCGACTCTGGCGTTCGTCCTGCGAGTCATGCGTGCCTCCGGGACATGGACTTCACCACCAGTCCGAACCTGGGCGGGACCAACGTGCTACGTGCCTGCGAATCCAGAAGTTTCAATGAGGATCTGGAGACCTGTCGGGCGCTGGCCCTTGGCCAGGTTCTGCCGCACCCGCAGCTTCACGATCCGTTCGATCCAGTCGTAAGGGATCGGCTGATCGATCGGAAACCTCAGGTTGCCCCACGCAGCGTACCGGGGCAGTGGGCTCCCGGACATGGTACGGTGAAGGAGTGCCCCAGCCCTGCGGCAACTTTCAGCGGGTCGACACCCTCCAGCAGTTGGTCGAGCGCGACAGAGATCATGACTGCGATGGCTTCGGACCGCACCACATCTGCGTCAGGGTCGAAGCCGTCGCCCGACTGCCGAGCCGGTTCGGCAGTTTTCACATCGTGGCCTTCTGGAACAATCGCGATGGCAAGGAGCACATCGCCATGGTTCACGGCGAGGTGATGGGCTCCGAGGATGTCCCCACCCGCCTTCATTCGGAGTGTCTGACCGGCGACGTGATGGGGTCGCTCCGCTGCGATTGCCGAGACCAGCTCGAGGTTGCCATGCAGAAGATCGGAGCGATGGAACGCGGCCTCGTCCTTTACATGAGGCAGGAAGGTCGAGGGATCGGGCTCATCAACAAGGTTCGCGCGTACGCGCTCCAAGACCTGGGTCTCGACACGATCGACGCCAACCTGGCGCTAGGATTCCGAGATGATGAACGCGACTACGAGATTGCAGCGCACATGCTGGCGAGCCTGAACGTCGGGTCCATTCGCCTGATGACGAACAATCCTCGAAAGATTCAGGAGCTGAGGGAACTCGGCACCAAAGTGAATGGCCGCATTCCTCACGTGATTCCGGCCACCGAATGGAACCGCTTCTACCTCGAGACCAAAGCGAGGCGGTCCGGGCACCAGATCGAGTTCGAAAAGAAACCTCATCTGCCGGAGCAGGATGATCCGGTGATCATCGAGGGACAGGGCTGACGCACGAGCACCAGGGGAGAGCGGCAGCCCACCTGTAGTAGAGGAGGCCGCTCAGGCCTGCCGGAGCGGACCGGTCACTGCCAATCGGACAGTGGAGCAGCCGCCGCAATCTCTCCCGCCGGGCACCAGAAGAAACCCCCGGCAGATCGCTCTGCCGGGGCGTTGACGCCGCGGCGGGCTCGTTTCCCTTGCCCTGGCACTCCACGAGCCGACGCGGCGGTTCTTGTCAGGCTCTTCCGATCCTCCCGTTGCGCTCGAGCCGGTTGATCGCGCGGCTCTCGCGGTCGAGGGCGCGAGTGAGCATCAACCGCTCGCGCGGGGTCACGACGCCGTCCGCCTTGGCGCGGCGCTCCATGGCCCCGATGCGCCGGAGCCGCAGCGAGAGGCGTCGCGCCTCGAGTCGCGTGAGCCTCCCGCTCCGGAGCCCCCGCGCGATGCGTGCGTGGAGTCGCGCCTCGCGTCTTTCGATCCGCGGCGTGGCCGTGGCCGCACCTCGCCCCGGCCCGGCATGGGCCGTGGCGACGGCCGCAAGCCCGATGCTCATCGCAACCGCCATGAGGACCATTCCTCTGGCGCGTCTCATCTTCTTTCTCCTCCCCTTTCGGCCGCCCGTTCTCGCGGCCCCACGATGATGCGCGCGATTTCCGTTCCGCCTGCCGCCCGGCTTCGCTGCTTGGGCCCTGACCCGTTACGGTTCTTGCCGGCTGCGGCGAGCAGGTCGCGCTTCTCGCGCGCTTCGCCGGGAGGGAATGCAGGCCATGTGCCGGCGATGGGGCCCGCCCGGGGACCGCGCGGGTCTGCAACGGCTTAGGAGGGGGAGGCACGGTCACGCCGCCCCGGGAGGGAGCGTCGCGTTGCACCTGAGGGTTCACCCGGAGGAGCGGGAAGTGGACGCCGGGGTGCGGGCGGCCGGTCCGCCGGGGGCCCTGCGCCGCGCCCGCCGCAACCAGCGCGACCGCGCGACACGTTCAGACCGAGATCGTCCCCTCCAGGAACAGCGCGGCCACCCCGGAAATCACGACTCGATCCCCGCGATGCTCGCAATCGAGGTCGCCGCCTCGAGCCGAGACCTGCCGCGCGCTGAGGCGCGGGCGTGAGAGGCGCTTGCTCCAGTAGGGAATGAGTGTGCAGTGAGACGAGCCCGTCACCGGGTCCTCGGGGACGCCGGCCCGGGGCGCGAAGAACCTCGAGACGAAGTCCTTCTCGGTCCCCGGCGCCGTGGCGATCACGCCGAGCAGGTCGAGGGTGGCGAGTTTCTCCATGTCGGGCCGGAGCGAGCGGACGTCCTCCTCGCTCGCGAAGACCGCCATGTAGTCGCGAGCCTTCCATGTCTCCACGGGACGCTTTCCGAGGCCGCTCTCGAGAGCCGGAGGCGCTTCGCATCGCTCCGGGGGCCGTGCCGGGAAGTCCATCGACAGTCGCGCCGCCTCGCGGCGCACGGTGAGCGGTCCGCTCTTGGTGTTGAACGTCAGCGAGAGCCGGTTCTTGTCGAGCCGCTCGAAGATCACGAACGCCGTCGCGAGCGTGGCATGGCCGCAGAGGTCGATCTCGTGCGCGGGCGTGAACCAGCGCAGGTCGTATCCGTCGCCGTTGCGGACGAAGTAGGCGGTCTCCGACAGGTTGTTCTCGGCGGCGATGGCCTGGAGCACGGGGTCGGCCAGCCAGCGATCGAGCGGGCACACGGCGGCGGGGTTTCCCGAGAACACCGTGCCGGTGAAGGCGTCGACCTGATAGATGGGGATGCGCATGCGGCTTGCTCCTTGCGCGGGGCAGCGGACGCAGGACCTGCCTCGCCCCTGGCGGGCGGAGCCGATCGCCGCCCCGGTGCGACTCAGGATCAATCTACATCTCGGCGCGCCCCAAATCGAGCGATGTGCTCCGGCCGCGCGTCGCTACCCCAGCCGCCCCCAGACGCGCTTGGCGCACTCGCGCCCGCGCGCGGCCACCTAGCGCTCGTCGGCCGACACCAGCACGCCGTTGTCCATGAGGATCTCGCCGCTCACCATCACGCCCGAGACCGGCGCCCGCAGCAGCCCCGCCCCCAGGTGCTCCATGAGGGTGCGACTCGACAACTCGGTGGCCGGCCGGTAGTCGGCGAGCAGGAGATCGGCGGGGGCGCCGGGAGCGATCTCGCCGAGCCCGCAGCCGAAGTGACGCGCCGCCCAGCGCGGCCCGTTCACGAACAGGGTCCGGTACTGGCGGGCGTCGAACAGCCAGGCGGAGGTGGCGTGCGGAACCGGCAGAGCGTTGACGCCGGCGTCGGTCCCCCAGGCGAGATCCGCCTCTCGCGCCAGGGTGGCGGGGGAGCCCAGGCCCGCGGCGCTGATCACGTCCCCTCGCTCGCGGGCCGCGGCGACCAGCTCGCGCGGGGCGGTCTCGGCGTGGGCCCAGAGCGAGGGCAGCGCGGTCTCGCGCCACGCCCGGCGACCGCGCCAGCGCTCGGCGGGGGTGAGGTCGAGCGCCAGATCGACGTGCAGGGCCATACGGTCGCCGGCGACCTCGAAGGCGTCGCCGATCAGGAGCTCGATGCCCCCCAGGGTCGACGCCTGGACCCCCACCATGCCCCGGAGCTTTCCCTCGCGCTGCTTCTCCAGCTCGCCGGCGAGCTCGCGGCTCTCCTCGGCCGCGAAGCGCCGCTCGTAGGCCGTGTCGTCCTCCGCCGCCCCGCGGCAGGTGGCCACCCGCACGCCCACGTTGCGGGCCGCGTCCACCACCGCACGCAGCGAGGCGTCGAGCCACGAGCCCGAGCGGTGGAAATCGCACACCGTGGTGATGCCGTGCCGCACCCCCTCGACCAGGGCCGCGCGCACCCCCGCCCGCACGTCCTCCCAGGAGAGCGCCCGCTCGTAGCGCTTCCATTCCTCCGGGTGGCGGAGCCCGAGCCCTCTCGCAAGGTGGCGCGCCAGGTGGGCGTGGGTGTTGACGAATCCGGGCATGAGCACCCGGCCGCGCGCCGGCCAGAGGGTCTCGTCGGGATGGCCCGAGGCCAGATTGCCAGCCGGACCGAGCTGCGCGATGTGGCCGCCCACCACGCGCACCGCCGCCTCCTCGATGACCGCCGGCTCGGCCCCGCCCGTGAACACCGTGCAGGGGCCGATGATCACGAGAAGGCCTTCGGCCCCCGGGTCGCCTTCACCGGGCCGCCCCGGTCTCGAGCCGGCCTCGCAGGCGACGGGCCTCGGCCCGTGACTCTGCGGCCGTCCGCTCGGCGTCGAGCGTCGCCCAGGAGCCATCGCGGTAGAGGATGCGCCCCGACACCATGGTGAGCCGGACGTCCGAGACCCGCGCCGCGTGCACGATGGTCGCGTAGGGGTCCCCGTCCTCGTTCGGGGCGAGATGGGGGCTCGAGACATCCAGCACCATCACGTCCCCCTGCTTGCCGGCCTCCAGCGAGCCGGTCACTGCGCCGAGGCCCAGCGACTCGGCCCCGCCGCGAGTCGCCAGCTCGAGGACTTCCTTCTCGGACAGTGGCTCGCGCGGCACGAGCACCCGCGAGATCCCGGCGGCGAGGCTCATCTCGTGGAAGGTGTCGAGCCGGTTGTTGCAGGCGGCGCCGTCGGAGCCGAGACCGGCGCGGATCCCCGCTCGCCTCCAGGCGCGCACGTTGGCCAGTCCCGAGCCCAGCTTGAGATTCGACCCCGGGCAGTGGACGAGCGCCGCGCGCGCCCGCGAGAGCAGCGCGAGCTCGTCGTCCTCGACCCACACGCCGTGGGCGCCCACGAAGCGTTCGCTCAAGACCTGGCGGCCGGCGAAGTAGCGCGCCGCGGTGCCGCCCACCGCCGCTTCCACGGCGCGAGCCTCGGCGGGGCTCTCGGCCAGGTGAGTGTGGACGATGAGCCGGTTCTCGGCCGAGGCGTCGGCTACGTCGCGCCACAGTGCCTCGGTGCAAGAGAGGATGAAGCGGGGCGCCAGCGAGACCCGGAGGCGACCCGCGGCGGCGCCGTCGTAGCGCTTCGCCAGGGCCAGCGCCTCCTCCAGCGCCTCCTCCCTCCGCTGCTTGAGCTCCGCCGGCACCCCCTCGCCCGCGTCCATCAGCGCCTTGCCGAACACCGCCCGGATCCCGCTCTCCTCCAGCGCGTCCGCGATCACCGCCGTGTGGCGCACCGTGCCCATGTCGTTGATGCAGGTGACGCCGCCGGCCACGAGCTCGCAGAGGCCGAGCCGCGCGGAAGCCGCGATCGAGGCCTCGGTGTGCGCCGCCTCGAGCGGCCAGATGCTCTCGCGCAGCCACCGCAGCAGGTCGCTCTGCTCGGCGAGGCCGCGGAACAGGGTCTGGCAGAGGTGGAGGTGGGCGTGGACGAGCCCGGGGAGGACGAAGCATCCGGCCGCGTCGTAGGAGGCGTCGGCGCCCCCGCCGGGAAGCTGCGGCAACGCATCCCGCACGGCCGGCCCGACCGCCGCGATCAGGCCGTCCTGGATCAGCAGATCGCCGGGCACGACCGTGCCCGCGGTGTCCATGCAGATCAGGGTGCCGGAATGGATGAGGAAGGTGCTCAGAAGTGCGCCTCCATGCGTTCGAGCGAGCCCCGTGCGTCCGTGCACGTGATGCGGTCCGCGATCCCGCGCACCGGGCCTCGCGAGTCTCGGGGCCGAGTGAGGGGGCGCGAGCCGGGCGTCGTGGCCCAGGCCCCGAGCGCCCAGCATGCGAGCCGGGCGACGTTGGCACTCGGTAGCCGGAGATGTCAAGGTTCCGGACCCATGCCGGCTCGCTTTCCTCTCGTCCGTTCCCTCGGCGTCCGCGATCCGCTGGCTGCGCTGCGAGCCCTGTCGGGGCTGCCTCACGCCTTCCTGCTCCACTCGAGTCTCACCGACGATCGCGGGCGCTGGTCGTTCTTCGGCGCCGATCCGTTCGCGCTCCATCGCGCCGGGAGCTACGACGCCGCGGTCTCGGACTGGCGCGCTCTCGCCGCGCGCGTGCGCTCCGAGGATCCCGCCGACCCCCCGGCGCCATTCTCGGGAGGCGTGGTCGGCTACTGGGCATACGACTTCGGCCGGCGCCTCGAGCGCCTCCCGGCGCACTCGGCCGACGACCTCGGCCTCCCGGACTTCGTGCTCGGTTTCTACGACGTCGTGGGCGCCTGCGATCATCGCTCGGGCGAGGCATGGCTGTTCTCGAGCGGGCTGCCACTCGAGGGCCCCTCTCGCCGCGAGCATGCCGCACGGCGGCTCGACCGGTTCACGCGGATCCTCGATCGGGCCGCACCGGAGCCCGGGCGGCGGGTCAGTATCGGTGGGGGCGAGGGCGCGGGCGCCCGGCTCGTCTCTGGGCCGGACGGCGTGTCCTCCACCTTCTCGGCGGGGGGCTACCGGCGAGCGGTCGAGAAGGTGAAGCAGCACATCCAGGCGATGGAGCGTGCCGCTCGGCGTCGTCGATCCCGGCTCCTTCGGGCTGGAGCTCCTTTCGACACTCGCCACCTGCTCGCCGGCGCCGTTCGCCGCTTACTTCAACGCCGGCGACCACGAGGTGGCCTCGGCCAGCCCGGAGCGTTTCCTCGAGCTGCGGGGCCAGCGGGTCGAGGCCCGGCCCATCAAAGGCACTCGCCCGCGCGGCGCGGGCCCGATCGAGGACGCGCGGCTCGCGGCGGAGCTACTCGCGAGCGTGAAGGACCGGGCCGAGAACGTGATGATCGTGGACGTGCTGCGGAACGATATGGGACGAGTGTGCGAGACGGGCTCGATCGAGGTCCCGAGCCTCTGCGCGCTCGAGACCTACCCACAGGTCTTCCATCTCACCTCGACCGTGACCGGGGTGCTGCGGGAGCGGCTGGACGCCTTCGACCTCCTGCACGCCTGCTTCCCGGGAGGCTCCATCACGGGGGCGCCCAAGATCCGGGCGATCGAGATCCTCGACGGTCTCGAGCCGGTGCGGCGGCACCTCTACACCGGGAGCCTCGGGTACGTCGACTGGCGCGGCGACGCCGACTGGAACATCGCGATCCGCACCGCCCTCCTGACACGCCGCGTCCTGCACTTCGCGGCGGGAGGGGGCATCACCGCCGACTCCGATCCCGAGGCCGAGCGCCTCGAGACGCTGCACAAGGCCGAAGGCATCCGGCGGGCGCTTTCGCTGACCCTCGGTCCGGTGGCGCTGGAGTCGGAAGAGCGGGCGGTGCCCGCGTGAGAATCCCGGACCGCCCGATCTGGATCGACGGCCGGCTTTGCCGCGGCGAGGCGGCGGTGCTCTCCCTGTTCGACCGCGGCGCGCGCGATGGGGAGGGCCTCTTCGAGACCCTGCGCGTCTACCGCGGCCGGCCTTTCCAGTGGGAGCGGCACCTCGAGCGCCTGGTGGTCTCGGCCGCCGAGCTCGGCTTCCCCGTCCCGCCGCCACCCTCGACGCTCCTCGGGGCGGCCGAGGAGGTGCTGGCCTCGGGAGGCCTTCTCGATGCCGTGATCCGGGTCACCGTGACGCGGGGAATCCCCGGCCGGCGGCCGGGCCGCTGCGGGTGCTGGGTCGACGCCGAGCCGCTCGGATCGAGGCTCTGGCGCGGCGCGCGCAGCGGGTCGGCGGCGGCGATCTTCTCGCGCCGGGCCTTTCATCCCGGGTCCCTCGGCCGGCACAAGACCACGAGCAGACTGATCTACCACCTGGCGCGGGACGAGGGTCGCGCGGCCGGGGCCGACGAGGCGCTGCTCGTGACCGCCGAGGGAGCGGCGCTGGAGGGCACCTCGAGCAACCTGTTCGTCGTGATCGGGGGGGAGGTACTCACCCCTCCGCTTTCCGCCGGCATCCTTCCCGGGATCACCCGGGCCTTGGTGCTGAGCGCCTGCGCCGAGCTCGGGATTCCGGCGCGCGAGTGCGCTCTCCCGCGCGAACAGGTGGTCGGGGCGGACGAGGTCTTCCTCACCAGCTCGGCCCAGGAGGTCGTGCCCCTCTCGCGGGTCGATGGCCGCGAGATTCCCGAGCGGTCGGTCGGAGTGCGACTGCTCGAGGCGTACGGCGGGAGCGTCGCCGCCACGGTGTGACGCCGACCGGACACAAGTCGCCGCCGGGCCGGTTACGATCCGCGGGTGCAGGTCCGGCGCCGTTCATCCGGCGGGGCACCGAGGCATCGCCCCGGCGGGTGAGCGCTCGCTGCGCGCGGCCCGCATCCCCCCTCGCTTGCTGTTTTGCACGCCTCGTTGCAGGCGGCGCGCTGCGGTGGCCCCCCCGCGGGGCGCCCGCGGCGCAAGCCGCAGTCACTACAAGGAGAGACGCGAGAATTTCGTGGCATGCACGGTGCATGACGCATCGGAAGAAGCAAGACACCAAGCGGAACGGGCGATGGATCACGAGAGCGTGCGATGAGCGTAGGGAGTTTCAGCGGCAACGGGACGGGACGATCCCGCCGGGTCGGCGGGGGTCGGCTCGAGTTCCTGGTGCCCCACCTGCTGCGCGGCCAGCTCCTCCGGCCTGGCTTCGTGCGGATGAGCCTGAGGCTCGGGGTCGCGCAGCAGATGCCGTCCTGGGCCAAGCTCCAGTTCACGAACGCCGGCGTCGATCCGCGCGACCTGGAGCGGGTGCTGGGTCGGATCTCCAGCCTCCCCTCCTGGGTGGACGAGTGGGAGAAGCTGGCCCGTGACCACGAGCAGACCGCTCGCGAGGCCCGGGATCAGGGCCGGCGCGCCGAAGCCACCCGCGAGTTCCTGGCCGCCTCGGCCGCCTACAACTTCGCCCAGTACGTGATGTTCCTCGACATCGCCCGCAAGCGCGCCCTCCACGACGCGTGCATCGGGGCCTACGCCGAGGCCGCGCCGCTCCTCGAACCCCCCGCGACCCGGTTCGAGGTGACGTTCCGCCGGAAGCCGATCACCGGCTACCTGCGCGTGCCCCCCGGACCCCGTCCCGTTCCCGTGGCCGTGCTGTTCAACGGCACGAACGCGGTCAAGGAGGAGATGCACTGGTGGTCCGAGGCGCTGCTCGAGCGCGGCATCGCCACCCTCCAGTTCGACGGCCCCGGCATGGGGCAGACCTTCTATCGCCTCTCGATGGTGGCAGAGCCGAGGCCGGTCGGGGTGGCGATCCTGAACCGGATCGAGGCCCACCCCGAGCTCGATCCCCACGCGGTCGCGTTCCTGGGCATGAGCCTGGGGGGCTACCTCGCGATCCGGATGGCCACGCACGATCGCCGCGTCAAGGCGGTGGCGGCGGTGAGCCCGCCCTACTCGGCAGATATTTACTGGAACGTGACCCTGGCGGCGCTGCGTCACGAGCTGGCCGCGCTCTACGGCATCGAGGAGCGCGAGATGGCCAAGGTGATCGACAAGATCACCCTCGCCGACGTCCTGGCCGATCTCAGGTGCCCGCTCATGGTCTCGGGCGGCGGGCACGACCTCATCACTCCCGGCAGCGAGGCGTGGCGCATCTTCGAGGGGGCGAGCTGCGAGCGGGAGCTGGTGTTCTACCCCCGGGGCGCTCACGACTGCTTCAACGTGATGGCCGACCTCAGGCCGCGCATGGTGAGCTGGCTCAGCGACCAACTGGCGCGCCATCGGTCGGCGCCGCGCTGGACCGCGGGCCGCGCCGAGATGGACGGCGACCCGGGCTGGACCGCGGCGGAGGCGGTGGACCCCGACTTCGCCGACGCCCTCTCCGGGGACATCACGCCTCGCCAGTGGAACCGGCGAGACGAGGCGGGGCGCCCCGTCAAGTGGGGCTGGCCCTGGAGCCGCGTGAACGGGGTCGAGGTGGTGCACCGCCAGGCACCGGCGGAGTTCAGCTAGCCTTGAATCGTC
>VBOT01000019.1:0-4267 GCA_005893225.1 Candidatus Eiseniibacteriota bacterium
GCCAAGGCCGCGCCGCGTTCCTAGAGCTGACCGGGCGGCTCGGCGCGCGGGCGCGCGCCGCGTCAGCTCCCGCCCACCACCAGGTTCAGCAGCTTGTTCGGCACGTAGATGGGGTCACTCCTCTAATGGTCAAAAAGTGCACGCCAAGCAGGGGTTCGCTGAGCTAACCGGATGGGGCGCTTGTGGTTGCCGTTGACGGCAGGGCTGGCAGGCGAATGATAGGGTCTACTTGAGAGGCTATCATTCGCGAGGTCTCTGCCGCCGTCCCGGCCGATGAAGTCCGTATTCTTTGAGAAGCGGGACCTTCCTTCCCAGAGCCTATTGCTTTCTGATGCGGTCACCCTGAACCGCCCGCCGAACCCGCCGTGACACCACGCGGGGCGTTGGCGTCAGCCGCTGCGATCGACCCGCCCGATTGTGAGTGCGCTTCACCAGGGGAGGGCAGCGTGCGCTAGCACCGTCGTTCCTGTCGCCTTCAGAGGAACGAGCATCTTCCTGTCGAAATCGACGATGAGATCGCCGAGCACGCGTGCCGTAGCGGAGACTTCGGCCGACGACAGGTCGTAGGGGCGCAGGCCATCCGCCTTCCGGATCGGCACGGGTGCCCCGTCGGAGCCGCGTCGGGCCTCGGGTCCTCCGACCGGCCGACCTACGACCACGAAGGTCATCCTGATCGGCTGCAACGGCTCGACTCGGTGCCTCAGGTCCCAGCCACACGGCCAGCGCATGGAGCGGTTGGCGAAGCAGCCGGGCTCCAAGATGGTGAGATCCCTCCTGGACTCAAAGAAGACGTGGGCAATGTGCGGGCGTAGACCGTCCGAAGCAAGGCGCCCCATCAGCGCGTTCGCCGACAATCGCGGTTCTGTTACCTTCGAGATGATGAGGAGAACCAACCCGACCGACGAGGTTCTCGGCGTGAGGTAGAAGAACTGTGGTGGTGGCTCCGGGGCGGGCGCTACAGGCGGCGGCGCTGGTGGTGCAGATTGACCGACGATCACCTTCGACCCGCTGCCTCCGAGAGCATCGGTCTTCTACATCGATGCTCCCCCGCCCTCTTCTCGTCCGATGTGCCTGTCCTGGCCTCGGCGCCCGCGACATCTTTGTCTCGAAAGACCCCAACAAGGACATCCACAGGGGCCGCGCGGAGGCGATCGGGCGAGGCTTCCACAGCCCCGAGCTTGACCTTCCTTCCGCGAATGATAGCTTTCTCCCGCAGGACTATCACTCGGACAGGCACCCGCCGACCCTCGACCTGATTCATAACTCGTTGCAGCGACTCAGCGATCCACCCCAAAAGCGCTCAAAGCTATCACTCGACCACTTTTCTCGCGGGCGCCGATGGGGTCATCTCTCTCACGGCCGGTCTTAGGAGCCTTCGCACGGAGGCCCGGCTGATCTTCAGGCGCTTGGCCATGACAGAATTCCCGAATCGCGGCGCTGGCAGCAGCTATGTCGTAAAGGAGCTTCTTCGGGTCACTCGGCATACACCGGTGTCCGCGTAGCGTCCACGTTACGGCGAAAGTACGGGTTGCGGATCGCCGCCTCGGCGAGCAGATCCACGGGACGCCGAAGAGGACCTCCAGATCTTCGGCAAGCCCCAGATATCGGTCTGCGAGGCCATGGACCGAGTCGGGCCTGAACGCGACGATGAAGTCTAGCTAGGTCGCTCTCGCCCGGCCGCCACTCCTCAGTGGCGGCGGACCCGAACACATCGAGCCGAGCGAGCCGTACTTTCGGCACAGCGCCACCAGCGCGACGCGTTTCGAATCCAGCTCAGCGGTGAGCAGCCGGTTCAAGTCCGCTCCAGCTTGTCGCCGCACGCCCGGTCGTTCCCAGTGGATCCACTTGGTGGCACGAACGAGCTCAGCGCCCCACCACCAGGTTGAGCAGCTTGTTCGGCACGTAGATCACCTTGCGCACCGGTCCCCCGTCGAGGTGCCGGCGCACGCGCTCGTCCTCCATCGCCGCCGCCTCGACCTGCTGCTGCGCGGCGTCGCGCTGCAGGCTGAGCGTGGCGCGCAGCTTGCCGTTGACCTGCACCGCGACCGTGACGCGCTCCTCCACCACCAGGGAGGGGTCCCACCGCGGCCACGGCTCGTACGCCAGGCTCTCGGCGTGCCCGAGCCTCCGCCACAGCTCCTCGCCGAGATGCGGGGCGAACGGCGAGAGGATCAGGACGAAAGGCTCGATCAGCGCGCGGGGTCGCCGCTCGAGCTTGGTGAGCTCGTTGGTGAGCACCATCATCTGGGCGATCGCGGTGTTGAAGCGCAGCGCCTCGAGGTCCTCGGTGACCTTCTTGATCGTCTGGTGGAGCAGCCGGAGCTGCTCGGTCGCGGGGCGGTCCGCCGTCACGGACGGGCTCACGCCGCCGCTTTCCTCCACCACCAAGCGCCACGCCCGGTCGAGGAAGCGGATCACCCCCTCCACGCTCTTCGTGCTCCAGGGCTTCGAGGCCTCGAGCGGGCCCATGAACATCTCGTAGAGCCGCACCGCGTCGGAGCCGTAGCTGTCGATCACGTCGTCCGGGTTGACGACGTTGCCGCGCGACTTGGACATCTTCTGGTTGTCGTCGCCCAGCACCGTGCCCGGGTGGACGAGCTTCATGAACGGCTCGGGCGTGCTCACCACGCCGATGTCGTGGAGCACCTTGTGCCAGAACCGGGCGTAGAGAAGATGGAGCACGGCGTGCTCGGCCCCGCCGATGTAGAGGTCGACCGGCATCCAGTAGCGCTCCTTGGCCGGATCGACCAGTGCCTGGTCGTTCGAGGGGTCGAGGAAGCGCAGGTAGTACCAGCACGACCCCGCCCACTGCGGCATGGTGTTGGTCTCGCGCCGCGCGGGCTTGGGATTCCTCGGGTCGGTGGTCTGCACCCAGTCGGCGAGCCGCGCCAGCGGCGCCTCGGGGTTCTCCCCCGTGCCCTCGGGCTTGAAACGATCGGTCTCGGGCAGGCGCACCGGCAGCATCTCCTCGGGGAGCGCGACCGGGGCGCCTTCCACCCACACGATCGGGAAAGGCTCGCCCCAGTAGCGCTGGCGCGAGAACAGCCAGTCGCGCAGCTTGTAGTTGATCGCCTTGCGCCCCTTGCCGGTGGCCTCGAGCCAGGCGGTGATCTTCTCGATCGCCGCGGGCGGCGGGAGGCCGTCGATCGAGAAGCCGCCGTCGGGCGTGGTCGAGTTCACCACCGCGCCGTTCTGGTTGTCGACGAAGGGCTCCTTCTCGACGTCTCCCCCCGCGACCACCTCGCGGATCGGGAGGTCGAAGGCGCGCGCGAACTCCCAGTCCCGGCCGTCGTGCCCGGGGACCGCCATGATCGCCCCCGTGCCGTAGCCCATCAGCACGTAGTCGGCGATCCAGATCGGTATGCGCTCGCCGTTCACCGGATTGATTGCGTGGCCCCCGGTGAAGACCCCGGTCTTCTCCTTCACCTCCTCCTGCCGCTGCAGGTCGCTCTTGCGCGCGGCGGCGGCGCGGTAGGCTTCGACCGCGGCGCGCTGACCCTCGCTCGTCACCACCTCCACCAGCGGGTGCTCGGGTGCGAGCACCATGTAGGTGGCGCCGAACAGCGTGTCCGGGCGAGTGGTGAAGACCCGGATCGCGCCCTTCGCGCCGGCGAGCGGGAAATCCACCTCGGCGCCGACCGAGCGGCCGATCCAGTTCTTCTGCATCTCGAGCGTGCTGTGCGGCCAGTCGACCAGCTTCAGGTCCTCGAGCAGCCGATCGGCGTAAGCCGTGATCTTGAGCACCCACTGGCGCATCGGCCGGCGGACGACGGGGAAGTCGCCGACCTCGCTCTTGCCGTCGATGACCTCCTCGTCGGCCAGCACGGTGCCGAGCCCGGGGCACCAGTTGACGGGCACCTCGGCCACGTAGGCGAGCCCGCGCTCGAAGAGCTTGAGGAAGATCCATTGCGTCCACCGGTAGTATTTCGGATCGGTGGTGTCGACCTCGCGCTCCCAGTCATAGGACAGGCCGAGGCGCTTCATCTGGCGGCGGAAGGTGGCGATGTTCTCGGCCGTGGTCTTGGCCGGGTGCACGCCGGTGCGCACGGCGTACTGCTCGGCCGGCAGACCGAAGGCGTCCCATCCCATGGGGTGAAGCACGTTGAACCCGCGCATCCGCTTGTAGCGCGACAGGATGTCGGTCGCGGTGTAGCCCTCGGCGTGCCCGACATGGAGGCCTTCCCCGGATGGATAGGGGAACATGTCGAGGCAGTAGAACTTGGGCTTGCCCGCCTCCTCGGAGGCGTGGAACAACCGACGCTCCTCC
>VBOT01000019.1:4281-17575 GCA_005893225.1 Candidatus Eiseniibacteriota bacterium
TCATCGGCGCTTCCCCTGTGAAGGCCCTCGCGGTAACAACGGGCGAGGATAGCGACTCGGCGCGGCGCCGTCATCTCCGGGGAGGCTGGGCTTCGGGGAGGCTGGGCCGACGGAGGGTCGCGGGAGCCCGGCTCACACGCTACCGCGCGCCGGAGCCCCGCAGGAGGCCGGCCGGTCACGCCGGTGCGGCGACCTCCCGGGTCGCCTGCTCGAGCACCGCCACCGGGTCGGCCTTGCCGCCCTTCCACGCCGACTCGGCCCGGTAGAGCGCGTCCAGGGCGCGAGCGAGCGAGCGGGGCGGCAGGCGCCGCCTCAAGGTCTCGCTCGCCTCGCGGTGGCGCGACCAGCCCCCCAGGGCTCCCCCCACCAGGTTCGAGAGCGCGAACAGCACGCTCCCCTCGCCGACCCCGGCCGCGAGCAGCCGGACGAGGCGCTGGGCCGCCATCGGCGAGTGGCCGGCGGCCACCGCGGCCAGGAAGTCCGGAAGCTCGGCGCCCACCGCGGGCCTGAGCAGCGAGAGGACCTCCTCCTTGCCGAGGCGGCCGGCGCCCACCCAGGAGCAGAGCTTCTCGAGCTCGCCGAAGAAGGCAAGCGCGTCGTCCTCGCAGGCGTCGGTCAGCGCCTCGAGCGCTCCCGGCTCGGCTGAGAATCCCTCCCGGACGAGCCGGCTTCTCCCCCATTCGAGGAGCTCGCGTCGCCCGGGGAAGGACGCGGTCCAGCGCGCCTCGCTGGCCGCGCGCAGCGGGTCCAGGGACTTCCGCGGCGACTCGGCGGCCGATTCGACCAGCACCAGGCAGGACTCCCCGCTCCCGCGCGACATCCCCTCGGCCAGGGCCGCGACGCGCTTCTCGCTGCGTCCCAGGTCCTCGACTTCGAGGACCACGATCAGGTCGCCCGCCCCGAAGAGCGAAACGCCTTGATAGGCCTCGAGGATCCGCTCCACGCCGTCCTCGGCGGGGCGCAGGACGCGCGCCAGCGGCGAGACCGGATACCGCGCCGCCCAGCCGTGCTTGAGGCCGCCGAGGAGCGCGGTCTTGAGCGCCTCGCACGGACCTTCCACGTAGAGGCTCGAGGGGAACTCGCCGCGCGCCGCCTCCTCGAGAAGCCCGAGACCGGTGCCGGCCCGGCGGGCCCGGAACCCACCCGCCTCGGCTCGCGACGCGCCGTCAGACGTCGCGTTCGTACCGCGGCTACCAGGTCTCGACCGACCGGCTGAGGATCTCGTCGGCGATCTTCGCGATGGCTTGCTTGCGTCCATCCAGCTCCGTGCGCGCCGACTCACCGGGCACGCTCTGCACGTAGTAGTTGGCGCTCTTGACGATCTCGGGCTCGCTCCAGATCTCGCGATTCTTGACCTGGTCCTTGAACACCACCGAGACGCCGACCGTTACCCGGTACTCCTGGGCCAGCGACTGGTTGGTGGAGATGCCGAACACCGAGTTCCGATAGAGCGTGATCTTACCCTGGATCACGGCGTCCGCCGAGCGCGCGTCCACGATCCGCAGGTGGTTGTCCTGGACGAAGCGCTGGATGACCGCGTCCGTGACCTCCTGCTCGAGCGTGTACTCGGTGGTGGCGTTCTCGAACAGCGGCACGGCGAGCGTCTTGAGGTGGGCGGGGAAGAAGCCCGTGCTGGTGGAATAGGCGCACGCGCCGGCCCCGAGGCCGGCGCTGGCGAGCACGGCCACCCACGATGAGCTGCGTCCGCGGCGCGGCATACACCCCTCCCCCGCCGCACCACCGTCCCCCCGCCGGGCGAGTCCCCGGCCCCGATTCTAGGCGGACAGGCCGGTCGCTTCGCTCGTCGAGGTGTCCTCCTCCGACTGGATTCCGTAGAGCTTCATCCGGTAGCGCAGCTTGTCGCGCTTGAGCTGGAGCAGCTCGGCGGTGCGACTCTGGTTCCACTTGGTAGCATACGAGGCGCGCAGGATCAAGGCGCGCTCCAGCTCCTCGATCAGCGCCTCGAACGGGATGCCGTCGCTGGGGAGCGCCCCCGAAATGTACTCGTCGGCCCTCTGCCCGATCGTGCTCTCCGCGGCCGGACGCGAGCGCGACACCAGCTTCAGGTGTTGCGCCTCCAGCACGTTGCCGCTCTCGAGCAGCGTGGTGCGCTCGAACAGGTTGCGCAGCTCGCGGATGTTCCCCGGCCAGGGGTAATCGAGCAAGAGGCGCTCGGCCGCCTGGGAGATCTCGCGGAAGCCCTTCTTGAACTGCCGCGAGAAGCGATCCATGAACAGCCGCGAGAGCGGGATGATGTCCTCCTTGCGCTCGCGAAGCGGCGGCACGTAGAGCGGCACCACCTTGAGCCGGTAGTAGAGGTCCTCGCGGAAGCCTCCCTCCTTCACCATGCGCTCCAGGTCCTGGTTGGTCGCCGACATGATCCGCAGGTTGACCGAGATGTCCTTGGTGCCGCCCACCCGCTTGAAGGTGCGCCGCTCGAGCACCCGCAGCAGCTTGACCTGGAGCATCGGGCTCATCTCCCCGATCTCGTCCAGGAACAGCGTTCCCGCGGTCGCCAGCTCCATCAGGCCGACCTTCTGGGTGCGCGCGTCGGTGAGGGCGCTCTCCAGCAGCTCGCTCGGGATCGCCGCGCAGTTGATCTCGACGAACGGCTTGTCGTGGCGGGCGCTCATGCGGTGGATGAGGTTGGCGAAGTACTCCTTGCCGGTGCCGCTCTCGCCCTCGATCAGGACGCTGGTGGTGTCGCCCCGCGCCACCTGCTCAGAGATCGCGTAGGCCTCCTGCATGCGGGGGCTGGCGGAGTGAAGGTAGTCCTCGTCGGCGAACGCCATGTGACGCAGGCGCTTGAGCTCGAGCCACAGCTTCTGGGACTCGAGGGCGCGCGCCACCAGCGCCAGGAGCTCGTCGTTCTGGAACGGCTTCTTGACGAACCAGAAGGCGCCGGCGCTCATCGCCTCCACCGCGGTCTCGAGCTCGCCGAAGGCGGTCATCAGGATCACGGACACCTCGGGCTGCACGCGCTTGATCTCGCGCAGCAGCTCGAGACCCGTGCCGTCGGGGAGCTTGAGGTCAAGGACCGCCAGGTCCGGCATGTCACGCTCCACCGCCGCGCGCGCCTCGCGCACCGAGGCCATGGTCTGGACGGTGTAGCCCTCGGCCTCGAGCGCCTTGCTCACGAAATGCCGGATCGAGTCCTGGTCGTCGACCACCAGGATGTTCGCCTTGCTCATGGTGTTCCTCCGTTGCTATCGAGCGGGAGCTCCGCGACGAAGACGGTGCCCCGTCCCGGCTCGCTCGTGACGGTCAAGCTCCCGCCGTGGCGCTTGACGATGTCGTGGCTGATGTAGAGCCCGAGTCCGGTGCCCCCGGGCTTGGTGGTGAAGAAGGGTTCGAAGATGGTCTTCAGGTGCTCGGGACCGATGCCGCATCCCTGGTCCTCGACCCGCACGGCGACCATGGGCGCCCCGTCCGGCCGGAGGCGCCCCGGCAGGGGCTCGGGCACCCCGCCCAGGATCGAGATCGACAGCGACGAGCCTGGAGGCGAGGCCTCCAGGGCGTTCTTGAACAGGTTGATGAACACCTGCTCCATCTGGTCCTGGTCGTGCGGCACCGGCGGCATGCGCGGCGCGACGTCCACCCGCACGCGGATGCCCCGCTCGCCGACCATCGGCTCCAGGCACTGGAGCGAGCGCCGCACCGTGTCCTCGAGCGGCATCGCGTTGAGCTGCAGGCCGCGGGGATGAGTGATCTCGAACAGATCCTGGACGATCCGGTCGAGGCGCTTGATCTCGCTGAGGATGAACTCGAGGTTCTCGCGCTGCGGGCCCTCGGGCCCGAGCGAGCGGGCCAGATACTGGATCCCGGCGCCGATCCCGGTGAGCGGGTTGCGGATCTCGTGCGCGACGCTGGAGGTGAAGCGCCCCAGCGCGGCGAGGCGGTCGAGCCGGCGAGCGTGCTCCTCGGCGCGCTTGAGCGGCGTGAGGTCCATGAACGTGGCGATCGCGCCGTAGACGCTGCGGCGCTCGTTGCGCAGGAGCGAGGTGGTGAAGCTCACCGGCAGCGGCGTGCCGTCGCGCGCGCGCAGCAGGGTCTCGACCCGCAGGACCTCGCGCCCGTGCTCGAGCGTGTCGCGGATCAGGGTCTCGCCGTCGGAGCCGAACAGCGCGCCGAACGGCTGGCCCAGCACCTCGGCCTCCGGGAAGCCGAGCAGCTCCTGGGCCGCGCGGTTGAAGGTCAGGATCTCGCCCTTCATGTTCACCGCCACGAGGGCGCTCGCCATGCTGTCGAGCACGTGGTTCCGGAACCGCTCGCTGCGGCGCAGCTCCTGGTAGAGGCGCGCGTTCTCGACCACCGGGGCGACCGAGAGCGCGATCGATTCCAGCAGTGTCACGTCGCCGCTGCCGAGCGGCGGAGCCTCGACCCGGCGCGCCATGCCGATCACCCCGAGCATCGGCATCAGGTCGCACGACAGGCACTGGCGCTGGCGCTCCTCGCGCTCGAACGCCCACTTCTCGGCCGCCGCCCCGGGGGGCGGCGCGATCACCGCCGGATCGCCGAGGATGCAACGCGCGCCGCACAGCTCATGCGGCTCGGCGTCGGGCAGCACGGTGTGGCTGCGCTGCAGCGGCACGCTGGCGGTCGAGCCGAGCCGCTCGATCACGTCCTGCAGCGGGTGCCCGTCGGGGAGCATGGTGGCGAAGTGGCGCCGCGGGGCGTGGTGGACCACGGTGCGGTTGAGCCACAGCGAGCGCGACAGCGCGCCGTAGTCGCCCACCAGCGGCAGCTCGATCGCGTAGCTGTGCTCGCGGTCGTTCTCGAGGTGTGTCCAGGTGCCCTCGAGCCGGCCGTTCTCGCGGTCGATGAGCAGCAGGAAGCCCTCGTCGAAGCCGAACGCGCGGCACAGGTAGCGCGTCACCATGCGCGTGGTCTCGCCGCTGTCGAGCGTGCTGACCGTGCTGCTCGCCACCTCGCGCAGCGACACCAGCTGGACGTTGGTCTCGATCAGCCGGCGATGGCTGCGCTCGAGCTCCTGGACCAGCTCCGCCATGGTCTGGAGCAGGGCGTCGGTGCTGATCGGTTCGGCCGCGGCGGGGCTCTCGCCGGGCTGCGACAGCCCTCGGACCTCGTCCACCCTGCGCAGCAGCTCACGCAGGGAGTCGCGCTGCATCGAGTTCATCCGGCCTGTCTCGGTCGCGGCGGCGCCGGGGCGGGCGCCGTCGCGCATCGGGGCGGACCGGCGAGGGTCTCAGGGCGGGGAGAAGCCCGGCGCCGGGACGAAGGTGAAAGCGAAGCTTACGAGTCCACGAACTCCCGCACCGCCTGGACGACGTAGCGGAGACGGTCTTCACCGAGCTCGGGGTAGACGGGGAGCGCCAGGGTTTCCTTCGCTGCGGCCTCGGCGTGCGGCATGTCGCCCGACCGGTGACCGAGAGAGGCGAAGCACTCCTGAAGGTGGAGCGGGACCGGATAGTAGATCTCGGTGCCGATCGCGCGATCGGCCAGGAACTGCTTGAGCTCGTCGCGCTTCTCGACCCGGATCACGTACTGGTTGTAGATGTGGCGGGCCCGCGGATCGCGATACGGGCGGCCCACCCGCGAGCCTTCGAGCCAGCGCGTGTACGCCTCGGCGTTCCGGGCGCGCGCCTCGCTCCAGCGGTCGAGGTGCCGCAGCTTGACGCGCAGGATCGCGGCCTGCAGCGCGTCGAGCCGCGAGTTGGTCCCGATCAGCGCGTGGTAGTACTTGGGCCTGGCACCGTGCTCGCGCAGCAGCCGCAGGCGGTCGGCGTAGTCGCCGTGACGGGTGACGATCATCCCGCCGTCGCCGGCCCCCCCGAGGTTCTTGGAGGGGAAGAACGAGAAGCAGCCGAAGTCGCCCACCGCGCCGGCGCGACGGCCCTCCCACTCCGCTCCGATGGCCTGGGCGGCGTCCTCGATCAGCCACACCTGCCGCTTGTCGCACACCGCCTTCACGGCGGCGAGATCGCAGCACTGGCCGTAGAGGTGGACCGCGATCACCGCCTTGGTGCGCGGGGTGATGGCGCCCTCGAGCCGGTGGGGATCGAGGTTGTAGGTGCGCGGATCGATGTCCACGAACACGGGAGTGGCGCCGACGTTGGCGATCGTGCCGGCGCTGGCGAAGAACGAGTAAGCGCTGGTCACCACCTCGTCCCCGGGGCCGATCCCGAGCGCCCGCAGCGAGAGCAGCAGCGCGTCGGTGCCCGAGGCGCAGCCGATCCCGTACGGCACCTGGGAGTAGCGCGCCACCTCCTCCTCGAGACCCGAGACCTCGGGCCCGCCGATGAAGCGAGCGCTCTCCATCACCCTCCGGACCGCGTCATCGATCTCCGCGCGGATGTCCGCGTACTGCGCCTTCAGGTCGAGCAACGGAACCGTCATCGTCGTCTTGGTCGGCATCGCGCCCATGTCATCTCCTCAGGCCCTGCGGCCTCTCAGGCGTCCGTCCAGCCCTGGTTCTCGAGCAGTTGCTCGACCGGCACCTCGCGCCACACCCGCGCCGGCGAGCCCATCACGATCGAGCGCGGCGGGACGTCGCGAGTCACCACCGAGCCGGCGGCCACCAGGCCGTCCGCGCCGATGGTGACGCCGGGCAGGATCACCGATCCCGCGCCGATGCGGCCGCCGCGGCGCACCGTCACGCCCTTGAAGTGCTTGAAGCGTTCGGCGGTGCGGCCGACGAAGTTGTCGTTGGAGGTCACCACCCCGGGCGCCACGAACACCCGGTCCTCGAGCTCCGAATAGGCGGTGATGTAGCACTCGCTCTCGAGCTTGCAGTAACGCCCCACCTTGCAGAAGTTCTCGACCGTGACCCCGCGCCCGACGATCGTGCCGCGCCCGATCGCGACGTTCTCGCGCACCGTGCACAGGTCGGCCATCAGCACCTTGGAGTCGATCGCCGCGCCGCGGTACAGCACCACGCCGGTGCCGACGATGCAGTAGTCGCCGAGGCGGAGTGCCGCAAGCTCCTGCTCCTTGGTGGTGGCCGAGTTGGCGGCCCGCATCGGAAGCTTGCCCAGCGTCGCGTGGTCGTCGACGCGCACCTCGTTGCCGACCGTGGTGTCGGGATGGATCACCACCAGGTGGCCGATGCGACAACCCGCCCCGATCCGGACGTTGGGACCGATCACGCAGCCCTCCCCGACCGTGGTGCCCTGGCCGAGCACGGCGGTGGGATCGACGATGCTGGTGCTGGTCTTCATGACACCCCCGCGTTCTCGGCCGCGATCGCGACCGGCGCCCCGCCGGCGTCCAGCGAGGCCTGGGCGGCGCTCAGCACCCGGACGACGCGCAGGCCGTCCTCCCCGTCGGTGAGCGGAGTCTTGCGCTCGCGCACGCAGTCCACGAAATGCTGGCACTCGAGCCGCAGCGGCTCTTGGAGCGAGATCTTGGGGATCACGATGTCGCCGCTGCGCACCGTGAGCGCGTCGCCGTAGGACACGAACTCGCCCGCGCGCTCGACGCTCTTGTCGTAGATGCGGATCTTCTCGCTCGCTTCCATGTCGTCGAACACCGCCATCTTCTGGCTCCCGACCACGGTGAACTTCCTGAGCTTGTGGGGGTCGAGCCACGAGACGTGCACGTGGGCGGTGCGGCCGCCCGGGAAGCGCATGTCCACGAACACCACGTCCTCGACCTGGCCCTGGAGGAACGCCGAGCCGCGCGCCGCGACGTCGACCGGCTCCGCGCCGAGCAGGTGCAGGATCACGGACAGGTCGTGGGGAGCGAAGCTCCACAGCGCGTTCTCGTCACGCCGCACCTTGCCCAGGTTCACGCGCTGGGAATAGAGGTAGTAGAGCTCGCCGAGGTCGCCGCGGTCGACCATTCCCTTGAGGTAGCGCACGCCGGGGTGATAGAGGAGCAGGTGCCCGACCATCAGGATGCGGCCCTCGCGCCGCGCCAGCCGCACCAGCTCCTCGGCGTGAGCGACCTCGAGCGCCAGCGGCTTCTCCACGAACACGTCCTTGCCCGCCTCGAGGAGTACGCGCGCGAGCGGGTAGTGGCTGGCGGCCGAAGCAGCCACCACCACGGCGTCGACGCCGGGCTCGGCGGCAAACTCCTCGACGTGCTCGAAGCCTCGCGTCCCGGGATGGCGCGCCATGGCCGCGGCCAGGCGCTGCCGGTCCGAATCGCACAGGGCCACCAGGCGCGCGCCCGGCAGGTTGGCGAAGTTCCGCACCAGATTGGCGCCCCAGTCGCCGGTTCCCACCACTCCGATGCCGATGCTCTCGGCCACTCCAGACCTCCTGGTTCGTGCCTGACGCTAGCCCGGATTATTCATGAGCCCGCTGCTGCAAGGACCATCTGAACGCTGTCTGCGACGTCCGCGCCTGCCGGCGCGCAACACTAGCAGCGCTTCTCGAACAGGGTCAAAGCTCTTGCCATGATACTTGGCCGGGGATCACGCCGCTCGCTGTTCATAGACCGCGACACGATTCCGTCCGTTCTGCTTGGCTTGGTAGAGCGCGTGATCCGAGGCCCGGATCAGCCCGAGCGCGTCGGTCGCGTCCTCCGGGAAGGTGGCGACGCCGAGGCTCACCGTGATGGCCCCCTGGGGCACGAGCGGGAACGCGTGGGCTTCGACCACCGCGCGCAGGCGCTCCGCCGCCACCAGCGCGCCTTCGCGGCCGGTCTGGGGCAGGATCGCGGTGAACTCGTCGCCTCCGTATTTGGCCACCAGGTCCCACGACCGCACGTTCTGGGCGAACAGCCCGGCGATCTCCTTGAGGAGCAGGCTGCCCCGCATGTGTCCGTTGCGGTCGTTGTAGCCCTTGAGCCCGTCGACGTCGATCATCAGCAGCGAGAGCTGCTGGTTGAAGCGGCCGGCGCGCTTGATCTCCCGCCGGAGCGCCGTCTTGAGGAACCGGTAGTTGTGGACCTGGGTGAGGTCGTCCGTGACCGCCATCTTCGCCAGGCCCTCGGCCAGCCGCCGGTTCTCGAGCATCAGGGCGGTGCAGGAGGCGAGCAGCGAGGCGAGACGGACCTCGTCCGGAGAGAAGCGTTCCCTGCCGCGGGGGCGATAGACGCAGAGCACCCCCACCGCCCGCTCGCGCAGGCGCAATGGCACGAACAATGCCGGCCCGGCGACCACGCCGGGGCAGCGGTCCTCGATCCCGACGCGGGCATCGGCCTGGAGGTCCGGGACGGCCATCGGGTGGCCAGTCCTTAGCACCATGCGGCAAAACTCGCTCGCCGGGAGGTTGGCCGGGGCGATGGTCGGGGCCGCGCCGCTGACGCACCAGACGCGCCGCTCGTGCGAGCGGTGGCGCGATAGGAGCAGCGCCGCTCCCTCGCCATCGAACATGTGGAGCGCCGCTTTGAGCGTCTGGTCCGGCAGATCCGTGGGTGTTGCGACATGCAATTGATCCGCGAACTCGAGGAGCGAGTCGAGGGTCCTTTCTCGCGCGAGCATGTCGGTGACTCCAGGGCGAAGTGAACGGTCTGATCCCGCCTCCAGCAAGGCAACGGGCATGCCAGTGGGTCGGGGTTCCTCAGCGGCGCGGCGGCGCGTCGCGGAGGCGCAGCCACAGGACCACGGTTCGAACGGCGAAGCCGATGACTCCCGCCCAGAGCAGGAAGTGCAGGCTCAGCCTCTGCCACGGCGCGAGCGGCAGTCCGCCGCCGAGCCGTGAATAGACCCGGAGTGCCAAGCCGAGAGCGACGAGCAGCGCCGCTGAGAGCAGCAGTTGGACACCGTTCCACCACCGCCACTCGGTCGATCCGACCGGGGAGAGACTGCGCATTTCGCCCCGGGGGAGTTCCCCCAGCGTTGCAGGCTGCAAGGATCGGGTCGCTTCGCGCGGAGGACCGAGCCTGCCCCCGCGGCGCTCCGCCGCCCACAGCCGCGTGGCGCCGAGCATGAAGCCGCGCCGCTCCGAGATCGAGAATCCCGCTTGTGCGAGGTCCCGCTCGAACTCCTCCCCCGCGCCGAACTCGAAGATCGAGCGGCTCAAGTATTCGTAGGCGGCGGGGTCCGGCGAGAGCCGTCCCAGGAACGGGATCACCGAGCGGAGGTAGAAGGCGTGGAGCGGGGCGAGCGGCCCGGGACGCGGGGCGGCGGCCTCGAGAACGAGCAGCCGGCCCCCGGGCCTCAGCACCCGAGCGATCTCGGCCAGCGCGCGCTCGCGGGGACGGAGGTTGCGCATGCCGAAGGCGATCGTGACGGCGTCGATCGAGCCATCCGGCAGCGGGAGGTGGAAGGCGTCGGCGCACACGAGGCGCGGCGCCCATCCTCTCTGGCTCTCCCCCGCCGCGGCGATCTCGAGCATGGGCCCGCTCACGTCCACGCCGAGCACCAGCCGGCCGGCCTTTCTCAGGCCGGGAAGCGACGCGCCGCTCCCGGTGCAGAGGTCTAGCACCGTCCGGGCATCGCCGGGGACCCCGCTCCACATGGCCCGGCGCCAGGCTCCGTCGCGCCCGAGGCTCATCAGGCGATTGAGCAGGTCATAGCGGTCCGAGACCCGGGAGAACATCTCCCCGAGCGGACGCGCGGCGTAGGGCGCGGAACGAGGGTCTGAGGAAGCCACCGGTCTCACGGGCGGGGCGAGCCAGGATGGAGAGTGGTGCGCCCGACAGGAATCGAACCTGTAACCTTTAGCTCCGGAGGCTAACGCTCTATCCAATTGAGCTACGGGCGCATAGCGCACCCGTTTATAGCACAGGCGGGGGCGGGGGTCACCCGTGCCGACAGGCTTGCGGCGGCGGCGCGGTGGGGCGCAGGCAGAGGGCGTGCCCTCTGATCAAGCCTGGTCTTCCATTTCGGATCGCACCCTTCGAGCCGCACACTACCGAAATATCGACTTCGGCTGACCCCAGGTTCTTTACCTGATCGGGGTGGTCAAACACGGGGGAGCCGCTCGGAGCGCCGCTGTTCCATTGAGTGCAATTTCCAAGAATGCCAGGCCCGAAGATGACATAGGCCTCGGCCCCTGCGCCTGTTCGAGCGGCGGCGCGGATGTTGGTGTCGCCGACACCCCTCCAGGTTTGCACCGACAGCGATCCGGACCTCCGAATTTACTTGACCGACCCGCGAGCCCTGGCTGTTGTGGCCTCGTCGGCGCTTCTGCAACTACTCGCCAGCCTGCGCAGGATGGCCGCCCGGCCAAGCCGGCCCCTCCCCGATGAAAACAAGTCGTGATCCTCCACGCGGCGCGCTCTGCGAGGCCCCCAGAGCGCAGAAAACGGCCGTGGTTGAATTGGGTCATGAACTACTGCCTCCCCGTCTCAATGAACACCAGCCCGGTCAACGACCTGGCCTCTCTGCTCGGTGCGCCCCCGAGGAAGGATCTGGTTGTCATGCGCACCTACGATCTCACTCACCTCAGCGATCCTGTCCTGCTGCGCGGTCTGAACTCAGTCGTCGCACAAGAACGCGGCGCCTCCGCCGAGGTCCTGGCCTACCTGGCCGAGGTCGACGAGCGCCGGCTCTACCTCTTGGCTGGATTCCCATCGATACACGCCTTTTGTGTCGGGGAACTGCGCTTCTCCGAGGACGCCGCCTACAAACGTATCCAGGCGGCCCGAACGGCACGGCGGTTGCCCGCCATCTTCGACGCCTTGGCCGAGGGTCGGTTGCATCTCGCCGCGGTCTGCCTGCTGGCGCCGCATCTCACTCCAGAGAATGCCAACGAGCTGCTCGCGGCGGCCACGCACCACTCCAAGTCAGAGATCGACCAACTGCTCGCCCAGCGTTTCCCACGGACGGAGTGGCTGTCGCTGGTGCAGCCTATCCCCGCCGCAACGCCCAGGACCGAGCTTGCCCCGGGGCAACTCGCGTCGCATGTCGGGGTGATGACCGACCGACTTGCCCCGGGGCAAGTTGAAGCTCCTGTCTCGCAATCCAAGGCACATCCGCTCTCACCCGAGCGCTTTGCGGTTCACTTCACAATCGGCAAGGAAACCCACGACAAGCTCTGCTACGTCCAGGCGCTCTTGAGCCACCGGCTCCCCTCCGGCGATGTCGGCAAGGTGTTCGACCGCTCGCTGGATGCCCTCAAGCGTGAGCTCGAGAAGAAGAAACTCGCCGCGACCTCGCGGCCACGGCCGTCGGCTCGCACGAGCGCCAACCCGCGCCATATCCCGGCGCACGTCAAGCGCGCTGTCTGGCAGCGTGATCAGGGCCAATGCACGTTCGTGAGCCCGGACGGTCACCGCTGCGGGTCGCGGCGGTTCCTGGAGTTCGACCATGTGGAACCGGTAGCGCGCGGCGGCCGGGCCACGGTGGAGGGTTTGCGCCTGTACTGCCGATTGCACAATCAGTACGAGGCGGAGCGCACCTTCGGGTCCGAATTCATGAGCGCGAAGCGCGAGGAGGCTCGACGCGCGGCGGCGGAAGCAAAGGCGCGGGTCGCCGCGACCGGAGCGGAAGAGCGCACACGGGCCGCCAAAGCCGAGGCCGAAGCCCAAGCCGCCGAGCCGGAGGCGCGCTCCCGGGCGCTTGCCGAAGAACACGCCAGGGACGTCATGTCGTGCCTGCGCGAGCTTGGTTTTCGGGCCTCTGATGCGCGGCGCGCAGTCGAGTTCTCCATGACGACTCCCGACGCCACGCTCGAAGAGCGAGTGCGCACGGCCCTGAAGTCCCTATGTCCCAAGACCCGCTTCCATGGTCGCGTCGGAACCAACTCGGAGGCGCGGACCTGACGAGCACAGCGGAGAAGGGGTCACGCCGAAACAGCCGTTCGGGCGGCCGCGCAAGGCGGCGCGGCCCGCACTGGGCGCCGCGCGGCGCGGATCAGGTCTCCCTGCCGGAGCCGAGCGCGACGGCCGAAGCTGCGCGGCTACCGATAAAAAGATTTGAGCTGACCCCAGGTCCTGTTCTTGACCGGATCCGTGCTGCAGTTAGGAGTGCCGTCACCCCACCAGAGCGTATTACCTTTGAGTCCCGGTCCGGACACCACATAGGGGGTGCCCGCCCCGCCGGCCCGGATGTTGATGACGCTTGCCGTGTTCCACACCAGGCACGCGCCGATGCCGCATCCGGCGCACTTGCCCCCGGATTGCGTGGCGTTGTCGGAAAGGAAGTTGAGATTGAAGGCGAAGTAGTTTGTCGTGGCTCTCAGGGTGACCGGCGTCGGACGGGAGATCGACAGGGAGAAGCGACCGGTGTTCGGCCAGCTCGTTTGCGGCGTGAAGGCAACAGGAGCCGGGGCTCCGCCCGTGCCCCAGAAGTCGGTGGCGCCGATGCAGAGAGTCGTGCTCCGCGCCAGATCCGCGAACACGGTCGCATGGCCAAGCGAAGTCATGCCGTTGCAGCCGCCCGTCTCGAAGTGCCACCAGTCGGGCAGGCCCGCATCGCCGACGCTCAGGTCGAATACATTGT
>VBOT01000020.1 GCA_005893225.1 Candidatus Eiseniibacteriota bacterium
CGGGCCCGCGGCCGCCATCCACGCCGCGCGCCGCGGGTGGCGCGCCGCCCACAGGGGATCGAACGGAGCGCTCGCCCAGCCCATCGCCCACCCCTGGGTGAGGCTTGTCATCAGCGGCACCACCAGCATGCCGATCGGCTCGCGGCGGATGTGGGGGAGCGGCGAGAGCGAGACCTGTCCGCCGAGATAGGCGGTGGGATCTCCGCCCCTGAGCGCCGCCCAGGCGTGCGCCGCCTCGTGCACGGTGGTGGAGAAGAGGAAGGCCGGGAACCAGAAGATGAGCCCGGCGAGCTGTTCCTGGGTCATGGCGGGTCCACGATGGCGGCGGATTCTAGGAGGTTCTCTCGATCCCCGGAAGACCGGACGGCCGGTCTCCCCTCAGGCGCGCGCCGCCTCCGTGCCAGCAGCCACGACCGGTCGCGCCCCCTCGCCGGTGAGGCGCGCGTTCTCGCGCGCCAGGATCGACACGATCAGGATCCACCCGAGCACCAGCGCCACGTTGACCGCGGCGAATTTCTGCGGCGTGAGCGCGAGCGCCGATCCCACGAACACCAGTCCCGCGCTCAGCAGGTCTCCAGCCCTGACGAAGAAGGTGTCGATCGCGGCCTTGGCCTTGTACTTCGCGTCGCGCGAGGTGGGGAGGAACAGCGCCTGCCGCGCGGTGTTCTGGAGCGAGTAGTCGGTGGAGTTCTCGGCGATCTTGACGGTGCGGATCACGCCGATGATCGGCGCCAGCGCCAGCAGCGTGTAGCCGCCGAGAGCGAGCAGCGGGAGGACGAACAGCGCCACGCGGAGGCCGAACCATTTGAGGATGCGCGAGACGAGCAGCAGCTGGACGATCGCGGTCACGAGGTTGACCCAGGTGAAGAAACCCGCGTAGAAGCTGCCGATGAACTGCTTCTTGAAGGCGCCGGGGGATGCCGCCCCATTCTGTCCGGCGGCGATCATGCGGTCGGCGACCCCGGTAAGAGTCTTGCCGAGGATGTACTCGCCGTTGGTGTTGACCAAGTTCACCACCAGCATGAGGAGCGCGATGAGCAGCAGGTAGCGGTCGCTCATCACCAGCCTGAAGCCGCCCTCGGGACGCTCGAGCGGCGCCCCGGCACCCACACTCCCCGAGAGGTCCCGCGCCCTCGACTCACGCGCCTCGACCAGGCGGGTGATCACGAGGCACAGGGCGAGCACTCCGGCCGCGACCAGCAGCAGTTGATTGACGCCGAGCGGCGCGATCAGCGCCTTGGTGACCCAGGCGCCCAGGATCGCGCCCAGGGTCGAGCCGAAGGCGATGATCGCGAACAGGCGCTTGCCCGCCTCGGGCGAGTAGAGATCGTTCGCGAACGACCAGAACTGGGCGACGATCATCATGTTGAAGATCCCGACCCAGACGAAGAACACCACTCCCAGGTACGGCATGTCGATGCGCGCCAGGGCGTAGAAGACCACCAGGTTCGAGATGAAGAACAGCGTGACCCAGGTGATGAGGCGCGCCCGGTTCACGCGGTTCGCGAACGCGCTGTAGGCCGGAATGAGGAAGAGCAGCAGCAGCACCATGCCCGCCGAGGCGTAGCTCTTGGCCTCGGCGCCTTCCTTGCCGAGGATCAGCGCTTCGCGCACCGGCTTGATGATGTAGTAGGCGGTGAGCAGCAGGAACACATTGAGCATCATCAGGAGCGCGGTGCCGGCCTCGCCCGCGCGCACGTCGACGAACGGCGAAAGGAGCCTCTCGAGCGGGCCCCGAACGACGACCGGCGGGTGGGTTGCGGCGCTCAATGGTTCTCCCAGGGCTCGGCCAGCGACACCAGGTCGATGAGGGACGTCCGCCCGCGCTTGGGGACCTCGGTGACGTAGAGCAGCACGGCCGGCTCGCCGGGGCGCGGGCGCCGGCGCAGGACCATCCGGCAATAGTGATAGACCGATTGCTCCCGCGAAAGGTAGACCACTTTCGAGCCGTCGGGAAGGGTCTGAGCCAACGCGCCCCGCCGGTCGTGGCCCGCGACGTGGTGGAGCGGCGCTCCACCGCCTCCGGTCGTGATCTGCCAGAAGCCCGCGACTCCGTCCGGGCCGGTGACGTAGGCGCGCTGGTAGAGGTGCTCGTGCCCGGCGAGCACCGCCGTGATCCCGCGGCGCCGGCAAATCCCGAGCAGCCGCGCGCGCCGGCACAGCTCGACCGGTCTCGCGTCGTCCTCCCTCCAGTCCCCGAAGTGGTGGCCGGCGGTGATCAGCGGGTGATGGAACACCAGGAACTTGTAGCGCGCGGGGGCCGAGAGGGCCGAATCGGCCCATGCCAGCTCCTCGTCGGCGAGCTCTTGCTCGAGCGAGTCGGGATAGCGGTGGAGCGGATCGCAGAGCACGTTCGAGTCAAGGAAGACGAAGCGAGCGAGCGAGTCGGGCAGGTCGATCGAGTACCAGTAGCGCTCCGCGCTCGGCGGGGGACCGAGCGCCGCCTCCCAGTTGCCGCGCGCCACGCTCGAGTAGCTGCGCTCGTGGTTTCCGACCGCGGCGATGAAGGGCGAGCGCGACCTGAGGGCGGCGTGACGCGCGGCGAAGGCCTCCCACTGGCGCCCGCGGCTCCCGTTCTCGACCACGTCGCCGGTGTTGACGACCAGGTCGGCCGGAAGGCTCTGCTCCAGGGATCGGAGCACCGTCTTCTCGTTGCCGCCCGTGAAACGGTGCGTGACCAGCACGCTCGCGGCGTCCTGGAAGCCGTCGAGGGTCGGAATCACGCCCTGGACCAGGGCGATCGGAGTGTGGATCAGGATCGAGAGCCAGCGATCCAGACTGTTGGGAGGGAGGCTCCTCCAGACCGCCGAGAGGCCCCAGGGGGTCGTCATGAGCCTCAGCCCCGGCCGGTTGTCCCCGTAGACCAGGACGACGACGCTCTCCCGCGAGGCCGGCAGCGCTATCGTCCCGATCCGACGCGTGGCGGGGTCGGTGCTTCCGGGAACGAGCCACGCGGCGGAGTCAGGACCGCCGGGGCCCAGCCGGTCCAGCGCCCCCGAGCGGCCCGAGACACCACCCCCCGGATGGCCGAACACGGTGATCGCGCCGGCCACCGGCCCGCCCCGCATCGGGGCGACGGGAGCGCAGCCGTAGAGCAGGGCCGAGGCGAGGCAGGCGAGCGCAGCGCCCCCGCACGCGTCGCGCCGTCGCCGGCCCTGCCGATCGGACCGGCTCATGCCGTCAGCGGATCGCCTTCGCGGAGGGCCCCGGAGCGGAGAGCCAGCGGCCAGCGATCTTGTCGCGTCGCTCGACCAGCGTCTTCACCAGGTAGTCGACGGCGCGCGGATCCGAGTAGCGCCCCTGCATCACCGCGGCGCGGATGTGCTCGTCGGTGAAGGCCGCGACGATGCGTGCTCCCCAGCGGATGTCGCCCCGCGTACGCTCGTCGAAGGCGGGGTTCGGGAGGAACGGGCGCCACCCCACCGGGTCGAACGCCTTGGACTCGATGAAGCCCACGCTCGGCAAGTCCGGATCGACGACGCTCTCCCACCTGGAAGGCCGGAGGCCCAGAGTCACGAGCGAGCGCGCCGCGACCCCGTAGTCGAGCAGGGTCTCGGTGCCGCTGCGGTACGAGTGCTTGTCGATCGAGGCGGCGCCGAGGCAGCCGCTGAAGTCGATCAGGTGATGGCGCACGAACGACCGCCCGCCCTCCGTGACCCACATGTCGAGCGTGTTGCGCGCGCTGCAGTCGTCGTGGTGGACCCACGAGTTGATGGTCCACAGGCCGCGCAGCTCACGGCGCAGCTCGTGCGGGATCAGGTCCTCGGGATCGTCCCTGCGCCGGCCGCTGTACTTCCATTCACCCAGCGGCTTGCCCGGCAGGAACCGGCTCGCCACCGCGCGGAAGCTGCTGTCGGGCCGCCGCGACACCCGGGCGAGCAGGCGATCGAGGAACTCCGGCGTGATGGGCTGCTTGCCGTGGACCGGGTCCTCGTAGGTGGCGCCGGGCCCGATCTCGAGGTCGTCGCGCCGGAAGCTCACGATCACGTTCTCCGGCACGTTGTAGCCGGCCGCCCAGTAGAGGTACGACGTGACGACGTCGGCGCCGGTCGCCATCTCGGGGAAACCGGGCGGATCGAACTTGATCGCGAAGCGCGTCCCCTCGGAGTCCTTGATCTGGAAGCCCGGGGAAACGCCCTGCGTCTTGGCCTTGACCACCTTCCACCGGCCCGGTGCGGGGCCGCCGTGTCCCCCGGGGCCCTTTAACATCTGCTCGACCGTGACCGGGCGGAAGCCGAGGCGCGGCTGCCACCAGGTGCTCGGCAGGCGCACCTGATCGTTCTCGTCGACGTTCGCCGCCTCGCGCCGCTTGCCCGAGATCTTGCGCACCAGGAGTGCCGGATCGAGCGAGCGGGCCACGGGCCGCGCGGTCTGGTAGACGCCGTCGTAGTAATACGAGACCGATCGGCTCTTGGGCTCCGCGATCGCCTGCCCGGCGGCGGTGAGCGTCGCCGCGGCCACCAGCAGCGCCGCCGCCGTGCGAGAGGCCTGGCAGCGCCTCACTCCACTCCTCCCAGCGAGAACCCGAAGCGCACCTTCTCGCTGCTCCAGTCCACTCCTATCTGCCCGAGCACGGCCGCCACGCTGCGGATCCGGAGCGCCGCGCCGTAGGAGCCCTTGAGCGTCGCGAGCCGGGCCTCCGAGAGATCGGGGTAGACTCCGCCGGCGTCGCTGTGCAGGTCCATCTCCAGGTAGCGCCCCATCGGGAAGAGGTACGTGAGCCTCCCGGCGACGAGATCGAGGTCGTGGAAGCGCCCGGGCTCGAAGCCGCTGAGCCCCTCGCGCCCGCCGAGGTGGGGGAGATCGGGGATCAGCACCAGCCCCGGGCCGGCGCCCAGGCTCTGATCCACGACCTTGACCGCCAGCCTCACGGTGCGCGGATCGCGCGGGCGGAACGAGACCGCCGCCTCGCCCTCGTAGGTCAGGCGCGTGAAGGGGCGCGCCGGAGTGGACCCATCGCGCAGTGCCAGGCCCTCGATCGCCTTGTCGAAGCGCTCGGCCTCGACCCCGGCGCGCCATCCGCGCGTCCAGTGGGGTGCTCCCGAACGCGTGTCGCGTTCCAACCGCGCCCCGTAGACCAAGTGCTCGACCCGGGCGCCCAGCAGGGTCGCGCCCAGGGAGGGGAAGCGCTCCTCGAGCGACTCCTTTCTCGAGTCGCGACCGTTGGCGAGCACGAGCGTTCGCGGACCGACCCAGGCGTGGAACTCGAAGCGCGGCGTCGTGCACCAGGGGTGATCGCTCTCGTCGCTCGCGGGCATCGTCTCCCCATCGGGCGGGGCGCGGCGCTCGGGCTTGCGCCAGGGATAGTTCAGCGACGCTCGCACCGCCTCGCTTTGCGCGGCGTAGTTCGAGACCTCGCCCTGGCGCGACTCGAGGCCGAAGCCGAAGAACTGATCCTGCGCCCGCCAGTCCGAGACGTACTCGACCCCGGCGGGGCCGGCTGTCAGGGTGACGCGCGCCCGGTTGTAGCCCGCGGTGCTGCCGCTCAGTGCGGCGGAAAGCGGGCGGAAGAACGGGGGACTCACTTGGGCCTCGGCGCCCAGACCGGTGCGATCTCCAAGTGATGCCGGCACCACAACGAGCCCCGCCCCTTGATAGCGTGCGAGGATCACGCTCACCCTGGGGACGAAATTGCTCTCCTCGACGTACATGAGACCCTTCTCGGTGAGGTGGCCGAGCGCGTAGATGGGGAGCGAGGCGATGCTCTCCGGCAGGCGAAGCGCGTTCTCCCAGGGTTCGGAATCCGCGACCGGCTTGGCCGGATTCCAGGGCGGCGCCGTCGACGGACGGAGGTCCGGGTCGCCCGCGGTGGTGTCCGAGGCGGACGCGAGCGTCCCCGCCGGCCGCACGGACGGGACCGGGCCGGCCAGGGCCGCGAGGTTCGAAGTCGAGAGGAGAACGCTCGCAAGGAGGGCGAGCTTGGAGCCACCGGGCACGCGCATGGAGGAAGGTGGGACATTGTCCACGAAACCCGCCCGGAGTCAAAGCCGGGGAGCGAGAAAAAAACGAGCAGCCGGCGCAGCCGCGCCGGCGCAGCCACGCATTGACACGAGCCCCTCGAGCCATGCACGCTCGGACATCGCGTGACATCCGAGGGCCCCGCCATGCCGCCAACGCGTCGCTTCGCCGCCGCCTCCATCCGCTTCCGGTTCGCGTTGCTCGTCGTCTCCTTGGGGCTGATCCGCCCGCTCCTCGCCCTGGGTCAGACGGACGGCGCCTGGGTGGCGCTCGATCCCCCCGCCCGGCAATCCTTCTCGCTCGTGCGCGATGCGGCGCGGGACCGACTCGTCCTGTTCGGTGGTTTCCAGGGCGGGCACGGGGACTTCAACGATGTGTGGTCGCTCGCGCTCGGAGGTTCCGCGAGGTGGCGGGTGGAGCGGCCGGCCGGCACGCCGCCGGCGGCTCGCGAAGGGCAGGCGACGGCGTACGACTCTCGCCGCGGCCGCATGCTGGTGCTCGGCGGCTCATCGAACGGTGGCGATCTCGGCGACGTGTGGTCGCTCGATCTCACCGGCACGATGAGCTGGCAGCAGGTCATCCCGTCGGGGACGGCACCAGCCGCCCGCGAGTTCTCGTCGGCGGTCTACGATTCACTGCGCGACCGCCTGTTGCTCTTCGGCGGGGTCCTGAGCGACGGCACCGGGCTCGACGATCTCTGGGCGCTGTCGCTCACGGGTACGCCGACCTGGACGCCGCTGTCTCCCTCGGGTGCTCCGCCCGCGCCCCGCGCCGGCGCGGCGCTCGTCCTGGATCCGGTGCGGGATCGGCTGATCCTCTTCGGCGGCGGCCAGCCCATCCTCGGCAGCGATCAGCAGACCTGGGCCCTGAGCCTCGGCGACTCCATGAAGTGGGAACAGGTCACGACTTCCGGGACGCCGCCGGACGGGCTCTATGGACGAGCAGGCATCTACGACCCCATCGGGGATCGCTTCGTCACCATCTCCGGAGTATCCCACTCCACGCCGGTGGCGCTCGCGCTCGCCGACACGGTGCCCGCCTGGACCTGGCTCGCTCCGAGCGGCCCGCCGGACGAGCCGCCGGGGCGCTACATCAACGGCATGGCCTACGACCCCGTACGCCGCGCCCTGGTCATCTGCGGGGGCTACGTCAACAACTCGCTGGACGACACCTGGTCATTCTGCTTTGACCTCAGCATGTGGACCCGGCTCGCACCGATCGGAGAGGACCTGCCGGCTCGCACCGATCACGCCGCGACCATCGACCCGATGTCGGGCCGCGTGATCGTCTTCGGCGGAAGGGATCCGTTCGATCGCGGAGACGTCTGGGCCATGGATCTGGAAGGGACCGCCGGTTGGGATTCGATCGTGGCCGAGGGCACGCCTCCGGACGTGGCGTCTGACGTGGCCGCCGCCTGCGACACGCGCCGCCACCGGATGCTCTACTTCGGCGGTGAAAGCACGGCGCACGGCATCTCGAACGCCGTGTGGGCGCTGGATCTGGACGGGACCCCCACCTGGTCCGAGCTGATCACCAGCGGCACGCCGCCTTCTCCGCGCACCGGGTCCGCGGCCATCTACGATCCCGTCAGCGATCGACTCGTGGTCTTCGGCGGCCTGGTCACTGCCCCCACCTCGGGTGTCAGCGACGAGGTGTGGTGCCTCACGCTCTCGGGAACGCCCACATGGAGCCGGTGGACGCCGGGCGCGGGGCCGAGCGGGCGCGCGTACGCGTCGGCGTCATACGACGCCGCGCGCCACCGCATGCTGGTCTTCGGCGGCTTCTACTACGGCGATCCCGGCGTCGACAACGACGTCTGGGGGCTCTCGCTCGGCGACACGGCAACCTGGACGGGCGTGACACCTGCCGGCGCCGCTCCCGCCGGCCGGTACGGCGCCACTGCCGTCGTGGACCGCGCTCGCGATCGCCTGCTGGTCGCGGGCGGCGGATACCCCGACGTCTGGGCGCTCGATCTGTCCGGAGGCTCCCCGTGGATCGAGCTCCACCCCGCCGCTCCGGCGCCCGAGGCGCGACAGGGTTCGGAGGCTGTCTACGACGTCGTGGGTGATCGCATGATCGTCATCGGAGGCCAGAACAGCACCTACACCTACGAGAGTGACTCCTGGGCGCTCTCGTTCGGCGGTGTCACGCGACCTTCCGTCGGATGCCCGGAGCCGCAGATCTGGATGCCGGGATCGAATCTCGTGATTGGCTTCACCGTCACCAACCGCCTCGGTTCGGCCGCGGACTATCGATGGTCCGCCGCGTACGATCGGGGCTGGCCGGTGCTGACGCCCGGCGTCATCCGCCTCGGGCCCGCCGCCACTGACTCGGTTCACCTGTCGATTCCGGTCCCCGACACGGCGGCGATGGGTGTCGTGCGGGTGACCCTGACGACGTGGCTCGATGCCGAGCCGCGGCTCGTGGATCGGTGCGAGTTCCACATCCGCGACGCCCTGACACCCACGCGGCTCGATCTCGCATGGGCTCCCGAATTCACGGCGCGCGGCATCCGCCTGACCTGGTTCTCCGCCGAGCCGGTGGGGCAAGCCGAGCTGTTCCGCCGCGAAGGCATCTCGGAGTGGATGGACCTCTCGCCTCTGTGGCAGGACGGGACCGGGCGGCTCGCGTTCGAGGACACGACGGTGGTCGCCGGCCACACCTACGCCTACCGGCTGCGCTACCAGAATGGTGACGCGGAAGCGTGGACCCATGAAGTGATGGTGCGGGCTCCGGCGCCGGGGCTTTTCGTATTCGGCACTCGACCCTCGCCCGCGCGGGGCGACTGGTCGGTGATGTTCGATCTTCCGGAGGGCGGCGCGGCCGCCATCCGCCTGCTGGACGCGGCCGGCCGGGAGATCCGGGAGCTGCGCGTGTCCGGCTCGCCCGGGCTGAACCAGGTCCCGATGGGCCATCTAGGGCTCAGGCCTGGAGTCTACTGGCTGCGCGTTCGGCAGGGCGGTCCCGCCGCCTCGAGGCGGATCGTCGTGATTCAATGAGAAGCTCTTTCATGTTACGCGCCACCACTCGTACGGCCAGCCGACCGCTTGGCGGTCTGGGGTCTCGGATAACAGCGGCCTGAGCCATCATCCGGTCCGCGAGTCATGGCGCCGGTGCCAGTCCGTTCGGGACGGGGCGCCATCGGCGCGCCGGGGGAGCCAAGAAGCGCAGCGCGGTCCGCAGACGCTCCTCGAGCGGGCCGTCGGGAACGGTGCTGTCGCAGTGCGCGGCCGCCAGCCGCGCCTGATCGGCGCGGAAACCCAGGTTCCGTAGCGCCGGAACGACGTCCAACTCCTTGGCCCTCTCGGCCGCAGCGGCCGCCTCGCGCGCCTCCGCTTCCCGGCGCGCTGCCGCCGCGCGTGTCTCCGCCCGTGCGCGTCGCGCCTCCTCGCGCTTGTTCGCCATGAACTGGGACCCGAACGCGCACTCAGCGGCGTATTGATTATGGACAGCGCAGAGGAGTCGGACGCCGTCCACCGTTGCCTGCCCCCCGAGCGCGACCGGATCGACGTGATCGAATTGCAACAAGGTGCGCGCCGGGCAACGATGTCCGTCGGGGCTGGTGAACGTGCACTGACCTCCGTCCCGCTCCCACACCGCGTGCCTGACGTGAGCCGGGATATGCCGCTCACTCGTGGCTCGCCGCGGGCTCGGGCGCGGCTTGCTCGTCGCCCCGAGCTTGCGCTTCTCCTGCTGGGAGATCAGCGCCTTGAGCGCTCGGGCAATGACCCTCGCGATATCTCCCGATGGGATCACATGGCTCAGCAGCGCCTGCGCGTACTGAAGGTCGTCATGCTCGGTCTTCCCGAAGGTGAACTGCACCAGGAAGCGCTCGGGCGCGACCGGCGTCGTGTTCGATCGCGGAGCGAGGGGTACTTGCTCCGGCGCAACTCCCCTCGTTACTCCGACGCCGTCCGACGCGCACGTCTGAGGGGGCACCGGCGGACGCTGGTCCTCGGGCAAGGGCGGTGACGAGGGAAGAGCCTGCACCAGGGCCAGAGTTTCCGAGCGCGGAAAGCTCTCGGCAAGCAACTGCTCGATCTCGGACTTGGTCCTGTGGGCTGCGGCTTTGAGGAGCGCCTCGGCGTTCTCGGGCGTCAGGTAGGGAGCCAGCAGGTTCACCGCGGTGAGGTGGAGGCGACCTTCGGCCACGGCCTCGAAGATGGCCGGGAATTGCCGTGCCGCA
>VBOT01000213.1:0-2839 GCA_005893225.1 Candidatus Eiseniibacteriota bacterium
AGTCCAGCCACACCCCGTGGGTCCCCGCCCCGAGACCGAACGACGGACCGCTCAGCGCCTCGGAGGACGGCGCGCCCAGCTCGCTGCGGTAGCCGGTGCGCAGGGCCAGGTGATCCTCCCAGTGCCACTCCGCTCCACCGCGCAAGTCGGTGTAGTAAGCCGTGGGGAAGTTGGCATCCAGCGCCAGCCTCAATCCGGTCGCAGCATGGTCGACGGCGATCCCCAGGCCGTAATTGGTCGGGAACGGATACTTGGAGCTCCCGAACGTCATGTGACCGAGAGCGTTCTGGGCCGCGGCACCCAGCGCGAGCATGCCGTAGCGGACCATGACGCCGGCATCGAAGGTGAGCCCGGAGCCCCGCATGGCAGGGCCGAGATCCTCGGTCACCCACTTGGCGCCGAGCCCCATCGATGCGATTCGCCCCAGCGGCCGCCCGCCCTGGACCGAAAGCGCCATGTCGCCGGCATTGAAATCGCCGGTCGACTGATTCGCGGCATCGCGACCCTGGATCGACCCCTCGCCCTGGTGGAGCGCCGAGGCCGACCAGCGGGCCCGCGACTGGATGAGCCTTCCGCCCGCCGCGAGCCACTCCTGGTTGCCGTGGTCCGTATCGCCGGCGTGGGAGGCCGCGAACTCGGTCTCGCCGAGCCAGGCGAGCGAGGCGACGTTCCACGGCACGCGGTCGAGGTCACCGGTGAGGGCGACCCCTGCGCCGCCCATGCCGAGCGAGCGCGCTCCCGCCCCTGCGGAGAGGAAGTTCGCCGCCGTGGTGCCGGCGCGATCGGCGCCCGCATGCGCGAGCGCCGGAACCACGAGGATCGTGGCCGCCAGGATGCCGAGGCTCTTCGCGCTCAAGGCACCCTGAGCAGGCGAACCACGGCCCGCGTTCCCCCTCCGACGAGCCAGCCTCTATAGACGCCCGGGGCGACTTCGCGCCCCGCGTCGTTCTTGCCGTCCCACATCACCTCGTGGTGTCCCGGGGCGAGAGTTCCGAGCTCGATCCGGCGCACTCTTCGCCCGCCCGAATCGAGGACGTCCACGCGGGCCAGCTCGGGCGGCCCGTTCGGGATCACGGCCAGGACGTGCACCGCGGCGCCCGCGCGGCTCGGATTGGGAAAGGCGCCCTCCACCGACCAGGTCTCCGCGCCGCCCTCGAGGCTCAGTCCGTAGAGGTCGCTGCGGCCACCCTCGTTACCGCTCGCATCCGAGGCGCTCACCTGATACCAGGCGGCTCCCGCGCCCGCGGGAACGGTGGTGTCGAGGTACTCGTCGGTGCCGGCGAGCCTCGGGTTGACCGCCGCGAAAGGCCCGCTGGGCGACAGCGCCCGGTACACGGTGTAACCGGCGAGGTCGGTCTCGGAGTTCGCCGTCCAGCGCAGCCGGACGCCGCTCCCCTCGCGCGTCCCGCTCAGTCCCCGGGGCGCGGCGGGAGGGGAATCGTCGTGGGTCCATCTCGGCGATTGGGCGCTCGAGGCCTGCGCGTGAGCCAGCGCCGGGGCCACAAGGAGCAGCGCGAAGATCACCAGCAGTGGCAACCAGCGCCGCCGCGCCGGTCGCCGGAAAGCGTAGCTCACCCCCCGCACGGTTGTGAACGGGAGCAGTCCCGAGCCGCGGAGCAGGAGGCTCGCCGCCAGTCCCGGCGGCTTGTGGCGCCGCATCGTCACCGGCCTCTCGCCTCGGCCGAGCGGGGACGGATCGCGAGCGACGAATGCCAGCCGAGCCAGACGAAGCCGACCGACAGGTTGGTGATCGGGCCCGGAGGCATGGAGTCGAGGGTCGTGACGCTCGGGACGTTCGAGAGCGCCGAAAGGTTGCCGGCGTCGTCCACGGCGCGCGCGGCGAAGAAGTACGTGACCTCGCGGCTCAAGCCGCGGACCGTGCAGCTCTGCGGCGTGCCGGGGGCGGCCGGCAGCGGCTCGCCGGTCACCTGAGTGGCGCCGCTCCAGCTCGTGGCGGTGATCGGAGAGGTCGAGTAGCGGATGTCGTAGCTCGACACCGTCCCGTTCAGGCTGTCGTCACCGACGGCCGTCCAGCCGAGCGACGCGCTGCTGTCCGTCACCGAGGTCACGGCGACGGTGAGAGGCGCGGGGCGCACGGCGTCGGGCATGGGGCTGGTGGTGCGCGAGACCACGTTCGAGATCGAGGACCAGTTGGGAACCTCGTCGGCGGTCTCGATCGCGAAGTAGTAGGTGGTGCTCGGGAGGAGGCCCGTGACCGTGACGCTCTGCGTGGTCCCGGGAGCCGCCGGTGCCGGGGTGGAGGTCCAGCGGGTCGCGGAGCCGAAGCTCGCCGCCGTGATGGGCGAGGTCGAGTACCGGAGATCGAAGGCGGAGGCGACTCCCGTCATGCCGTCGTCTCCGGGAGCGGTCCACGAGACCGTCACGCTGTTCCAGCTCTCCGCTCGGGCGCCGGTGGCGAGCGCGACCAGGCCCGTGAGAGCCAGCGAAACTACCGGGTGCAGCCTCATCGATCCCCCTTTTCGTCCCTGGCCGTCCTGGAGGCCTGGGCTCTCGCGCGCGAGCAGCACGAAGCGTGCCCCCTGGAAATCCCGTTGTCTCGCGCGGAGGTAGGGGATCGGCTGCCGCGGAAGGCGATGGATTCGACCACGTTCCGCCGGAGCGACGGCAAGGACGCAGGCAGAGCCATGGGCGGCTTGGGATTGGAAACTGCACGGGCGGCAACGGACGTCTGCAACGCCGGCGTCGAGGGCTTCACGGGGGCCCGGCCCGGCCTGGGGGTGCGGGCCGGAACGGTAGGGGTGGATCGGCTGAATCCGAGGGGGTTCGGCGCTCCATGCCGGACGTTGACACCCCCGAGCGCCTGGCCCTATCCTTTAGG
>VBOT01000213.1:2845-4369 GCA_005893225.1 Candidatus Eiseniibacteriota bacterium
TCTGTCTTCTCGTCCGCCACGGGCCCCCGACGGACCGGCCCCCCGGTCGTCTTCAGGGTGGTCCTGAGGATGCCCCTGGCGTGGGGCGGTAACTGAATGGAGCGCAAGCGGCTACAAACCTGAGTCCGCTGGCGTTCCCTTCGTGCTGGCGGGCAGCCGATCCGATCTCACCTCACCTCGAACCCGATTGGCCTGACCTTGAGCTCTTTTCCCCTAGAGAGTGACCTCTCGCCGCGCTCGTTCCGGCTCTCCACCCGGCGCTTCGGCGAGCTGCTGGTCGACAGCGGCCGCGTCTCGAGCGAGGACCTGAACCGGGCGCTCACGTCGCGCCAGGACGCGCGCGAGCGCCTCGGACAGACCCTGGTGCGCCTCGGCATCCTGGACGAGGGCGACGTGGTCCAGTTCCTCGGCCGCCAGTTCTCGCTGCCGGTGGCCGACGCCGAGCAACTCTCCAAGGCGGACCCGCGGGCGGTCGAGTTGATCCCCGAGCACCTGGCCCGCCAGGCCAACCTGCTCGCGCTCAAGCGCGACGGCGACACGCTCGAGGTGGCGATCGGCGATCCGCTCGACGTCGTCTCCCTCGACTATCTGCGCGCGCTCACCGGCTGCACGCTCCGCATCTCGGTGGCGCAGCCGAGCCAGGTTCGCGAGGCGGTCGAGGAGTTCTACCAGGAGATCCGCGCCAGCGAGAAGGTCGGCGAGATCCTCGACAAGATCGACCTCTCGGCGGCGCCCGAGGTCGAGCCGGATGTGGACCTTGCCGCGCTGCGCCAGCAGGTCGAGGACGCGCCGGTGGTGCGGCTGGTCAATCTGATGCTGGCGGAAGCCATCGACGCGCGGGCGAGCGACATCCACGTCGAGCCGCTGCGCGACCGGATGATGGTGCGCTTCCGCATCGACGGGGTCCTGCACGAGGTGATGAAGCCGCCCAAGAACCTGCAGATGGCGATCGTGTCGCGCATCAAGGTGCTCGCCGATCTCGACATCGCGGTCCGGCTGCTGCCGCAGGACGGACGGCTCACGGTCCACCTCCCCGATCACGAGGTCGACATCCGGGTCTCGACCCTGCCCACCGCCTTCGGCGAGAAGGTGGTGCTGCGGCTGTTCGACAAGCACGCGTTCGCGCGCGACATCGGGAACCTCGGGCTCGAGGGCACGGGGCTCGAGTCCTTCCGCCGCGCCATCCACCAGCCCTACGGGATGATCCTGATCTCCGGCCCCACCGGGAGCGGCAAGACCACGACGCTCTATTCGGCGCTGAACGAGATCAAGAGCGTGCACCGCAACCTGCTCACGGTGGAGGACCCGATCGAGTATCACATCGAGGGCGTGAACCAGGTGCACGCCAATCAAAAGGTCGGGATGTCGTTCGCGCGCGCGCTGCGCTCGATCCTGCGCCAGGACCCGGACGTCATCATGGTGGGCGAGATCCGCGACGCCGAGACCGCCGACATCGCGGTCAAGAGCGCGCTCACCGGCCACCTCGTGTTCTCCACGGTCCACGCCAATGACGCGCCGGGGACG
>VBOT01000214.1 GCA_005893225.1 Candidatus Eiseniibacteriota bacterium
CCGCTGAGTGATCGGGTTGGGCCCCTTCGGGTCAGCCCCCCTGCATCTTGCGAATCAGGGTTGGGCGACGGCGGTCCACCGCGTGCGGCGGTCCGGCAATGGGGGAAGACCACCAGCCCGAAGACTGCGAGGTGAAAGCCCCGCGAGGCGAATCGCATGAGGCCGGGGTTCCGAGAGCCAGGGACGCGGGGCCCGAGGCGCCCTGATCCGGGCGAAAATCCCGGTGTGGAGCGGACGCCGAAGTGACGAAAAACCCCGCAATGGAAGAAACCTTCCGCGCGCCGGGGGCTGGCCTGCGGCTCGCGCCTCTTGCGTTGCTCCTTTTGGTCGCGGTCTCGCTCCACGTCTCGGCCCTCCGGGCTCCATTCGTGGGCGATGACTTCGCCATGCTGGACGAGGTCGGATTCCGCCCTCTGCCCGGGGCCGTGCTGGCCCCCGACCCGACCGGGGACGCGTTCCGGCCGGTGGGACGACAGCTCCACTTCTGGCTGATCGGCCACCTCTGCGGAGCCTCGCCGGTGGCCGCGCACGTGGCGAACCTAGCGCTGTTCCTGACGGTGCTCGCCCTCCTGGCGTGGATCGCGGTCAGGCTCGTGGGCCCCTATGCCGCGATCCTCACCGTAGCCCTCGCGGGGATGAGCTATGCCCTCGAGGTCCCGGTGCTGTCGGCCTCGGGGGCGCAGTACCTCATCGCGCTCGCCGCGGCCCTCGCCTCCATCGTCTCTTACGCGAATGGCGCTCGCCAGATCGCTGCCGTCGCGTTGTTTCTGGCCTTGCTCTCCAATGAGGCCATGGTGCTCGCTCCGCTGGTTGCCGTCGTCGCTTCCCGCCGGCCCCGCGAGCTCTTCCGCAACTCGCTGCGGCAGGCGTGGCCGCTGCTGGCGGCGATCGGCGGGTGGCTGGTCCTCTGGCTCGGGGCGCTCCTCCGGCATGACCTGTCGCTGGACGATTCCGGGCCGTTCCGCTGGGGCGCTGTTCCGGCGACCTTTTCGCACCTTCTCCCGGTGGCTCTCGGGCTGGAGTGGAAGCGGGGTGCGGGGCCCGCTCTTCATATAGGGTGGTTCGGCATCGGCACGATGGTCGTCGCAACCGCCGCCGTGGCATGGGCGAGCGCGCGCCGGCGGCAGGGGCGCACGAACACCTCGAGCCGCGTGGAGCGTAGGGGACCCCGGGGGATCTTCGTCGGGCTGCTCTGGGCGGTGGGGGGAACCTTGCCCGTGATCCTGGTGATCCCGACCTGGAGCGCTCATCAGTATCTCTTCGGGCTCTGCGGCGTCTGGCTGCTCCTGGGGGCCTGGGCGGCGCGCCAGCCCCGCTGGGTGGGGCCGACCCTGGTCGCGCTGGCCGGCTTGTGCAGCCAGAACACCCTGGGTCTCGAGAGCGTCGCGACGGCGAAGGATCCCTGGATCCCGCAATCGCACGTCAACCGCTACTCGCTGATGCAGGAGATGCAGCCGGTGGCGCACTTCGCCGCCGAGCTCAAGCGCGTGCGCCCCAGGCTCCCCTCCGGCAGCACCCTCTTCTTCTCGGGTGTTCCCCACTTCTGGGAGGTGGGCGGTGGGCGTCTGGTGCGCTGGGCCTACCGCGATTCGACCCTGCGCGCCTACGACCTGACCGTGTTCTCGCTCGACCGGACCAAGGGGACTCCCTGCACGACCTCCCCCCCGCCGAGCTGCGTGACCTGGCGGTGGGCACGCTTCGCCAGCGGCGCAGCGGCCCGGCGCACGAAGCGCTGATGTTCGCCGTCCAGGCCGAGCCCGACGACTGGCTGTCGCGCTACTGGCTGGCGTGGGTCGAGTGGTCGCGCGGCGACACCACCGCGGCGCTCGGCCACCTCGAGCACCTCGGGATGAGGCCTGGGCAAGGCTTCAAATGGGGCAGCTCCTGGGCCGAGAAGACGCTGGCCGCCGGCGACTCGCTCAAGGCGATCGAGCTCTTGAGGCAAGCGGTCCGGCGGCAATCGCTCGATCCCGAGCTTCACCGGCGCCTGGCCTCTCTGGCGCGGAACCAGCCGGGCCTCGAGGCGTTCGCGGAGGTGGAGGCGTTCGCCGCGCGGGCGCTGGAGCGAAGACCACGCGCTCGCGGGCCGACGGTGTAAGGTGCGGAGCGGCCTGACCCGCTCCCCTCCGCTCTCCCCGCTCGGTACGCGCCGGGAGCGATCAGTCCCGCGAACTCCTCGGTCTCGAACCCTCGGGACCCGCCGCGAGCATTCTTGGCAACGCCTTTACATCTGGCGGGGCCGGGCCCGTGAAAATTAATGGCGTCGTCGCTTCGGTCGGAGGTCGCCGGCTCGTTTTCACGAGGTTGCGGTGAAGATCGGCATCCGACTCACCATCGCGCTCGCGGTTCCCGTCGCGGCTCTCGTCGCGCTGTTCGGGCTCCTGCAGGAGCGCGCCAACCGGGTTCGATTCCAGGCCGAGATGCTGCGCGAAGGCAGGACCATCGCGCGCACCGTCCAGCTCGCGCTGCAGTATGCGCTTCGCGACAGCCAGCTCCAGGACGTGCAGCAGCTCGCCGACGAGATCACGGGCTACGAGCGCGTTCTCGGCCTCCGCCTGCTCCACCCCGACGGGAGCCCGAGATACGAATCAGCCAGCCTCAGGAAGTACCCCGCGGTCCCGCCCCGGACGCTGGCCGAGGTGCTTCGCACGCACCGCATGGCCGAGATCCACCTGCGTTTCGACCGGGGGCCCGTGGTCGCCTACGTCGTTCCCCTGTTCGGGCCCTCCGGTTCGGTGCTGGGCGTGGCCGAGGTCCTGCAGCTCGAGTCCTTCATCGAGGATGAAATCCGCGCCTCGCGCAAGGAGATCGCGGCCCTCTCGGCGGTGATGATCGCGGCGGTCGCGGCGATCCTGTTCCTGATCACGCGCGTCGGCGTGGAGCGGCCGATCGAGGAGCTGGTGCGGAGCTTCCGCGAGGTCGGTAAGGGCGAGCCGAGCTCGCCGCTGACGGTGCACCGGGGTGACGAGTTCGGGCGTCTGGCCGAGGCTTACAACGCCATGTGCGCGCGGCTGGACGAGACTCGGAAGTCGCTGCTGGCCGAGCAGGAGGAGCGACGGCGCATGGAGGCGAGCCTGCGCGAGGCGGAGCGCATGGCGAGCATCGGGAGGTTCGCCGCCGGGCTCGCCCACGAGATCGGAACGCCGCTCAACGTCATCAGCGGCCGCGCCGAGGCCTTGCTGCGAAAGGGCGGCGTCGGCGAGCCGGGTGAAAGGCATCTGCGCGTCATCACCATGCAGATCGAGCGGATCGCGCGTATCGTGCGCGGCATGCTCGACTTCGCCAGGCCGCGGGAACTGTGCCTGGTGTCCACGGCGCCGCACGAGATGCTGTCCAAGGTGCTGGAGCTCATGGAGCCCCGGTTCGAACAGGCCGGGATCCGGCTCGAGACGCGGGTCCCCGCCGAGCTGCCCAGGATCGCCGCCGACGGCGACCAGCTTCACGAGGTGTTCCTGAACCTGGCGACCAACGCGGCGGACGCCATGCCCGGTGGAGGCGTGCTGGGCGTGACCGCGGAGCGCGTGGAGCGGCGTCGTCCCGAGGGCGGCGGAGAGAGCCTGCCCTTCCTGGCCGTGACGTTCGAGGACAGCGGGTGCGGTATCCGTCCCGAGCACGTCGGTCGGGTGTTCGACCCCTTCTTCACCACCAAGGAGGTGGGCCACGGCACCGGGCTTGGGCTCTCGGTGTCGTACGCCATCGTGCGCGAGCACGGAGGCTGGATCGAGGTGGAAAGCGAAGTCGGCCGCGGCACGCGCGCCACCGTCTTCATTCCGCTCCGGCCCGAGCGCGTGGCGCCCGCGAGCCCGGCGGCCGCTCCGATCTCATGAACACGCGCGGGACGATCCTGGTCGTCGAGGACGACGCGGAGATGAGGAACCTCCTCCAGGACGAGCTGGGCGAGGCACGCTACGAGGTGATCGTCGCCGGCGACGGCGTCGAGGCGCTCGAGCGTCTCTCCGCCTCCGCGGTGGACGTGGTGGTGACGGACCACATGATGCCGGGGATGAGGGGCCGCGAGCTGCTCTCCGAGATCCGGGCGCGGGAACCCGAGGTCCCGGTGGTCATCATCACCGCGTTCGGGACCATCGACTCGGCGGTGGACGCGATGCGGGCGGGAGCCTACCACTACGTCGCCAAGCCCTTCCGCATGGAGCAGCTGCTCGCCACGGTGGAAGGGGCGATGAGGGAGCGCCGCCTGTGGGTGCAGCTGCGGGCACCGGGCGGGCGCGGCAGGCTCGAGATCGTGGCGGACTCGCCGCCGATGCGAAAGGCCATCGAGCTCGCCATGCGCGCGGCATCGGCCGACACGCCGGTGCTGCTGTTGGGCGAAAGCGGTACCGG
>VBOT01000021.1:0-10963 GCA_005893225.1 Candidatus Eiseniibacteriota bacterium
GCTCGTCTCCCCGCCCGAGACCAGGCTGATCCGCCGCCGGACCTCGTTGGGCTCGCGCACCGCGTCGCGCCCCGCGACCCACGCCTCGCCGGAGGTGGGAAAGAGCAGGGTGGTGAGGATCTTGATGAACGTGGTCTTCCCGGCCCCGTTCGGCCCCAGCAGGCCGAAGATCTCGCCGCGCTCGATCCGCACGTCGAGGCCGTAGCGAGACTCTCGAGGCGCGCGCAGGCAGGAGCCGGAGCGCGTCTCGAGTAGCGACCCGGAGACAGGACGTCGGAGGCTCGCGAGTCTCGCGAAGGCCCTCGGCCGGGGCTCCGCTCCTCCCAAGAAGGGACCGAGATCCGGGCCCGCCCGAGGCTCTATACTCCCGCGGTTCATTCCCCGGGTGTCCTCAACCCCGATCCAGGAGCATCGATGCGCCCTCTTCGCCCTGCTCTTCTCGGCCTTGCCTGCTGCGTCATCGCGGTACCCGTCGCGGCCGCCGATTCCGGACGTCTCTCGCGTGACGTCGAGCCCACCGCCGAGTCGGTGCGTCTCGTGGTCGACGCCGCCAAGCCCGGCTACACCGGCACGGTGCGGATCGACCTGCGCGTCAACGCCGCCACCGACTCGTTCCAGCTCAACGCCCGGAAGCTCCGGATCGAGACCGCCAGTCTCTCCGGCAAGGGCGCCGCCATCCCGGTCACCGGTGCCGGGGCGCTGAACGAGCGGGTGACCTTCCGAGCCGCGGCCCCGCTCGCCCCGGGCGACTACACGCTCGAGATCGGCTTCTCCAACGACTTCAACACCCGGGCGGTGAGCCTCTACCGGCTCGAGACCGGGGGCGAGGCCTATACCTTCACCCAGTTCGAGGCCGACGACGCGAGGGAGGCGTTCCCCTGCTGGGACGAGCCGGAGTTCAAGATCCCCTGGCGGCTGACGCTCGTGGTCCCGGAGCGGCACCTTGCAATTTCCAACACGCCGGTCGAGAGAGAAACGGCCTCGGGCGGCCAGAAGACGGTCGAGTTTCGCCAGACTCGACCGCTTCCCTCCTACCTGCTCGCGATCGCGACCGGGCCGCTCGACACGGTGTCGGTGCCGGGGATGTCGGTGCCGGCGAGGATCGTCGCGGTGAAGGGCGCGGGCGCCATGACCGCCGAGGCGGTCCGGATGACGCCGCCCATCCTCTCGGCCCTCGAGAAGTACTTCGGGCGTCCCTACCCTTACGAGAAGCTCGACCAGATCGCCGTCCCCGAGTTCTGGCCCGGCGCCATGGAGAACGCCGGCGCCGTCACCTACGCCGACCGCATCCTGCTCATGGACCCGCGCGCGGTGAGCGTCCAGCAGCGCCGCCGGCTGGCCGAGGTCATGGCGCACGAGCTCTCGCACATGTGGTTCGGCGACCTCGTGACCATGAAGTGGTGGGACGACCTCTGGCTCAACGAGTCGTTCGCCTCCTGGCTCGGCGACAAGATCACGAACGAGGTGTATCCCGAGTTCAACATACCGGTGCGCGAGCTCGAGGGCAGGGAGCGCGCCTACACCACCGACGGCCGGCTCTCGACCCGCGCGATCCGGCAGCCAGTCACGACCACGGTCAACCTGAACCAGCTCGCTGACGAGCTGGCCTACCAGAAGGGCGAGGCCGTGCTCGGCATGTTCGAGCGCTGGATCGGCCCCGAGACCTTCCGCAAGGGGGTGATCGAGTACCTCGGCGCCCACGAGTGGGGGAGCGCCGAGGCATCCGACCTCTCGCAGGCGCTCTCGAAGGCGGCGGGCAAGGATGTGGGGTCGGCGATGGCGACGTTCCTCGACCAGCCCGGCGTGCCGCTGGTGAGCGCCGAGCCACTCGCGGGAGGCAGGGTGCGCTTGCGCCAGCACCGCTTCCTCAACTACGGGACTCCGGCACCGCCGCCCACGCTGTGGCAGATCCCGGTGACGCTCAGGTTCTCGGACGGGAAGGACAGCGTCAGGACCGTGACCCTGCACCCCGCGGTGCGCCCGACCTGGCTCCATCCCGACGCCGGCGAGCGGGGCTACTACCGCTGGAGTCTGCCCTCCGAGCGGCTCCAGACGCTCGCGGCTAGCGCCTCCAGGACCCTCGATTCGCGCGAGCGCGTCGGCTACGTGGGAAATCTCGCGGCGCTGCTCGATGCCGGGGCGGTCCATGGCGATGAGTTCCTGCAGGTGCTGAATCACTTCGCCGAGGACCGCGACCCCGACGTGGTGGCCGCCGTGGCCGGCGGGCTCTTCCAGGTCAAGTTCGCGTTCGTGACGCCCGAGCTCTCCGACCGGTTCGCGAGCTACGTGAGGAAGACGCTCGGACCCGCCCTGAGCCGGGTGGGCGTCGAGCCCCGTCCGGGCGAGCCGCCGAGCGTCACCTCCCTGCGTCCCACGCTCCTCAACTGGCTTGGCGACGACGGCCGGGACCCGGCCGTGCTGGCGTGGGCCAGGAAGGCGGCGAAGGACTACCTGGCCGACCCGTCCACGCTGGACCCCTCGCTGGTCGAAGCGATGCTGCGGCTCGCCGCGATCCAGGGCGACGCCGCGCTCTACGACACCTGCCGGGCGCGCTTCGAATCCACGCGGTCGCCGATCGACCGGTCGCGTTACCTGACGGCGCTCTCGTTCTTCCGCGACAGCGCCCTGGTGGAGCGCACTCTGCGCTACGCGCTCGAGGGACCGCTCCGCCCCCAGGAGCTACGCACGGCGACCTTCGGGATCGCGAGCTACCCGCCCTACCAGGACCGCCTCTATGCCTGGGTGGAGAAGAACTATGCCAGGATCGTCTCGCGCATCCCTCCCGAGGCCGCGGCCTTCATGCCCTACTACGCCAGCGGCTGCTCGGCGCAGCGGCTCGAGGCGGCGCGCGCCTTCTTCTCCCAGCCGGAGCACTCGGCGATGGGCACCGGGAAGACCCTGGCCAAGGTGGTGGACCAGGTCGGCGATTGCATCGGCCTCAGGGAGCGCGAGGGGGCGGCGGTGGCGAATTACCTTTCGGAGTTCGCCGCGCAAAGGTGATGGGGGCAGCACCCTCGGCTTGAAGCGCCCGGCCCCGGCGTGGCCGGCAATGCCCACGCCCCCGCGTGATGCCGGCCGCGTCCACGGCCCCGGCGCGATGCCGGGGCTGTGGTAGTCTTTCGCATCCGTTGGAGGATGCCGTGCCCCGCTCTGGGCCGCCTCACGACGACAGTCATCCGCAGTTCGCCGGATCCGAATCCACTGCGTCCCTTCTCGCCCGGGTTCGAGGCGGGGATCTCGATGCCCGCGAACCGCTCCTGAAGCGCTACCTCCCACTCCTCCGCCGCTGGGCGCACGGCCGGCTCCCGGCCCGGGCCCGCGATATGGCCGACACCGACGACCTGGTCCAAAACACCCTCCTGCGAGCGCTCGGGCGACTGGAAGAGTTCGAGCCGCGGCGAGAAGGGGCGTTCCTGAGTTACCTGCGACAGATCCTGCTGAACCAGGTCAGGGACGAGATCCGTCGCGCCCACCGTAGGCCCGAACGCGAGTCCCTGAAGGATCAGGTTTGTGACGAAGGGCCGTCCCCCCTCGACCAGGCGATCGGCCGGGAGACGATGCAGCGCTACGAGCGCGGGCTCGCCCAGCTCTCCCAGGATCATCGAGAGGCGATCATCCTCCGTCTCGAATTCGGCTATTCGTGCGAAGAGATCGCCGAGGCCCTCGGCCGTTCCTCCGCGAACGCGGCGCGCCAGCTCCTGGGGCGTGCGCTGGTCCGTCTGGCCCAGGTGCTCCATGAATCCGAATGAGCTTGATCACCTGTACCGGATCGCCGAGGCGATCGGCGACGGCCAGGTGGTCGACTGGGAGGGTGAGGCGCGCGCGCGGCCCGAGCTCACCAGCTATCTCGATGAGCTGCGGATGCTGGAGACCATGGGGGCTGCCACGGCCGCTGTTTCTCCCGGAACCGATCACGTTGCCGAGGTCTCGACCATGGGCAAGCTCGAGGAGCGGGTCCGCACCGCGCTCGCCGAACGCTACCGCATCCAGCGAGTCCTCGGTCGCGGCGCCATGGCCGTCGTGTTCCTGGCCGAGGACCCTCGCCACGGCCGGGTCGTGGCGATCAAGGTGTTCGACCCGCGGAAGGCCTCGAGCGTCGAGCCGGAACGGTTCCTGCGGGAGATCGCGATCGTCGCACGGCTCCAGCACCCCCACATCGTGCCCCTGTTCGATTCCGGAAGCGAGAAGGGGCTGCTGTGGTTCGCGATGCCCTACGTGGAGGGCGAGACGCTTCGCGTCTTGCTCGCGCGCCACCGTCAGCTCCCCCTCGACGACGCGGTGCGGTTCGCGACCGAGCTAGCCGAGGCTCTGGACGTGGCCCACCGCGCGGGAGTCGTCCACCGGGATCTCAAGCCGGAGAACGTCCTCCTGTCGAGCGGACACGCGCTGCTCGCGGACTTCGGCATCGCGCGGCTGTTTCGGGAGTCGCAGACCGCGACGCTGACCTCCCCCGGAACCTCGCTCGGAACGCCCAACTACATGAGTCCGGAGCAGGTCCTGGCAGACCCGGCGGCCATCGGGCCACCCAGCGATCAGTACGCCCTGGCCTGCCTGCTCTACGAGATGCTGGTGGGAGAGCCGCCCTTCGCGGGACGGACGAGCGACGTGGTGCAGCACCACCTGACCACGAAGCCGCCGCGGGCCTCGGCCCTTCGCCCCGGCCTCCACCCCGCGCTCGATGCCGTGATAGCGAAGGGGATGGCGAAGTCGCCGGCCGATCGCTACGCGAGCGCCGGCGAGCTGGCGGCGGCGGCGCGGGCCGCGGCGGCTGGGCGATAGCCCGCGCGGCCTTCGCGCGCCGGCGCCCCGGCGCGCGAGGCCGGCACGTCACCGCTCACATCGTCGTCTTCTTCTTGGCGTCACCGGGCGCAGCACCCGCGGGTGGTGGCGGCAGATTCATGGCGTCCCACGCCGGCGGCGGCGGGAAGGCTAAGACCGCTCCGGTGACAGCAGCCCCCGGAAGGATCCGGTCCGGTGACTTGTGCTTGACCGCCGGAAGACTCTTCATGTAGGCGGCGACTGCGAACGCGTCATCGTCGGTGAGGAACGAGAAGTCCTGCCAGGGCATCGGCGGCAGGAGGACCGATCCGTCGGGCCGGTGGCCGGTCCTGATGCTGTTGACGATGTCCTGCTCCGACCAGCTCGCGATCCCGGTCTCGGCATCGGGCGTGAGGTTGCGCGCGTAGCTGACGCCCCACGGCCCCTGCCAGCCCAGCTCGCTGCCCGCGAGCATGCGCGTCGTGTCCGGGGCGCCGTAGAACGTCCCCGGCGTGTGGCAGTCGGCGCACCCCATGATCGTCGACAGGTATCTGCCACGCACGACCTTCTGCTCGGCTGTCATCTCCGTCTTGGCCGGCGCCTTCGAGGCGCACGAGAGCACGAGCGCAATTCCGGAGCCCACGATCATCCACGAGATCAGCATTACCCAGCGCATCCAACGCATGAGAACCCTCCCGAGTTGAGTTCTACTCGCTCATGAGTTGCCACCGTGCGGGAATCTAACCCCGGCGTTCGTGGGCCGCCAGTGCAGAACACTGGCGACGGGCCACATCGACGGTTCGCCTCAACGTCTCTGCGCCACCAGCACCACCCGGTCGCCGAGCACATTGAAGACCCGCGTGATCGGCACATTGATCGTGTCCAGCATCGCCATGGCGCCGCGCTGGAGAGGGGTCTTCTCGCCGTGCGGCCGCCCCGGCGGAATCTTGCTCTGCCGGAGCCGCACGGGGACGAGCCCCGCAGTGCGGAAAAGGCGCACGAGCGAGCGCGGCGTGAACTCCCACAGATGGTACGGGGGCTCGCGCAGCACGATCGGGCGCCCCGCGAACTTGTAGCCCCGGAGCGCCAGGCGCCGCGCGAGCGAGTTGGTGGTGACGGGCCCGCGCAGGTAGGCGAAGCCCGCGGGCTTGAGCACCCGCGCCACCTCGGCCAGAACGGCGCGGCAGTCGGGAACGTGCTCCAGGACGTCTCCCATGTAGACAAGGTCGAAGAACGAGTCCGGAAACCTGGCGCCCGCAAGGTCGCCGTGATGCACGTCGAGACCGAGCTTGCGGGCGTGCTCGACCGCCTCGGCGGAAAGCTCCACACCGCGGGCTTCCCAGCCGCGCTCCAAGGCATGGTTCAGCAGCCAGCCTCCTGCGCATCCGATCTCCAGCAAACGCCCCGGCGTGCAGAGCCTGGCGAAGCCGTCCAGCAAGGCCCGGTTCTCGTCGCGGAACGCTTCCTCGCGGAAGTAGCCGGTCGCGCTCCGCCCGCAGCGGAAATCGCGCTCGAAGTAGCGCGTACCGTAGAGCTCTCCGAGAGCTTCGGGAGCCGGCTGGACCTTCAGGAAGCGAAGGCCGCAGTCACGGCACTCGACCGCGGGGAAGAGGCCGCGGAACTCGTAGCGGAGCGGCAGGGGCTCGAGCCGGCGGCCGCCGCAGCCGAGGCAACGATCGAGCGAGCGGGTTGGGAGCGGGCGCTCCCCTGTCATGACGTCGCGGGCGAGGGTGCCGCGTCCAGGGTCTGTGGAGCGCCGGATACCCGAACCGATGCCGCGGGACCGGGAACGAGACCCACAGCGTGCGGCGCGCTCCGGCCGGTCGCGAGTGCGCGCGCGATCGTCGCCCCACCCAACACGCGGTCCCCATCATAGAAGACGGCGAGCTGCCCGGGTGTCACCGCCGGCTGAGGCGTCTCGAAGCGCACCTCGACCCGGCCGCCATCGAGCGGCAGGATCCGCGCTCCCGCCGGCGCGTGCTGGTAGCGGATCTTCGCCTCGACCCTCATCCCCTCGGGCGGCGGCTCGGGCATGAGCCAGTTGGCAGTCTCGGTGACGAGACCCGGCACCTCCAGCGCCGAGCGCGGCCCCACCACCACCGCGTTCCTCTCGGCATCGATCTCGATCACGTAGAGCGGCTCCGGCGCCGCGAGCCCCAGGCCGCGCCGCTGGCCCACCGTGTAGTGGATGACGCCACGGTGCGTGCCCAGACGCCGGCCATCGATACTCAGGATGGGTCCCGGCTCGAGCCCCCGGGTCTCGCCCAGATTCTTCACCATGAAGCCGGCGTAGTCGCCGTCGGGGACGAAGCAGAGGTCCTGGCTCTCGGGCTTGTGCCACACGGCGAGCCCGAGCCTCTCGCCGTGGGCGCGCACCTCGGACTTGGCGAGCGCTCCCAGCGGAAATACCACGCGCGGAAGCACCGAGTAGGGAACGAGCGCCAGAGCGTAGGACTGGTCCTTGGACCGATCGGCGGCGCGCAAGAGTCCGTGCGATCCGCCGGCGAGCTGCTGCACTCGCGCGTAGTGCCCGGTGGCGAGGACGTCCGCCCCGACCAGCTCCATCCGGCTCACCAGGTCGCCGAACTTGAGGCTCTGGTTGCACAGCGCGCACGGGTACGGCGTGCGCCCGCTCGCGTAGGCGTCGAGGAACGGCTGGAGCACGCGGGCCCGGAACACCTCCTCGGCCTCGATCACGAAGTGCGGGAAGCCCATGCGCCGCGCCACCACGCGCGCGTCGTCGATCGCCTCGAGCGTGCAGCAGGCGCGGGGCGAGAGCGGCGAGCGCCCGTAGCACCAGAGCTTGAGCGTGACGCCGGTGACGTCGTGCCCCTGCTCGGCAAGCAATGCCGCCGCCACGGCCGAGTCCACTCCGCCGCTCATCGCGGCCAGCACCTTGAGCCGGGTCATGAAAGAGCTGCCGGGGCCGCCCCCGCGCCGCGGGCCGCGCGAGCGCCATCGGCCAGCGCCGCCACCACCGCGTCCACCTCGGCCGGAGTCGTCGTCCGCCCCATCGAGAGCCGCAGCGCGCAGATCGCCACGGCGCGCGGGATGCCCATCGCCGTCAGCACCGGCGAGGGCTCGACCGCCCCGCTCGCGCATGCCGCCCCCGCCGAAGCCGCGACTCCCCGCGCGTCGAGAGCCATCAGCAGGTGGTCGCTGCGGGCACCCGGGACCGAAAGGTTGAGCGTGTTGGGAAGCCGCGGCGAGGTCTCTCCGTGGTAGACCACGTCAGGCAGGGCCGCGCGGATCCCGCGCTCCAGGCGACCCCGCAGCTCGAGCAGACGGGGGTTCTCGCGCGCCAACTCCCGGGCGGCATGCTCGGCCGCCTCACCCAGGCCCACGATGCCGGGCAGGTTCTCGGTGCCGCCGCGCCGCCCGCGCTCGTGCGCGCTGCCGCGGAACAGCGGCTCGAACGGAGCGCCGCGCCGGACGACGAGCGCCCCCACGCCCTTCGGTCCCCCGAGCTTGTGCGCCGAGATCACGAGGTAGTCGACCCCCAGCCCCTCGAAGTCGATAGGGATCTTTCCCGCCGCCTGCACGGCGTCACAGTGGACCCGGATGCCCTTCGCGCGGGCCCGCCGTGCGAGCTCGGTCACCGGCTGGATCACGCCCGTCTCGTTGTTGGCCAGCATCACCGAGAGGACCGTCGTGTCCTCGGGCAGCGCATCCAGCGACGCCGGGGCCACCGCTCCATCGGGGCCGACCAGGACGTGCTCGACCTCGAAGCCCAGGCGCGAGAGCAGATCGGCGGCGCCGTGGACCGCGTGATGCTCGACCGCCGAGATCGCGACCCTCCGGCCGCGCGGGTCGAGCGCCAGGGCGGCGCCGATGAGCCCCATGTGGTCGCCCTCCGTGCCACCGCTCGTGAACACGATCTCGTCCGGCCGCGCGCCCACGAGACCCGCGACCTGATCCCGCGCCCGCTCGATCGCGGCGCGGGCGCGCTGGCCCTCGCGGTGCATGCTCGACGGATTGGCATGAAGCTCGGCCAGGGCGTCGCGAATGGCCTCGGCCGCCTCCGGGCGGACCGGAGTCGAGGCGTTGTGGTCGAAGTAGATCAGGTGGGTCTCCCGCGGCCCCGAGGATCGTTCACGGAATCGGTCTCGCACGTCAGGCGAGGCGGAGTCGCGCCGCGGACCCGATGACTGCGGGGCGGTCGCGCCGTGCCCTGGATCGATCCGGCTCGTGCCTATTGTTTCTGGACGAATTTCTCCAGCACGTCGATGCTCTCCTTGGCGCTCATCGCCTCGGACGAGTTCGGGGCGAGATCGACGACCTTCTTCCACATCCGGATCGCGTCGCGATAGATGCCGGCGTCGGCGAACGCCACGCCGAGGTAGAAGTAGGCGCAGAACGAGCCAGGTTTTTCCTGGATCGCCTGGCGGAGAAGATCGATGGCCTCCTGGTACTTGGACTGGGCGTAGAGCGAGCTCGCGAGACGGCACATCGCCAGCGAATCGCCCGGAGAGATGTCCAGCGCCTGCCGGTAGTAGCCCTGAGCCTGCGTCGCCTGCCCCTTGGCGTCGTGAGCCGCCCCCAGGTTGACCAGCGCCGCGGAGCTCTTCGGCCGGAGCTTGGTGGCCTTGGTGAGGACGGTCACCGCATCGTCGAGACGATCGTGGTCGATGTACATGACCCCGAGCTTGTAGAGGTTGTCGAACTTACTCGAGTCGCGAGCCACGACGTGCTCGAGCAGCGCCAGGCTGTCGACCACCGCCGGCGCCTTGCCGGCCGGCGGCCCCTTCTTGGACTTGGGCGTCGCCTTGGGCTTGGCTCCTGGTGTCTGCGCCGGGGTTGCGGCAGAGGTGTCAGACGACGGCGCGGAAGAGACCGCCGGCGGAGTCTCGGCCGGCTTCTCCGCTGGCGCCACCGCGGCGGAGTCGGCGTAGAGAGATGGGGGGCGCGGGGCCGCGTGGGCCGGTCCCATGGTGGAGCAAACGACGGCGCTGGCAACCAGCCCAAACAGCAACGGAATCCACTGGATTCGCTTCACGAGCGATTTACCTCCTCAAGCTCAAGCCCCTGGAGAAAGTCGGCGAGGGATGGTAGCACGGGGCGCGGGGGGCAGCCAGCAAGCGGGCCGGTCTCTTGGGACGCGATTCCCGTGCGCCGGGGTCACTTGCCCAAGTACGCCGCGAGCCGGTGCGCGACCTTGCTCGGAGTCAGCGAGTGCAGCCAGATGCGGCCCGGGCCCGTGAGCGTCGCAAGGAACAGGCCCTCGCCTCCCATCAGGACGTTCGTGAAGCCGCGAATCATCTCGACGTCGAACTTGACGCTCTCGTCCGCATGCGCTCGCCGGGTTTGAGGTGGTTCGATCGCGTCGCCATCCAGCTCCGCGAACACCGCGCCGGTGCCCGACATCCAGCAGACGCTGCTCGTCGACCTGCCCGCGGGTCGTTGCCTCCGTGCGTCCGCGAACAGCGGGGAGCGCGCACTGTAGCATGCGAAAGTCAGTGAGCTTTCTCGGCAAGCCTTCATGTCCTGGGCAAGGGCTTCCCGGGAGGCTTTGCTTGACAAAGTACTTTGATTGGAAGATTATGGAGTGGGCGAGTGCTTCCAAGCATTCCTGCTCCGACGTTGTCGCGTCGCGCCGCGTCCGAAGCAGTAACGCCGGCTCGCCCCATGGCCGATGACCAGAGGCGTCGCTCGGGATCGTCGGCGCGATCTGGCCGTCTCGTTGACGACCCCTGTGACCCCGGTGACTCGTGAGTTTCTCGGCCCTCGAGAACCCGGACCTACTCCTCTGGAGGCGCCGATGCAGAGCCCCGCTCCCTCGCTGATCACAGCATTTCGTCACTCGAACATCGTTCGCGTCCTGATGCTGTTCGTGCTCGTGATCCTGTTCCAGATCCCGATCCTCGCGCTCGACGGGCTGATCCGCGAGCGGCAGGGACGCCGCAACAGCGCGGTGGAAGAGGTGGCCTCGAAGTGGGGACGGCAACAGGCGGTGATCGGTCCGATGTTGATCGTGCCGTACACGACGTCCTGGACCGAGGCCGCGGCGGGTGGCCAACCCGTCGTGCGCAAGGACACCCACCTCGGGGTGTTCCTGCCGGAGCGGCTGTCGACCCGGGGAACCCTCGATGCCGAGAAGCGCCGCCGCGGGATCTTCTCCACGTCGGTGTACCGCGCCAACCTCCACATCGAGGGCGTATTCGCGCGACCCTCGCTCGCCGCCTGGGGAGTCGATCCGAAAGACGTC
>VBOT01000021.1:10968-45012 GCA_005893225.1 Candidatus Eiseniibacteriota bacterium
TGGTCGGGATCTCGGACAACCGGGCCATCGAGTCCACGGCCGCCATGCGATGGAACGGCGCCCCGACCGAGGTGCTGCCAGGGACTCTCGAAGGCCTCGTCGTGACGAGCGGCGTGCACGCCGAGGCGCCCGTGCCCGAAGCGCCCGCGTCTCCGGCGGCAGCGGGCTCCGGCGTGGCGGTCGCGTCAGCGACAGCGCATGCGATCCCGTTCTCGATCGACCTGCCGCTCAAGGGCAGTGCCGGCGCCTACTGGGTGCCGATGGGCAAGACGACCGAGGTCGCCGTGCGATCCAACTGGAGGAGCCCGAGCTTCCAGGGCGGCTGGCTCCCGGAGCGGCGATCGCTGGGCCCGAAAGGCTTCGAGGCCGAGTGGACCATCGCCTACCTCGGCCGCAACTTTCCTCAAGCGTGGAAGGACGCGGCGGTTTCGAAGGAGACGCTCGAGTCGGCGCGCTTCGGCTTCGATCTCATCGAGACCACGGATCACTACCAGATGGCGGCGCGCAGCGTGAAGTACGCCGGATTGTTCCTGCTGCTCACGTTCGCCACGCTGTGGCTCGTCGAAGTGCTGGCGCGGGTCTCGGTGCATCCGATCCAGTACCTGCTCATCGGCGCGGCGATGTGCGTGTTCTACCTGCTCGAGCTGTCGCTATCGGAGCACCTGGGGTTCGGGTTCGCGTACTGCGTTGCCACCGTCGCGATTGTCGCCCAGATCGCCGGCTATTGCGCGGCCGTGCTGCACTCACGAAGACGCGCCGCGATCGTGAGCGGCATGTCCGCGGTTCTCTTCTGCTACCTCTACGTGGTGCTCACGAATGAGGATTACGCGCTCTTGATCGGCTCGATCGGAGTGTTCGCGATCCTGGCGGTGATCATGTACCTGACCCGGCGCGTGGACTGGTACGGCACCCAGCCGGCCGGCGACGCCGCGCGAACCTAGGGCCGGCGCGCTTGCCGACTCCTCCGCCTGAAGGCCGTACGGCCCGCGGGATCGCTCCCGCGGGCCGTCGGTTCAAGCGCTGGTCGGTGGATCAGCGGACCGAGATCGTCCGGCTCAGCGTCTGGCCCTCGACGGTCAGGCGCACGAAGTAGATGCCGGGCGACACCTTGATGCCGGCGTCGTCGCGCAGATCCCAGTCGACCGAGTGCGAGCCCGCGCTCATGACGTCGTCGGCGACGTCGCTCGCCAGACGGCCGCCGATGTCGTAGACGTGGAGCGTCACGCCCGTGGCCCGCGGCAGGGCGAAGTTGAAGATCGCGTGGGTCGCGACCGGGTTCGGGGTCACAGCTCCCAGCCACGCCCGACCCTCGGCGACGTTCGAGCTCGCGCTCAGGTCGAGGTCGCCGGACTGGCTCCCGGACGCATTGCGCGGCTTGGCGCAGCCGGTGACGTGGATCTGGAGGTTGCCGTTGAGCACGGCCACCGGGTCCACGGTGTTCGGGTTGCCGTCCTGATCGACGAGCAGAAGGGTCGAGCCCGCCGGGTTGGCCGGGTTGCTGTAGACCTGGAGAAAGTAGCGATCCTTGGCGTCAACGGCACGCTGGCCCTTGCTGCCCGGCTCGGCGCGGTCCTCAACCCGGCCGAAGAAGTACACCTTCGGGTAGCTCGCCTTGTTGCCGTTGATGCCCACCAGGCGCCCGGTGCCGGTGAACTCGATGAAGTTGTACGGCGTCTTGGGCGAGGTCGAGCCGGCCGGAATGCCCTCGACGTTGCCGCAACGGACCACCTGGATCGCGCGACCCTGGAAATGGAGATTGAGGTCGTGGGCGATGTGGTTCCAGTTGCCGCCCTCACCCGCGGTGGGGCTGCAGCCCGGGTTCACGTTGCCGCCGTAGCTGTGGAGGCCGGTGCGGATCTGCACCTGGCCACCGCCGGTCATCCAGCACTTGCCTTCCTTGCCGGGAGGCGGGGGCGGAGGCGGCGGGCAAATGATCGCCCAGTTCCTCTCGATGGTGGTCGCGTCCTTGGTACAGAAATCGTAGTAGGCAGCCACGGGCTCCAGGTATCCGCCGTTTCCGCCGTTCACACCCTCGAGGGTCTCGTGATAGCAGGCCGGTTGCTCGAGCAGATGGATCGTGTAGCGCCCGGTCGAATCGGTGACCGCGGTTACGTTGAACGGCATGTTGGGATCGGTCGAAACGACCCGAACCGTGGCGCCGATCACTGGACTCCAGTCGGCGCACCTGACGTTACCCTGGAGCAACCAGGCATGAGCTGCACCGGCAGAGAACAGCATGGTCGCGGCGACGGCACCGAACTTCATCAAACGCTTCATGGAAACACGACCTCCGTGACTGGAGACAAAGCGAGTGAGAGGAGGCCCGGGAACTCCGCAGCGCGGCGGGCCAGCACGCGTCGCAGTCCAGGTGGCCGGCTCGCGATCCTGCCTTCCTGGCTTCATGCGCTACGAGAGCCGTCGAACACCCGGCCTTCGAGGCGCGTCATCGTCGAGGTGTCATTGCAGGGTCCGGACCCGATCTGGAGGTGCCGCGTTCCTGCGGTCGGGCAAGATGAGAGCCCTGGGACTGCTCGATCAAGACACGCTCTCACCATGCTCTTGGGTCGGCATGTCGAGTCAAGGTTGAGAGGCGGTGCGGGCCAGCGTGCTAAGCGCACTGCCGGGACAGAGGCAATCATGGGCGGACTCGCCCAGGGGGATTCGCGCCGCGGGGCGCTCCACCCAGTGTTTCGCGACCGAGGGCCGGGCAGGGCTGCGCGGACCGCGCGGCGTGGGGTTACTTCAGTGACGGAGGGCTTAGCGGCTGAACATGTTCCGCGCGACGCCGCTCCCGATCATTCTGGCTCAGGCGGGACCCGACTCATCGCGAAGCAACCGGCGGGCGTATTCGACCAGCTCGCGGTCCACATCCGCCGGCCGGCATCCGGGAAGACCGTACTCGTCGTCGGCGCGATAGAAGGGGATCAGCGCGTCGTGATAGTTGAAGGCCGCGGCCAGCCGAGCACCCTCGGATGCGACGCGCCGTGCGTTCGCGGGGTCTGCGAGCACGATCGCGCTCAGGTGTCTCGCCCGCCGGCGTCCCAACTCCTGCAGCGCTCTTCGAAACAGCTCATGGGCTTCGTCCAGTTCGGCTTGGGTCAGCCCGGCGAGGCTTCGGATCGCCGGCGTGTCCGTTCCGGCTGCCAGGAGATTGCCGGCGACCGCCGACAGCTCCTCACCAGGGCCTTGTCGCCGAGTGGGCCACCCTTCACGAGAATGAGTTGCTCGAGAACTGGGAGCGCGCCCGTTCTCGGGCGGAAGCTGCGTCGAATTGCTCCCCTGGAGTAGCACCTACCGAAGCCCACTACGCCGCTCCCAGCGCCCCCTCAAGATCCTCCCAGAGATCCTCCACATCCTCGATCCCCACCGACAGCCGCACCAGCCCCTGCGAGATCCCCGCCTGGGCCAGCTCCTCCGGGCTCATGTGCCGGTGCGACGTGTGGGCCGGCAGCGAAGCGAGCGACTCCACGCCTCCGAGGCTCGGCGCGTGGCGCACCAGCTCGAGCCCATTCACCACGCGCTCGGCGGCCGCCATGCCTCCGCGCACATCGAAGGCCAGGACGGGCCCGAAGCCCAGCATCATCTGCCGCCGCGCGATTTCGTGGCCCGGGTGCCCCTCGAGGCCGGGGTAGAAGACCTGCGCCACCCGCGGGTGCTTCGCTAGCCGCCGCGCCAGCTCCAGGGCATTGGAATTACCCCGCTCGACCCGGATGGGGAGGGTTTTGAGGCTGCGCTCGATTAGCCACGCCATCTGCGGGTCGGGCACGGCGCCGAACACCGAGCGCACGTTGTAGACGCCGGCGAGCAATTCGCGACTGCCAAGCGCCACGCCCGCGAGGAGGTCGCCGTGCCCGCCGATCGACTTGGTGGCGCTGTACATCACGAGGTCGGCGCCGAGCGGCATGCACTTCTGCCCGACTGGGGAGGCGAAGGTGTTGTCCACGGTGAGGAGCGCGCCGTGGCGGTGCGCGAGAGCGGCGGCATGCTCGATGTCGACCACGCACAAGGTGGGATTGGTCGGCGTCTCGATATGGAAGATTCTCGTGCCGCTGCGGAAGCCATCCTTCCAGCTCTCGGGCTCGCGCGCGTCGACCAGGGCGCACGACCAGCCGAGTCGCTCCTTGCCCCAATGCAGGGCATCGAGGGTCCCGCCGTAGCACTGGCGCAGGGCCACGACGTGGTCCTTGGCGTGCAGGTTGGCGAGCAGCACGCCCGTGATGGCCGCCATCCCCGAGGGAAAGAGCAGCGCCTCTTCCGTCCCCTCGAGCCCGGCGAGGCGCTCCTCGCAGGCGCGCAGCGTCGGGTGTCCGAGGCGCTGGTAGAAGGCGCCCGCCGCCCCGCGATCCCTCTCGACCAGCATCGACTCCAGGCTGTCGAACGAGAACGTGGAGGAGTGGATGATGGGCGTGCTCACCGCGCCCGCGCGCCGGCGGGAATCGCCGGCGACCGCGCGGGTATTGCTGCCGTGACCGGTGCGGCTCCTGGTGGCCATGCGCGGTCCTCCTTCCCGAAGGTTGGCGCAGGCTGCGGAGAAAGCCGATCACTGCCTTGCTCGGTCGCTCCTCGCTGCGACGTATCTTGCAGATACGACTCGCTCGTCGCTTCCCTCGCGCCTTGTCCTCGGCTTTTTCCGCAGCCTGCTAGATTCTGCCGGCATGATACCCCACAGGCCCGCGCCCACCATCCGACCCGTGGACCCCGGCCCGGTGCGCCGGGTGCTCTTGATCCGCCCGCGCTACCTGGGCGACATCTGCCTCACGCTGCCGGCGCTGGACGCCGTGCGCGCCCAGGTCGCCTACCTCACCGAGCGCGAGAGCGCCCCGCTCATCGAGGGAGACCCGCGCGTGGATGAGCTAATCGTGGTGCCGAGAAGTCCCGGCCCGCGGGAGAACATCACGCTCATTCGTCGCCTGCGCCGCTTCGCGCCCGATGTGGCGTTCGACTTCTTCTGCAATCCGCGCACCGCGCTCTGGACCGCGCTCTCGGGCTCCCGCGTCCGCGTGGGTTATCCGAACAAGGGCTGGCGCTCGGCGCTCTACACGCATCAATCGCGGCCGCGCACGCTCTCGGCGGTTGGCTTCCACCTCGCCTCGCTCGCCGCCCTGGGCTGGCCGGCCCGCGAAACAACGCCCCGGCTTCACATCGGTGAGCAGGCCCGCAGCGAGGCAGCCGCCGCGCTCAGGGCGCTCGGCGTTCCCGAGGGCGCGGTCCTCGTCGGATTCCATCCCGGAGCCCGCTGGGAGACGCGCCGCTGGTTCCCCGAGCGCTTCATCGAGCTGGCCGGAAGGTTCTTGAGCGCCCGCGAGGATGGCGTGGCCCTGGTGAGCGGCGGACCGGCAGAAGCCGATCTGGTCCGGAGCATTGTCTCCGCGCTGCCGCCAAGACGGGCGCACGCCGTCGTGGCCTGGCCGATTGCGCGCTTCGTTGCGCTCCAGGCGCGATGCGCGGCGTTCGTGTGCGGCGACACGGGCCCGCTCCACACCGCGGTGGCCGCCGGCGCGCCCACGCTCGGGCTCATGTCGCGCAACCGGCCGGCGATGTTCTTCCCCTACCCTGCCTCCCTCGGTCATCGCGCCTACTACGCGCGCGCCGAGTGCAGCCCGTGCGATCGCGACGTCTGCGCGGACCTGCGCTGTCTCAGGCGCCTCACGGTGGAGGGGGCCTGGAATCTACTCTCCGCGATGCTGGGCGAAAGGGCTCGTCGCGCGACTGGCGGTTCATGAGCCGTTCAGGCTAGCCTCCCGCGCCATGGCGTCGCCGATCATCACCTTCACCTCGGACTTCGGGCACGAGGACTGGTTCGTTGGCGTCGTCCACGGCGTCCTCTACGACCTGTGCCCGAGCGCCCGCGTGGTGGACCTGAGCCACGCGGTCGATCCCGGAGACATCGAGCGGGCCGCGTTCATCCTCGAGGCCGCGTCCCCCGACTTCCCGGTGGGCACGGTGCACCTCGCGGTGGTCGACCCCGGAGTGGGCACGACGCGCCGGGCACTCGCGGTCCACTCGCGGGGCCAACTGTTCGTCGGGCCCGACAACGGAATCCTCGAGTGCTCGCTGGCGGATCCTGACGCGGAGATCCGATCCCTCACCGAGCCGCGCTTCTTCCGGCTGCCGGTGAGCCGCACGTTCCACGGCCGGGACGTGTTCGCCCCCGCGGCCGCCCACCTCGCCGGCGGGGTCCCGCTCGAGTCCATGGGTCCACGGGTCAGCGACCCGGTGCGGCTCGCGCGACCGCCGATCTGCTGGGCGGACGGCCGGCTGGAAGGCCGGGTGATGCTGGTCGATCGCTTCGGCAACGCGCTCACGAGCCTCACCACCGAGGCCATCGGCTCGGCCTTCCCGGGCATCGCGGAGAGCCGGCTCGAGGTCCTGCTCGGGGGCCGGCACATCCAGGGGATCGCGCGCTCCTACGGAGACGCCCCGATCGGGACCCTGGTCGCGATCATCGGGTCGAGCGGGCGCCTCGAGATCGCGCAGGTGGGAGGCCACGCGGCCCAGCGCTTCGGGTTCGGCAAAGACGACGTGGTCTCGATCCAGGCGATACGCTGAGGGGCGCTGTTTCTCGGTCGCGACGCGGCCCTGGAGCCTCTCGCCTGAACCCCGCGCACGGGGGCCTCTCTCAGGAAGCGGGCGACCCCGAGGCAGGATGCCAGCCCGCCAGCGTGGCCGGGCAATGCAGGAGCTCGGGGACCGTGACGAACCGGTAGCCGCGCGAGCGCAGGCGCTCGATGATCTCGGGCAGCGCCCGCACGGTGGGGCTGCGGTCGATGTCGTGGCTGAGGTTGAGGCCATCGTGGAGCAGGATGATCGAGCCGGGCCGCGCATGGAGCACGGCGCGCCGCGCCACGGTCTCGCGCGAGATGGGATCCCAGTCCCCGGGCGCGTCGTCCCAGGTCACGGTGATGAGCGAGTCGCTCTTTAGGACACGCATGAGCCAGGGCGAGCGCAGGCCCTGGGGCGGGCGGAACAGCCGGGGAAAAAGCGCCGTGGCCGCGTGGATCGTCTCCTCGGCCGCCGACACCTCGGCCCTGATCTGCTGGACCGGCTCGAGCGCAAAGCGCAGCGGATGGTGCTCGGAGTGGTTGCCCACCACGTGGCCCTCGCGCACGATCCGCGCCGCCGCGGCCGGATACTTCCGCACGTTCTCCCCGATCAGGAAGAACGTGGCGCGCACGTGCTCGCGCTCAAGGATGTCGAGCACCTGCGAGGTGTAGGGCTCGTTCGGGCCGTCGTCGAAGGTGAGCGCCACGACCTTCTGGTGGGTGGCGGCGTGCCAGTAGGTCTTGCCGAACGCGCTCGAGCGCGGCGAGAACGCGCTCTCGCCCAGCACCACGGCCACCGCCAAGGCCGCCGCCGCCGCGGCCAGCGCCGCCCGCCGGCGCCGCGGTCGCAGCCCGGCCGCGGGCTCGCGCACCACCGGGAAGTCGCGCCACAGCGGCCGCGAGAACAGCTTCATCCAGACGAAGTTCGACACGTAGAGGAACAGATTGGAGAGGAGCGCGCGGTTCCAGCGCCGCGACGAGGTCTGGACCCGCAGCGACTCCAGCACCACCACGCGGCCGGCGCTCCGCAGGCGCTCGGAGAGCTCGCTGTCCACCTCGAGGCTGTAGTCCGAGTTCCAGCCGCCCACCGCGAGGAACGCATCGCGCCGCACCGACAGGTTGGCCCCCCAGAGATGCGGGCCGCGCGGGTTCCGGCGGTCGATCCAGTTAAAGGCCGGGACCAGGACCCGCGCGAGCAGCCATCCCTTCCAGTTCGCGCGCGTGAATACCACGTCGCCGCCGATCGCCACGACGTCGGGCCGGCGCCGGTACTCTTCGACCAAGCGCGACACCCAGTCGGGCGGCACCACGGTGTCGGCGTCGGTCATGGCGATGATCGACCCCGTCGCCGCGGCGAAGCCGCGGATCAGCGCGAGGCAGTAGTCCCGCCTGGGCTCCGAGACCACGCTTGCGCCCAGCAGACGCGCCACCTCCGCCGTGCGGTCGCTGCTGGCGTTGTCCACGACGATGATCTCGAGCGCCCCGTCGTAATCCTGGGCAGCAAGGGCGCGGAGGCAGTCGGGGAGCAGGGTCTCCTCGTTGTGGGCCGGGATCACGATGGAAACCTTCATGGCTGACCTCCAGGCGGGCTGGGCCATCGCGACGCCGAGATCATGGAATTGCAAGGCGACGCGCTGACCGTGGGGCGCGGCATGCTACCAAAAGGAGGCCCTCGCCGCCCGCCGCCGTAAACCGTTCGCGAGCGGAGTGCTTCCGGGGCAGCACAAAAGCCAGCAAGAGAGAAGCGCGAGGGGAAGGAACCGATTCCCCCCGCGCTGGTCCTGTGTCGAGGCGTTCGCGCCTCGACCTCTGCTTCCGGGCCCGGGCTCTCCGCCCCGGCCCGCCGGGCTAGTGCCGGTGCTGCTGCGGCACCGCGGCGTCGCCCGCCATCGACATCAGCTTGCTGGCCCGCGGGAACAGGTCGAGCGATGCCTGGAGCTGCGAGTCGTCCTCCACGACGATCTTGTAGCGCTCGAGCGGGCTCAGCGTCAGGTTCGCCAGCTCCTCCCGCGCCTGCCGCACCATGAAGTCCCGATCCGCCTGCCAGATCGAGTCGGTCACCGCCACCTTGCGGTTCGCCATGATGCTCTTCACGTCGGCCCATTCGGCGTCGTTCAGCTGGAAATTGCGGCCGAACGACTGCGGCGTCCACTTCTGGTCCTTGTGGTGATGAATGTAGTGCGTGGCGAACTCCCAGAACACCCGCTTCTGGATCATGTCGGCCTGCGGGCGGGTGAGGTTCGGCGGATCATGGACGATCACGTCGGGGTAGATGCCGCCTCCGCCGTACACGGTGCGGCCGGCGGTGGTCTTGAACTTGGGCAGGGTCGCCAGCACCGAGTCGGTCGGCACGTCGACCTTGAAGGCGTCCTCGGCGTACTCGCTCCGGTCGGCGAACTTGGTGTAGTCGCGCTGGATCAGGCGGCCGCTCGGCGTGTAGTACTTGGCCACCGTGAGCAGCAGCTTGGAGCCGTCCGAGAGCCGGAGCTGGTTCTGGACCAGGCCCTTCCCGAACGAGTTGGTCCCAGCCACCAGGCCGCGATCCAGGTCCTGGATCGCGCCCGAGACGATCTCCGAGGCCGAGGCGCTGCCGTGGTCGATCAGCACCACGATCGGCACGTCCACGAGCTTGGGCCGGTCGGTGCTCTTGTAGTCGGCGTTCGAGGACGGAATCCGACCGCGGGTGTAGACCAGCAGCTTGTCGTTCGGCACCAGCTGGTCCAGCACGTCGACCGCCTGCGACAGGAGCCCGCCCGAGTTCGAGCGCAGGTCGAGCAGCAGCGACTTCATGCCCTGCGCGCGCAGGGTGTTGAGGTCCTTCTCGAGCTCCTCGCCGGTGGTCTGCGAGAAGCGCGTGATGCGCACGTAACCCACGCCCGGCCGGATCATGTGCGGGTAGTACACGCTCTCGATCGGGATCTTGGCGCGCTCGATGGTGAGCTTGAGCGGCTCGGCCTCGTCCTCGCGCTCGATGGTGACCTCGACGGTGGTCCCCGAGGGGCCGCGCAGCAGCTTGAACACGTCGTCGGTGGTGATCGACTTGGAAACCGGCTTGCCGTCGATCTCGACGATGCGGTCCCCGGCCCTCATTCCGAGCCGGAAGGCGGGCGTGCCCTCGAGAGGCGAGATCACCACGATGGCGCCGTCGCGGATGTCGAACTGGATGCCGATCCCCGAGTACTCGCCGCGGAAGTCCTCGTCCATGCGCTGCGCGCGCTGCTCGGGCACGTAGACGGTGTGCGGATCGAGGGTCTTGAGCATGCCGTCGATCGCGCCGCGGATGAGCTGGTGGTTGTCGGGCACGTCCACGTAGTTGTTCTGCACCAGGAACAGCACCTGGGAGAACAGATCGAGCTGGCTGCGGAGGTCGTCGGTGGCCTGGAGCCCCCGCGCCAGGCCGAAGCCCAGCAGGAGCGACAAGGCCATGGCGACGGCGACGGGACCGAGCGAGGTGCGACGGAAGGATGCCATTGGGATTCCTCGAGTTGTTGAGCTACCGGGCGGCGGCGCCGAGCTTGCCGAGGCGCGCCGCCGCCGCTTCAAGTGTCTCTCGTCGGCGCGCAAAATGGAAGCGCAACCGCTGGTTGCCGGCCTCGGGCGTCGAATAGAAGCTCGATCCCGGCACCGCCGCCACCCCCACATCCGCCACCAGGTACCGGGCGAACGCCACGTCGTCCACGAAGGCGAAGCCCGAGATGTCAGTCATCACGTAGTACGCCCCACGGGGCTGGAACGTCCGGAATCCGGCCTGCTCGAGGGCCGGGATCAGGAAGTCGCGCCGCTGGCGGTAGCCGTCCGCGAGCTGCCGGTAATAGGCATCGGGAGACTCCAGGGCCACGGCCGCGGCCTCCTGGAGCGGCGCCGGCGCCCCCACGGTCAGGAAGTCGTGAACTTTGCGGATCGCCCCGGTGATCGCCGGCGAGGCCAGGCAGTAACCGATCCGCCAGCCCGTCACGCTGTAGGTCTTGGAGACTCCGCTGATGGTCACGGTCTGCTCCCGCATGCCCTCGAGTGATGCCATTGAGATGTGCTCGGCGCCGTCGTAGACGATGTGCTCGTAGATCTCGTCCGTCACCGCCACGACGTCCCAGCGCTGGCACAGGGCCGCGATGTGCTCGAGCTCGACGCGCGAGAACACCTTCCCGGTCGGGTTGTTGGGAGTGTTGATGATGATCGCCTTGGTGCGGTTGTTGAAGGCTTTGTCCAGCTCGGCGGGGTCGAACGACCAGTCCGGCTCGCGGAGCCGCACGAAGCGCGGAACCGCTCCGGAGAGGATCGCGTCCGGGCCGTAGTTCTCGTAGAACGGCTCGAACACCACCACCTCCTCGCCCGGATTGACGAGCGCGAGCAGGGTGGCCGCCATGCACTCGGTCGAGCCGCAACAGACCGTCATCTCGGTCTCCGGGTCGTAGGAAAGGCCCGAGAAGCGCCGGGTCTTGGCCGCCAGGGCGTCGCGCAGCTTCTTGGCACCCCAGGTGATGGCGTACTGGTTCACGTCCTCGCGCACCGCCCGTGCCGCGGCTTCCTTGACGGATTCCGGCGCGGGGAAGTCGGGGAATCCCTGGGCGAGGTTCACCCCCCCGTGCTGCTGGCACAGGCGGGTCATCTCGCGGATCACGGATTCGGTGAATCGGGTGCTGCGGTCAGAGACGAGGGGGCGCATGGGACTGTCATATTATCGTCCCGCGGGAGCGGGTCCCAAACGCCGTTTATCGGGCCCCGCGCCACCCTCCCGGGGCGGCGGGGAAGGCTCGCAGCACCGGCGCTCCGCGCGCTTTTCGCGCGCGGGCACCCGAATACATTGACAACCTTCGCCGGCTCGCCCAGTTTCCCCGCCGTCATGGACGCTCAGCGAGGCATCGCCCGCCGCTTCGTTATCGGACTGCCTCCGGAGGGTATCGGCAAGGCCTGGGAGAAGGACTTCAGCGCCTTTCCGCCCGCGGGCGTCATCATTTTCAAGCGCGACTTCCGCGATCTGGAGGACCTGCGCCTCCTGACGGCGCGCCTCCGCGACCTGGCGCGCCCGCGCCGGCTCTTCATCGCCACCGACGAGGAGGGCGGCCACGTCTCCCAGCTCGCGGGTCACCTGGTAGTGCCCCCCAACGCCCTGCTGCTCGGCCGCGGCGCCGAGCCGGGCGACATCGAGTGGGTGAGCCGCGTCACGGCCGAGCGGCTCCGGGCGCTCGGCATCGACTGGGTGTTCGCCCCGGTCGCCGACGTCCACTCCCGGGCGCTGAACCCGGTGATCGGGCCGCGCGCGTTCTCGACCGCGCCGGGCGAGGTCGCCGAGCGGGTGGCCGAGGCGGTGCGCGGCCTGAGGGCCGGCGGCGTGGCGAGCTGTCTCAAGCACTTCCCGGGGCACGGTGACACGGTGCTCGACTCGCACCTCGCGCTGCCGACCTGCACCGCCCCTCGCGCCGAGCTGGCCCAGCGCGAGCTCGTGCCGTTCCGCGCCAACCTCGGGGCCGACGCCGTGATGAGCGCGCACGTCGTCTATCCGGCCCTGGACGCCGAGCATCCCGCCACGTTCTCCCCGGCAGTCCTGCAGAACCTTCTGCGCCGGGAGCTCGGCTTCGGGGGAGTGTGCATCACCGATGCGCTCGAGATGAAGGGCGCCGCCGAGGGACGCGACACCTTCGAGACGGGACGCCTGGCGCTCGAGGCCGGCTGCGACCTCTTGCTGTTCGCGTTCCACAACGACGAGCTGAGACGCGTGCGCCTGGAGCTGTCGCGCGCGCTGGTCGACGGCAAGATCGGCCGCGCGAGCTTCGACGCCGCGCGCCCGCGTCTCGCCCGCCTCGATGGGGCGCATCGCGGGCCCAGCGCGGCCGAGCTCGGGAAGCCAATCGGGGAGCTGACCCCGGCCGACTGGGAGTCGCGGCTCGAGCGGGTCGTCGAGCGGGGGCTCATCGTCCGGGGGGCGCTCGCGGCGCCGGCGGCCGGCGCCCTGTGGGTCGAGGAGCCCGAGTGGAAGGAGGGCCGCTCGCTGAGCGAGGAGCTGTCGAGCCTCGGCGTCCCCGTGTCGGCGAACGGGCCGGCCGGGCTCGGCATGGTGGCGGTGGCGAGCCGCAAGCCTCTCCCCGCCGAGGAAATCGACGGCCTCCGCGCCCGCTGCAACGAGCGGCCGACCATTCTCGTCGGCCTCCAGAACGACGCGTTCCTGGACGCGCTCCCCGAGGCGGCGCTGCGGATCTCGGCGGCCGACTCCACGCCTCTCACCCGCCGCGTGGTGGCGCGATTGCTGGCCCAGCACCTGAAGACCGCGGCGAGGGCCGGAGTGTGAGGTGGGGCGAAAGGCTACCTAGGCCGGTCCCGTCCTAGGGAACTACCACGGACCTCAGCGACGTTTGTCTGTCCGCGCGGACGAGACGCACGACGTAGACTCCCGCGCGGATCCCATCGCCCCGTACCGTGAGTGCATGCTCTCCCGGCCCGAGCGCGCTCAGCTCACGCGAGTAGACGATCCGACCCTGAATGTCGAAGACCCGGAGCAGGCTTGTACGGTCGTCTGGAAGCACGACGCGGAGCGACAGGTCCCGGCTTGGATTGGGACCGGCCATCGAGAGCGAGAGCTGGGGCACCGCAGAAGTTACGACCTCGAACGGAGCCGAAAGGCTCGTCTGGCCCCTCACCGTGTAGCGGAGGCGGTAGAAATAGGAGGTTGCGGGCATGACCGTGCGGTCCTCGAATTGGTAGGTGGTATCCACGCCCCCGAGGGCGTGCAGCAGCCCCTTCTCCTCCCAGGACCCACCACCGTCGCCGCGCTCGACCACGCCGTCACCTCCACCGGGGCTCACGGACCACGTCAGCCGAACCCGACGTGACTCGGCGACGGCGTCGAGCAATGAGAAGTGGACCGTGAGAAGCGGTACATGAACCCGGGTCTCGGCCGTGTACTGTTCGAATCCATAGATGAAATAATACAGACGGTAGGCGTAGTCGGCCCCGGGGCTCACGTCTCGATCCTCGTACTCGAACGCTCCGGAGGAGCCCCGAGAGATCACCGCGACATCGTTCCACGGATGGCTGGAAACCTGTCGCTGGACCATTGTGCTCATCACATCATGGGCGCCGACCCACGACAGGAACACATGATCGGCGTCCCAGATCAGATTGCGGAGCGCAAGGCTGGGGAGCAATGGCACGCTCACATGTGCTTCGGCCGTGTAGAGAACCCTCCTTCCCAGCAAATATCGAAGGCGATAATCATATGCCGCACCCGGCGTGACCGAGCTGTCCTCGAAGGTGAAGATGCCGCCGGTCGTCTGGGCGGCCCGGCCGATCTCGCGCCAGTCAGAGCCGGGCCCCCGGCGCTCGACAAAGGCGTCCGAGGCGACGGGGAATCCGGACCACCGCAGGCGCACGCGGCCCGAATCGGCCAGGGCGTCGAGCAGCACCAGCTCAATGGGAGGGCTCGAGCTTCTCAGCGTTTGCGGTTGCTCCAGTCGAATGCTCGTTTGCTTGAAGGCTGCAGCGATCCGGATCGGGTTGACGCCGGCGACGGCGGTCTCCGGCACGGCGAACCGAAACACCACCTGCCGCTCGCCCTCGGCCGAGACAAGCACGGTCTGCGCCGATGGCAGTCCCGGCCACCGACGACTGTCGACGACCGAGCACACCACCTCCTGGCCGAAAATGAGGGGGTTCGAAAGAGTCGCGCCAACTGCGAGCGTGTCGCCGGGCACCCAGGTCGTGTCCGAGCTTAAGGTAAGCCCTGGATATGCGGGAGTGCCCCAGAACAGGGTCCATTCAGAGCCGTCGCTCCGGAACACGAAGAGCTGGTCGCGCACCGGGTCGTACGCCTCGGCAGGGAACCCGTACCCCCGGGCGAAAAGCCTGCCCTCGGGCGACAGGTACGACCACCCTGCGGCGGGGTCCAGGACCACGGTCAGGAGATCCGAGCCGGCCCCGTTGTCGATGCTGCCGTGGGCGACGATGCGATTGCGCACCGGGTCGTACACGGCGTGGTAAGCCGTTTCGCGTGGATGCCAGCCAACGGGGACCAGAGTGGTCCACGATGGAGAGGGTCCGAGCGACAGCGCCCAGGAGCCGATCTCGGTCGGTATGGTGGTTCCGAAGAACCCGCCCGACATGATGAATCGATCGCCAGCAGGGTCATACCCACTTGCGAGGTCCATGAGGTAGCTTGGCACCGAGACCAACGCGGGTGGCGATCCCGTCACGTGCAGCGAGTCCCACTGCGCGATGCCGTCCAAGGGCAGCTCCCAGACGCCCAGCGAACCGTAGAACCCCGGGGGCGGATGGGCCACTCCCGATACCTCGAGACGGTGCCAGGTGGGCGTTCCCTCGAGCATGAGCTCCCAGAGCTGATAGTCGCGGGTGCTCGAGCCCGATGGCGAGCCATCTCCGTAGGCGATCAGGCGATCTCGAACGGAATCGTAGAATGGATATGGAAAGAATCCCGGTCGCGCTCCACATTCAATATCGACTCTCGTCCACTTCTGCGCCGTCATCGAGAACGCCCACAGCTCGGGCGTGCCGCCATACTCGGAGGAGGCGAACAAGAGGAAGCGATCGCGCACCGGGTCATAGACCAGGTTGGCGAAGAAGTAGCCGGGCGATGGCGCGGCTTGATAGGGGAACGGCGACCACTGCCCGGTGTGCAGATCGAAGGACCAAACGTCGCCGGTCGGCTCGTACGATCCTGGAACTCTGCCGCCGAACATCACCGCAGTCCCGCTCGTGGAGTCCAGTACGACGCTGAATCCGGTGGTGTTGCCCGGAACGGGAGCCAGCCCTTCCCACGCGAGCGACGGCGAGAACCTGAGCGCGTAGCTGCCTCCCGGGCTCGCCGACGCGAACAGGATCATTCGATCGTTCACCGGATCGAACACGGCCGGCTGGCCATACGAGGGCGGTGGACCCTGGCCGGCGGGTGACAGCCGGGACCATTCGAGCGTCGCGAGCGACAGCCTCCAGACATCCGAGTGCGCCTGCGGCGGCGCAAAGGGGTCTTCGAACGGCCCGACCCCCCCAAACATGATCAGGGCGTCACGAGCCGGATCGTACACCAGCGTGGGTTTCCAGCGTCCGCCGGGGAGAGGGCCCGCGGGTTGCAGCTTCTCCTACTCTGGATAGCGTGCCAGCTTCAGAGCCCAGACATCGTTAGAAAACCCCTCCGCCTGGCTCCACCCACCGAAGTTCAGCACCCGCCTTCGGACTGGGTCGAACATGATCGAATAGCCCGTCGGCGTGTTTCGCTGCGTGTAAATCGACCATTGGGGCGCGCCCGAAAGCGAGAGCTGCCCGACATGGCCAGTGGGGCTGAACGGGTGAAACACGAGGACTCGATCCTGGTCGGGATCGAAGACGGCCACGCTGCTGTCGAACGGCACCTCGTAGTTGACCGACAGCCGGGTTTCGGGCGAGTCGATTCGGGTCCATGCGCGACCATCGAGCGAGAATGCCCAGACGTCATCGAGTGGGTTTTCAGCGTCGCCCCCGCCCAGCACGATCATCCGGTGTCGGATCGGATCGTAGACCGCCGTATGCCCCTCGCGGGGAGGAGAGGTGAAGCGGAACCACTGTCCGTCCCACGACGGGCTCGGCCAGGAGGGGTTCGCGTGCCCGGGGCAGGCGAGGGAGGCGGCCATCGCAATCACCAGCGCGTGAACGACCAAGGGGCCGCATGCCCGCGTGGGCTCGAGCCCGGGGCGCGCGAGCGGGGCGTGACCGGCCCGGCGTCGAGCAGCCTGCTCGAGCGAGGGGGCCGCAGGGATGGAACCGGGCCGCAAGGCGCCGTCGGCTTGCGCTTTTTCAGAGGCCACGGTCGCGAATTATACGCCCTCCCGCTTCCCGATTGACCTGCCCTGGGCAGGGTGCTAACCATCGCCGGCCCCGGCGCCTGCAGGCACGATCGCGCGAGGCGGTTTCGCCTGCGGCGGTAACGCCCAGAGGAGGTCCCATGCGTCACGCTCTTCGCGCGGTTGCTGTCGCCCTCCCCCTGATCTCGCTCGGAATGCTGGTCTGGCCTCGTGGCGGCGCCACCGTGCCGCTCTACGCGGCGCGCACCGGGCTCATGTGTGCGAACTGCCACTTCGACCCCAACGGCGGCGGCCCGCGCAACGACTTTGGCTTCGCCTTCGCCCGCAACCGGCACAGCCTCGAGCCCGAGGACAGCACCAGCGCGTGGCATGACCTCTCGGTGGTGAACCGGGTGGGCGACAACATGCCGGTCTATTTCGGGCTCAACCACCGGGTCCTGCTCCTGGGCAACACCACGGTCAAGACCGACTCCCTCGACCGGCTGGCGTTCTTCAACATGGAGAATGCGATTCACATCGCGTTCCAGCCCCACCCGCGGCTGGCGCTCGTGCACACCCAGGATGGGGCAACGCCCCGCGAGTCGTTCGGCTGGATCGGAGGATTCCCGTGGGACGGATACATCAAAATCGGAGCCTTCAGGAATCCCTTCGGGCTGCGGATGGACGACCACACGGTGGCGACGCGCCAGGGGTTCCTGGATTTCTTCACCGTTCCCTCGGGCCTCGCCAACCTGGTGCAGAGGACGTTCCTTCCTTATGACCCGCGCAGCACCGACGAGGGCATCGAGGTTGGCGCGACTCGCTCGGGATTCTACGGGCGCGTGGCTCTCACCAACGGAAGCTCGTCCCTCTTCGCGCCTCCCGGTTTCGGGAACTCGTTCGCGGAAGCGAAGGCGGTCAAGCTGGGCTACGGGAACACGTTCTTTCACGCTGCGGCATCCTTCTACGACGACTACCAGAAGAATCCCATCACCTTTACGCTGCCTCCTGCTTTCCCCATCCGGCGCGCCTCGCGCTGGGGCTTCTTCGCTCTGACCCATTACCGGCGCCTCGCCCTGCTGGGCGAGATCGCGGCCGGAACCGACGAGTTCGAGTTCTCGGAGGCCAAGCGGAACCTGCTGGCGGGTTTCGCCGAGGCCGACTACGCGCCCATGCGCTCGGTCAACTTCAGGTTCCGCTACGACCACGTGAACCTGGACAACAGGCGATACATACTCATCAGTGGCCCCGCGGACGGACTGAACACCCACGACCGCTATTCGGTGGAGGGGGAGTACGTGCCGGTTCCTTTCGCCGAGCTGCGCTGGACGCTGCGCTTCATCCAGCACAAGTTCGGAGGGAATTCCCTGGTCGGCGACGTCCCGGACGAGCGGCAGGGCTACCTGCAGTTCCATTTCTCGTACTGAGGCTGCGCCCGGCTCCATCCGCGCCCTTCGTGGATTCCCCATGTTGGGATACGTAGAACCACGGATGGAGCACGGGCCACGCGCCGTGTAGCCTTGTCCAGGGTTCGTCCAGCGTCACCTCTCGACCGAAGAGGAGATCGGCCATGGCATCGCACCGCACCCAGCACCTTAGGATTCTGCGGCAGGCAGGGCCTGTCCTGGCTCTCACGTTCATACTGGCCCTCGGCCTTCGTGACACCGCGCCACCGGCCGCCGCCAGCCCGCACGCGGGCCACGACGCGGGCATGCCGATGACCGACGAGGCCATGCAGCGGTGGGTCGACCAGTGGTTCTCCCAGCTTCCCGAGGTTGGCGGCCGCGGCGGACACGTTCCTCGTGGGCCCCAACTCCAGTTTCCGGTTCGACACCGACGGCAACCTGAGCACGGCCATCGACACGGCCAAGATTCAGGTGGGCCAGTCGATCCTCTGGCGCTGGGTCACCGGATCGCACACCATCACTAACGGCAACGGGTCCCTGGACCCGCAGGCGGGGATCTTGTTCGACGTACCGAGCACCTCGGCCGCTCCCCTGTTCACGTTCACATTCAACTCGGCAGGAACGTTTCCGTTCTTCTGTCGCCCTCACGAGTCCTTCGGCATGAAGGGTGTGGTCGTCGTCTCGACTCCAGCCGGCGTGCCGCCGGTCGCAGGCGGCAACATCGCGATCGGATTCACGTCGGGTCCGGCTCCGAATCCGAGCCGCTCGGGAGTGAGTTTCGGCTTTGCACTCAGGGAAGGCGGCCGCGTGGAGGCCCAGGTCCTCGACGGCCAGGGGCGGGTGATCGCGACGGTCATGGATCGGGACGTCGAGGCGGGATCCCATACCGAGGCCTGGGACGGGCGGACGAGAACGGGAGCCCGGGCCCCTGCGGGCATTTACTACTTGCGCTTGCGACTCCCGGGGTTTGCAGGCACGCGCCGCATCGCGCTCGCCCGCTGAAGCAGGCTGCCGACAAACCCGGACCCACGCGCCGTGTGGGTGCCCCCGGAGTTCTCGTCCTCGGCTTTGTCGGCAGCCTGCAAGGGGCGCACCCGCGGCGCGCCGAAGCCACCCCCGCCCGGGCTCGCGACCGTCAGCACCGCTCCCTCCCGCAGGTCGATCTGGAACTTGCCGGGCATGAGCCTCGGCGCGGCGTCGCGGCGTTCCTGCACCAGGTTCTCGCCCGGCCGCCCGGCGGCCCCACCCTGGAGGCCGTAGGGCCCGCGCGAGCGCCGGTCCGAGATCACCGTGACCCGCGACCGAGCGAGCAGCTCGACCACGCGCTCGATGCCGTCGCCGCCGCGGAAGCGACCCTGCCCGCCGCTCCCGCGGCGGATCCTGGTCGCGAGCACGCGGATCGGATAAGCATGCTCGAGTGATTCGATCGGCGTGTTCCGGGTGTTGGTCATGTGGCCCTGCATCGCCGAGGCGCCATGCCACCCGGGGCCGGCCCCGTGCCCGCCGGCGAGCGTCTCGTAGTAGGCGAACGGCCGCCCGCTCAGAGGCTCCGTCCCCCCGATCAGAAGGTTGCTCATCGTGCCGTAGCTCGCCGCGGGCACGCGGTCGGGCAGCGCCTGCGCCAAGGCACCGAGCACCACGTCGACGATGCGCTGCGAGGTCTCGACGTTCCCCGCGGAAACCGCGGCGGGCGGCAGTGGGTTCACCACCGTGCCGCGTGGGGCTATGACCTCGATCGGCCGGAACGCGCCGTCGTTGACGGGGAAGTCGCCGCCCAGCACGCAGCGCAGCGCGTACGAGGCGGCGGCCCTGGTCACCGGCTCGACCGCGTTCACCGGCCCGGCCGTCTGCGGGCTCGAGCCGGTGAAGTCGACCCGCACGCGATCGGCGCCGATCGTGAGCGTGGCCGCGATCCTCACCGGCTCGGGCGTGAGCCCGTCGTCGTCGAGCGCGTCCTCGAAGCGGAAGGTGCCGCGCGGCAGCTCGCCGATCGCGGCCCGCACGCATCGCTCGGCGTGATCCATCAGGAGTGCCGCAGCGCGGCGGAGCTCGGCCGCCCCGCGGCGCCGCGCCCACTCCCCGAGCCGGCGCGCCCCGGTGGCCTGCGCGCCGAGCTGGGCGTCGAGGTCGGCGCGCCGCTCGTCCGGCGTGCGCACGTTGGCCAGCAGCAGGCGCAGGACGTCGGGGACCGGCCGGCCCGCGCGCGCCAGGAACACCGGTGGGATGCGCAGGCCTTCCTCGTACACCTCCCGCGCGAGCGGCATCGAGCCCGGCGCGGCGCCGCCGATGTCGGCGTGGTGGGCGCGCGTCGCGACGAAGAAGTCGGGCGAGCCCGAGCGCGTGAGCAGCACCGGCGAGACCAGCGTCAGGTCGGGAAGGTGCGTGCCGCCCGCGAACGGATCGTTGAGCATCACGGTGTCGCCGTCCCGGAACGGCCCGAGCTCGAGCGCCGCCTCGACGGCGCGCGGCAGGCTCCCCAGGTGGACCGGGATGTGCGCGGCCTGGGCCACCAGGCGGCCTCTCGGGTCGAACACCGCGCACGAGTGGTCGAGCCGCTCCTTGATGTTGGGCGAGTGCGCGGTCCGCATGAGGGTGGCTCCCATCTCCTCGGCGGCGGCGGCGAACAGGCCCTGGTAGAGAGCGAGACGCACGCCCTCGCCGGGCCGCGGCTTCTCCCGGCCCCGGGCGCCCCGGCGAGCGCTCCTCGCCCGCCCCCTCATCGCGGCCCTCGTGCCGGGCGCGCCCTCACGAGCACCAGCGTCCCGGTGCCGTGGAGGCGAGCCGTCCATCCCGGAGCGATCCAGAGCGTGGCCCCTTCCTCGGCCACGATCCCTGGCCCCGGCGCGGAGAACCGGGCCGGCAGCGCGGCGCGCTGCCACACCGGGGCGCGGAGCCACCGGCCGTCGTGATGAACGCGGGCCGTATCCCGCGGCTCGCCCAGGCGACGCGTTGGAACGGAATCGCCGCCGCCGGGCAGCTCGTCGCCCGGCAGAGCGCCGCGCACGTCCACGGTCACGACCTCGACCCCCGAGCGGCGGTCGGCGAAGCCGAAGCGGCGGGCGTGCTCGCGGTGGAAGCGCTCCTCGAGCCCGGGGCCGTATGGAAGCGAGAGCTCGTGCGACTGGCCCCTGTACCTCACCTCCGCCCAGCGCTCGAGGCGCACGCGCGCCCGCTCGGAAGGCGAGAACTCCGCGAGCATCGCCGCCTGGAGCTCGTCCAGCGCTCGGCCGAGGCTCGTCTCTTCGCTCGCCTCGATCAGCACCGAGCGGCTGCGCTCGCGCCGCGAGCCTCCGTTGAGCGCCCCGATCGCCGAGAGCAGACCCGCGTGGCGAGGGAACAGGACGACGGCGCATCCCAGCGAGTCGGCCAGCGCGCAGGCGTGGAGCCCCCCGGCGCCGCCGAAGGCCACCAGGCCCGCGCCGCGCGGATCCTCCCCGCGCTCGACCGAGACGCGCCGCAGCGCCGCCGCCATGTGGAACTCGGCGACCTCGATCACCCCGTCCGCGGCCTCGAGGGCACCCATCCCCCCCAGCCGCCGGCCGAGCGCCGCGAGCGCCCTTGCCGCCGCGCGGCGATCGAGCCGCAGCGCGCCTCCGGCCATGCTCTGTCCCGGGATGCGCCCGAGCACCACCAGGGCGTCGGTGACGGTGGGAGGACCGCCGCGCCCGTAGCATGCGGGGCCCGGGACCGCGCCCGCGCTCTGGGGGCCCACGTGCAGCAGGCCCCCGGCGTCGACCGCGGCGATCGACCCGCCTCCGGCCCCGATCGTGTGCAGGTCGAGCGAGGGGAGCTGGATCGGGAAGCCCGCCACCTCGCGGGCCCGCCGGCGCGGCAGCTCGCCGGCAACGAACCCGCAATCGGTCGAGGTGCCCCCGATGTCGAGCGTGAGCGCTCGCTCGAAGCCACAGGCGCGCGCCACGTCCCGGGCGGCCTTGAGCCCGCCCGCCGGTCCCGAGAGGAGCTGGGTCACCGGCTCGCGCGCCGCGCGCGCCGGGGTCGTGGTGCCGCCGTGCGACAGGACGATCTCGAGAGAGGCCGGCGTCCCGCGCGAGAGCCGCGTGAGATAGGAGGCGACGCGCGGAATCAGGTAAGCGTTGGCGACGGTGGTGGAGAGGCGCTCGTACTCCCGCACCTCGGGACAGACCGCCGAGGAGCGGGTGACCGGGACGCCGAGGCGCGCGAGGGCGCGCTCGAGGCGCCGCTCGTGCGCGGGGTTGGCGTAGGCGTGGAGCAGGCCGATCGCGATTGCCTGCGGGCGGCTCTCCCGCGTCTCGCTCGCGGCCTTGCGAAGCCCGGCCGGACCGAGTGGCTCGAGAATCTCACCCTTGGGCCCGGTGCGCTCGGACACGCCGACGCGACGTGACGCGGGGACCAGCGGCTCGGCGCGACGCGGGGCCAGGGCGTAGAGGTCGGGACGATCCTGGCGGCCGATTTCGATCAGGTCCTCGAAGCCGGCCGTGGTGACGAGCGCCACGCGCGCGCCGCTTCTCTCGAGCAGCGTGTTCGTGGCCACCGTCGAGCCGTGCCGCACGCGCGTCGCGCGCCCGGCGCCGAGGCGGCGGAGCCCCTCGAGCACGGCGCGCTCGGGGCTTCGCGGGGTCGAGGGGAGCTTGAGCGCCACCAGCCGGCCGCCGGCGAGAGCGACGAAGTCGGTGAACGTGCCGCCGGTGTCGACGCCCACGGCCCGCGGAGCTACGCGCCGAGCTTCAGGCCTGGGCGAGGAGGAGCCGTCCGAGGGCCTCTGCAAGACCCGCGGCCTCCGACCTCCTGTCTTCGGTCGCTCACTCGCGACGCGGGCTCCGGCTCCTGCCTCCGCGCGCGAGAGTCTCGCTACAGCCCTCGGACGGCTCCTCCTCGCCCGGTCCCTGGTTCCAGAGCCGTTGGTCATGCGCTCGACCGCGACGCGCGACGCTTGCGCCATCGATCGATTAGGACCCCCACCACCACCGCGCCGGCCGCCGCGAGGAGCACCCAGAGGGGAATCCGCACCTTGCTGCCGATCAGCGCCAGCGCGTAGAAGTACGGCATCGAGCCCAGGAACGTGGCCAGGCCGTAGAGGTGGACCGGATAGCCGATCGTCGCGGCCACGAGCTTCAGGGGAGCATCGGGCAGGGGTGTGGCCCGGGCCGTCACGAGCGCCAGGAACGAGGCCGAGGGATAGCTCTTGAGCGCCGCCTGGAGCTTCTCGCGCGACGGCGCGAAGCGCTTCATCCACGGCTGGCCCGATCCCAGGATCCAGCGCAGGAGCAGGAGCTGGATCGAGCTCCCGAGCGCGCTCGAGGCGCCTCCCGCGACCGCCAGCAGCACCGGGGGATGGTAGCGCCCGTAGTGGAGCAGCAGCACGGTCGAGGCGAACGAGAACGTGGCCCCGTCCAGAAACAGCAGCAGGCACAGGAACCAGAGCGCCTGGCCGGTCACGAGCGGCGCTCGCCGGCGCCACGACCGGGAACGCGGAGGACGCCTGCGGCGGCAGGAGCCCTTCGGCTGCGCCGCGGGCGGATCGAGCTCAGATCTGCGTGGGAGGGCTGGACGGCGGAGCGGCGGGCCCCGGATCGGCCGCGACCATGCCCGGGGTCGGAGCGGGTGAAGGCATGTTCGGGACGGTCGCCTCGGAGGCGGGACGCCGCCCCCGCCACCAGCGCCCGAGGGTACCCGTGGTGAACTCGCTGCGCAGCCATGCGCCGCCTCCCATCGCCGCCGCGAGCGAGCTCGCGACGATCGAGACCACGGAGATGAAGGTGCCGATTCCCGGGAGCGGCGGGGCGAACCAGAACATCTTGAGGAGCTCGCCTGCGAAGCCCGCTCCGCTCACCAGCAGCACCCCCGCCACCGCCCGGCGTTCGAGCGAGTGCGCAGGCGGCGCGCTTCCAGGCATCGCGACATCCGCCGCGCGGCGCGAGCGCCTCAGGACCCACCCGCCGACCGCCTGCATCGCGACCGCGTAGCCCCACACCCAGAGCAGACCGAGGAAGACAAAGTAGCCAAACAGGGCGGCGATGGCGATCGGAATTCCGATGATGGTGATGCAGAGGATCGCCACCACCAGGCACAGGGCGATGAGGGACGGCACGATGAGCGCGCACACCAGGGCGGCGAGGCCAAGGGAAAGCGCCGGAGCCCTCTCCAGGACCTCGGCGGCCGCGCCGGTGCGTCCCGGCGCCAGCGCGGCGAAGCCCCATGCCACCCCCAGGAGGACGAACAGCCAGACCAGCGAGGCGGCCACGTGGCCGCTCCTCCGCACCGCGCCTGCTTCCGCGCCTCCTTCCATGTGGCGCAGCGCCTCGCGCGCCGCCCGGCCGTGGAAGCCCCTCATGCTCCTGAGGCCCGCCCCGGTGACGCGCTTGCCGCCGACGGCGGCCCCGGGATCCTCGCGGAGCTGCCCGCCCATGCACACCACGTCGCCGTCCACCCGGGCGGTGGAGTGAAGGTCGACGTCGCCGCCGAGCGCCACCAAGTCCCCCTCGACGTGCCCATCGACCGTGACGTCCCCCCCGATCGCCATCAGGTCTCCCGCCACCACCTGATCCCGCTCGACGTGGACGTCCGACCCGATCCGCATGATGTCGCCGGTCCGGCCCGCGACCTCCGGGCGAGGAGGCTCGGGCGGAAGCGGAGCGGCGCCGGGAGCGGGCTCCTCGTCGGAGGAGCGTTCGGGGCGTCCCGAGCGCTGCGACTCGAGCTCCGAGGCGCTCTCGGGGGAGACGGGCTTGAACTTGAGGACCTCTTGCCCGGCGCTCGCGTTTCGCGCCCCGAGGCCCGCGAGCGCGCCGGCGACCTGCCCGATCCGGGCGGCCGTCGCGCGCGCGAGCCGCAGGGCACAGGGCCCGCCGTTGCAGCTCGCCCCGTGGATCGAAGCGCCGGACGACGAGGCGATCGCGAGCCCCAGGATCAGCAACGCGCCGCCCAAGGCCGCCGGCCGCCGCGTCATGTCCCTGCCTTCGCCGCTCATTCTCCGCTCCTGACCCGGATGTCGCCCGAGGAGGTCCTCAGGACCACCGGAGCCGTACCGCCGTTCACCACCCCGGTCACGAGATGCCGCGTCACGTTCTTCACCGCCACCTTGGTCGAGAGGTCGAGCGACCCGTTCGAAGTCCTCATGTCGATCGCACAGCCGACCGAGGGCCCGAGCCGCGCGTCGATGTCGCCGCTTCCGGTCGTGATATCGGCGCGGCGCAGGGGATTCTCCAAGCTCACGCTCACGTCCCCGCTCGCGGTCTCGATCCTCACCAGCCCGGCTGCCGAGCGCGCCACGATAGCACCACTGGTGGTGCGCGCCACGAGCCCCCGCGGGGCGGGGCCGGCGTGGATCTCGCCGCTCACCGTGGCGAGCGACAGCGAGTCCTCGGAGCCGCCCACGATGATGTCGCCGCTGGTGCTGGTCGCCTCGAGGGCGCCGTGCGAGCCCTCGACCTTGACGTCGCCGCTCACGGTCTGGAGCCGGGCCGAGGCGATCCCCTGAACCTCGAGGCTGCCGCTGGTGCTCGACGCCTCGACCCGGCCGCGCGCGCCGCGCACCGCGACGTCGCCGCTCGTGGTGCGGAGGTCCTGCGAGCCCGAGATGCCCTCGGTCTCCAGATCCCCGCTGGTCGAGACCAGCGTGAGCGGCAGCCCGTCGGGGACCTCGAGTCCGAGCCTCACCTCGACCTTGGGGAGCTCGCAGCCGGAGAACACCTGCCACAGGCTCACGTGCACCGCCTCGCGCTGCGGGTAGCGGACGCGGACCACGAGGTTCCCGCGGTCGAGATCTGTCGCCACCTCGGTCTCGCGCGCGAACTCCGTGGAGCGGTCGGGGTCCGGGGCGCGCACGATCTTGAGGGCGGTGATCCGGATGCGGCCGCCCTCGCCGCCTCGCACCCTCACGAGCCCCCGAGAGTTCTCCACCCGGATCGACCGGATCCCCTGGGCGTCGATCACGCGTTCGCTCTGCTCGCGCCGGGTCTCCGTGCCCGCGCCGGCGGGAACGGCGGCCAGGGCCATCAGGGCGCCCGCAGCGACCAGGAGGCGCGCCGCGGCGGGAAGCGGAGGGAACGTCAGGGAGGCGACCCGGCGTCTCACCCGCGGGCCGGCCGAGGCACTCGCCGCAGGCGGGTCGCCCCCTCGCGCGGTGCCCGGGACACCGGTCCCGATCGCGCGAAACATCGATGAACGAGCCTCAGTCATGGTCCCACTACGGGGCTGGGTGAGCTTGGGTTGCGTCCGGATCAGCCGATGCGGTGGGGATTTTGCAATGAGGCAGGGAAGCGGAGGGCCGCATCGATGAAGCCCCCAAGCCAAAGTCGCAGGAGGGGAGCCTCCCTCACGGGATCCCCCCTCCCACGCTATCGATTGCCGAAAATCAGCGTCTCGCCGCCTACTGATGCATCGACGTGTCGGCGTGCATCGAGGTGTCCGCCTTCATGGTGGTGTCCATGCTGGTCTCGGCCGGAGGCGTGCTCGTCTCGCTGGTAGGCGTCGTCTCCTCCGCCTTCTTACCGCAGCCGATCGCGGCGAGTGCAATGGTGAGGGCCAGAAGGGCCACCATTGCCAGAGCGAAAATCTTCCGCATTGTGTTCTCGTCACCTCCTCTCGGTCTCGCCGCGCCCGAATTGCCGGTCGCGGCCCTTGTTCTCAGTGCGCTCAAAACGCAAAAACACCACTCGTGAGCGGTGTCTTGGTCGGCAGCATCCCTGCTGTCCCGGTTTCGACGTTGTGTGAATGCTGGAGAATTCTGGGCCTTCCTCTTCTGGCAAGCGGGATCCTCCAACCGAAACGCGCGAAAGGCTAGGGGGCGGCCCCCCAGATGTCAACTAGGATCTTTGCTCGGCGCCCGGTAGGGTCCGGCCGGTAAACGAAACTTCTCAAACGGATTGCAGGGCCTGGGCCACGTCCGCCCGGAGGTCCTCGACATCCTCGATCCCCACCGAAAGCCTGAGCAGGCCGTCGGCGAAGCCGATCGACAGCCGGTCCTCGCGCGGCACCGAAGCATGGGTCATCGAGGCGGGATGGCACACCAGGCTCTCCACTCCGCCGAGGCTCTCGGCGCGCGCGAACAGGCGGAAGCGGCCGGACACCCGCCGCCCCGCCTCGAGCGAGCCGTCGCCGGGGATGAACGAGATCATGCCGCCGAAGCCCGACGCCTGGCGCCTGGCCAGCTCGTGCTGGGGGTGGCTCTCGAGACCGGGATAGAGCACGGCCTTCACCTGGGGCTGGGCGGCGAGGAAGCGCGCCAGGGTCCGGGCGTTCTCCTCGTGGCGCTGCATCCGCACCGCGAGCGTCTTGGTGCCGCGCAGCGCGAGCCAGCAGTCCATGGGCCCCGGCACGGCGCCGGCCGCGTTCTGGAGGAAGCGCAGCTGCTCGGCCAGCCGTTCGTCGCTCGTCACCAGCGCCCCGCCGATCATGTCGCTGTGACCGTTGAGGTACTTGGTGACCGAGTGGAGCACCACCTGGGCGCCGAGCTCGAGCGGACGCTGCAGGTAGGGCGTCATGAAGGTGTTGTCCACCACCACGCACACGTTGCGCCGGCGCGCCCGCTCGCTCACCGCCGCGAGATCGGTGAGCTGCATCATCGGGTTGGTCGGCGTCTCGACGAACAGCATGCGGGTCCTGGGCCCGAACGCGCGCTCTACCTGGTCGGGGTCCTGGGCGGAGACGAAGCTGAACTCGAGCCCAAAACGCTTGAACACCCGATCGAACAGACGGTAGGTGCCGCCGTAGAGGTTGTTCCCCGCCACCACGTGGTCGCCGGCCGAGAGGGTCTGCAGCAGGGTGGTCGTGGCGGCGAGCCCGGAGGCGAAGCAGAAGCCGTGGCGGCCCCCCTCGAGGGCGGCGAGGTTGCGCTCGAGCGCGAAGCGCGTGGGGTTGTGAGTGCGCCCGTACTCGTAGCCCTTGTGCTTGCCGAGCGCCTCCTGGGCGTAGGTGGAGGTCTGGTAGAGAGGCACGACCACGGCCCCGGTGGTCGGGTCGGGCTCCTGCCCGGCGTGCACGGCGCGGGTGCTGAACCCCGAGCCGGGCGTGAGCGACGACTCTCCGCCCATCAGGAGGGTCCCGCCCCCGGTCCCGTCGTCCCGGGGTCCACCCGCCGTGCCATCACTCGCCGCCGACGATGAACTGGAGCATGTCGAATCGCGTGAGGATCCCCACCACCGAACCGTTCTGGCTCACCAGCACGGCCGGGGTGCGGGCGGTGAGCAGGCGCGTGACCTGCTCGACCGGCTCGTCGCGCGGGACGACCGGCAGGGGCTCCGCCATGAACGACTCGACCGGCTGGTCGAGCGCCGAGGAGTCCTGCAGCACGCTCTTCAGGATCTCGCTGTCGTAGAGCGTGCCCACCACTTCCTTGTCCTTGAACACCGGGATCTGGGTGATGTTGTGGCGCTCAACCAGCGCGAGCGCGCGGCGCAGCGACTCCCCCACCTGAACCGAGAGCAGCGGCGGGATCTCGCGCCCCTTGCCCGCGACCACGTCGGCGACCAGAGTGACCGCCGGGTCGAGCAGGTGATTGTCGCGCATCCAGGCGTCGTTGTGGACCTTGCTGAGGTAGCGCTCGCCGGTGTCGGGAAGCACCACCACCAGCAGATCGGCCGGCGTCAAGTGCTTCGCGACCTCGAGCGCCACCCACGCGGCCATCCCGCCCGAGCCCCCGACGAAGATCGCGTCCTCGCGCGCCAGGCGGCGGGTGAGGTTCAGGGCCTCGCGGTCCCCGCACGAGATCACCTGGTCGATCAAGGAGAAGTCGGTGGCGCTCGGGATGAAGTCCTCCCCGACCCCCTCGATCTTGTAGGTATGAGCCTCGGTGATCTCGCGGGTCTCGTGATAGTGCTTGAGGATCGAGCCCACCGGGTCGGCTCCGATGACCTTGACTCCCGGGCGGCGTTCCTTGAGATAGCGCGCCACGCCCGAGATCGTGCCTCCCGTCCCCATGCCCGCCACGAAGTGGGTGATCTTGCCGGCGGTCTGCTCCCAGATCTCGGGCCCGGTGGTCTCGTAATGGGCCTGTGGGTTGGCCGGGTTGTGATACTGGTCGGTCAGGAACGCTCCGGGCCGCTCGGCGGCGATGCGGCGCGCCACCGAGTAGTACGACTCCGGTGAATCCGGCGGCACGGCGGTCGGGCTCAGCAGGACCTCGGCGCCGAAGGCCTTGAGAAGGTTGACCTTCTCGCTCGAGACCTTGTCGGGCATGCAGAACACCGACCGGTAGCCCCGGACCGCCGCCACCATCGCGAGGCCGAGACCGGTGTTCCCCGAGGTGCACTCGACGATGGTGCCCCCGGGCCTGAGCTTCCCCTCGTGCTCCGCGGCCTCGACCATGGCGAGCCCGATCCGGTCCTTGACGCTGCTGCCGGGATTCAGGGTCTCCATCTTGGCGAGCACCGGCGCGGGACAGTGCCGGGCGACCCTTCTCAGCCGCACGAGCGGAGTGCGCCCCACGGTCTCCAGGATCGTCTCGAAGTACTGGACGCCTTCGAGGGCGGTGGTCAAGGGAGGCAAAGCTCCTGGGCGGCTCTCACGGGGTGGGCCCTTTCCTGAAGGGCCGGCGCGCCTGCGCTCCGGGACAGGCGGCGCGCTCCAAGCCCGAGGACGCAGGGTAGGGTGGGGGTCGGAAGAGAGTCAAGGGCCGCCGCCGGCGGTGGGGCATCGCACCCAGGTTCCGCCGCCGTCGTGCGGGCGTCGTTCGCCCGCGACAGCCGACGCGAGCCCCGGGTTCCTTCGCCGCTCTGCTGCGCGGACCCTCGCAGCCGCGGCTCCCCGGCCGCAAGCCGCCCCTCGTCACCGACCTAGCTCCGGGAGGCCGTGATCGACGAGGCCGCTCGCTTCACCCGGCGCGCCGGATCCATGGGTCACCTAGGATCCAGACGCCGGCATGATATCAGACAATCACAATCTAGATTAATTCTTACAACCACATGTATCACGTTCTAGTAAGTTTTGGTTTACTGTAAGATATCAACCTGCTTTATACTAATAGCAGGTTTCCACGTGTTCAGACGCGCCGCGAAGTGACCCCCGCCTTCCATCCAAGAGATACGAGGGCCCTGAGAACCGGCCGCTCGACGCCCGCGGACCAAACACATCTCGCTAGCAATCCAACCTGGAGGGTCCATGCGTGTTCTAGTCGCGGGTGGCGCAGGTATGATCGGCTCGAACCTGTGCGAGCAGTTGTTGTCCCGGGGCCACGAGGTGTTCTGCGTGGACAACCTCGTCACCGGCCGCCGCGTCAATATCGAGGCCCTGCTCGCTCAGCCGCGCTTCCACTTCGTGCAGCACGACATCATCCACGAGCTGCCGGCGTTCGCCCTGATGGACCGGATCTTTCACCTGGCGAGCCCCGCCAGCCCGCCCGGCTACACGCGCGTCCCGATCGAGACGCTGCGCGTCAATAGCGAGGGAACCCGCCGGCTGCTCGAGATGGCGGAGTTGCACGGCGCGCGCCTCCTGTACACGAGCACCTCGGAGACCTACGGCGACCCTCTCCAGCACCCCCAGTCCGAGGACTATCGCGGCAACGTGAGCTGCACCGGCCCCCGTTCCATGTACGACGAGGCCAAGCGCTACGGCGAGGCGCTCACCATGGCCTTCGTGAGGACTCGGGGACTGGATGCCCGGGTGGTTCGCATCTTCAACACCTACGGCCCGCGCTCGGCTCCCGACGACGGCCGGCTGGTGGTGAATCTCATCACGCAGGCCCTGCGCGGCCAGCCCATGACGATCTACGGGGACGGCTCCCAGACCCGCTCGCTCTGTTACGTCTCCGATATGGTCAGCGGCCTGATTTGCGCCATGGAGTCGCCGCGCGCCGCCGGCGAGGTCGTCAATCTCGGCAACGCCGAGGAGCACACGGTGCTCGAGTTCGCGCGCATGATCCGCGAGCTGACCAGCTCCACGTCCGGATTCGTATTCGGTCCTCCCGCGGTGGGTGACGATCCGCAGCTCCGCTGCCCCGACACCCGCAAGGCCCGCGAGCTCCTCGGCTGGGAGGCGCGGGTGGGGATCCGCGAGGGATTGACCCAGACCATCAACTATTTCCGGAAGCTGCTCGACCTCGACGGGGTCCGCCCGGCGGCGCTGGCGCCGCACCAGAACGGCACGGTTCACCGCCCGTGGCTGAAGCGCATCGACGGCCTCCGCCACGAGCGGAGCTCCTGAAGGCGGTGGCTTCGCACTGAATCCGATCTTCCTCTTCGAAACGCGAAACCAGTGGATCTTGCGGCGAATTCCAGGCAGGGAAGGAAGCGGGCCCGCCCGCGCGTTCGAGCGCGCGCTCGCACGGAGGCGAGCTCCTGAAGGGCTCCGAGTCATCGTCGCGTGAATCAGGGACCGCCGTGATGGAAATCCCCGGAGGGCCGACCCCGGGCGAGGGCCCGAGGGCCGACGACGAGGCGCTGCGCCGGTGGCTGCAGAGCAGTCTGCTCGGGCGCCCGGACCCCGCGCCCGAAATCGTGTCGCTCCAGCGGCGGCCGGTGGCCGAGGACACCTCGTACCCGTGCGAAGTCATCACCATGACGCTCGCCGGAGGCGCCACCGCCGAGATCTTCCTCAAGATATTCGGCCGTTCCGAGTCTCCCAGTGATGATATTTCGCTGCGCTATGAACGGGAGCTGCGGGTCTATCGCGATGTGCTGGAGGGAGCCAACCTCGGCACCCCCAGCTTCCGGGGCTCGCTCCGTTCGCCCGAGCGATCGTGGCTGGCGCTCGAGTTCGTCCCGGGCGATCGGCTTCACTGGCGCGACTCGACCCTGTTCATCGCCGCGGCAGCCTGGCTCGCCCGCATGCAGGCTCACTTCACCGCGCACCCCGAACACCTGGGCGAAACTTCGTTCCTGATCCGCCACGACACCGCGTTCTTCCGGTTTCACGCCGACGAGGCCCTGCACGCGGTGTCGCAACTCTCTCCCGTCCTCGCGGAACGCCTCGCGCAGGTGCTCGAGGACTACGACCGGAACATCGAGGTCATGACTCGCGAGCCGGCCACGTTGATCCATGGCTCCTTCAGCAAGCACGACATCCTGGTCGAGACGTCGGCGGATCCCCCCCGCCTCTGCCCGATCGACTGGGAACAGGCGGGGCTGGGATCGCCCTTCTACGATCTGGCATTCCTCACCGACGGCTGGAAGCCCCCCACGCTGGACCGGATGTGGGATGCTTATAGGGACGAGTTCGCGAGGCACCGGCTCGACCGCCCCAACTGGGATCGCTTGCATCTTCTCGTGCCGTGTTTTCGCCTGCACAAGATCCTCATGACCCTCGGCAAATCGTCGGCTCGCGGCTTCAACGAAGCGGCCGTCGGCAAGCTCGTGGAAACGGCCTGGCGCCTCCGGCGGGCGCTGGCGGGAGACTACTCGTGAGTCGAAAAGAACCGGTGGCGGTCTGCAACTACTCCGTGGCCGAGCATCCCGCGGCCCGGGCGTGGCGCGAATTGGGCTCCGACCCGCGCACACCCGTCATCGTCGAGACCTGGAGAGGAATGAAGACGACCAAGCCGGCGATCTATCGACTCGGCTTCGGCGACGCCGAATCCTCCTCGGTCTTCGTCAAGTGGTTCCTGGGACAGAGCCCCGACGTGGAGCGCACCGTCTACGAGGAGATCCTGCCCCGGCTCCCCGTCACGGGGCCGCGCTACCACGGATGCATCGAGACCGGCGACGCGAGCACCTGGCTCTTCGTCGAGGATGTCGGGAGCCAGCGCCTCTCGCCTTCCGACCCCGCGCAGCGCGCCCTGGCGGCGCGCTGGCTGGGGACGCTGCACACCCGTGCCCTCGAGGTCGGCGCCGCGGCGAGCCTGCCGGAGGCCGGACCGCCCCGCTACCTGGCGAATCTGCACGCGTCGCGCGAGGCCATCCGCAAGTGCCTGAAGAAGCCGATCCTGACCGCCGATGACCGGTGCGTGCTCGACGGCGTCCTCGCCCAGCTCGATTACCTGGAGAGTCGCTGGCCGAGCCTCGAGAGGGAGTGCGACGCCCTGCCCCGCACCCTCACCCACGGGGACTTCCGGCCCAAGAACGTGAGGGTTCGCCGGCAGGGAGCCGGGCTCGTGATCAATCCCATCGACTGGGAGACGGCGGGCTGGGGCGTGCCGGTCGCCGACCTGGCCCCGGGGCGGGGGCGGGGGCTGGAGAGCCAGGTGGACCTGGAGGTGTATGCGTCGATGGTTCAGAGGGTGTGGCCGGACCTCGATTCGAACCTGATCGGCAGGATGGTCGTCATGGGCAGCATCTTTCGCACGCTTGCGGCGATCGAGTGGTCGTGCGTCAGTCTCGGGTTCGACGAGCCGGTGTTCCTCCTCGAGCCGATCGCCTCGATGAGCTCCTACCGCAAGAGGCTCTCCATGTTCCTCGAGGCGGCGGCGGAGTGGCTGACATGATCGAGGGGCTGGAGCGCGCCTTCGCCGGGGCCGGCCAGGAGATGCCGCCCGGCCTGGATCGAGCCCTGAGCGAGGCGGTTCGAGGCTCGGGGGGTCCCATCCGGCTGATCGAGCACCGAGAGCTCAAGGCCGCCGTTATCCGCCTGCGCCTGGAGGTGGCGGGCGAGGTCCGCGCGGTGGTGGTGAAGCGCCTGCGCCCGGCGGAGGCCCGCCGCAACCAGCTCGCGATCCAGCGCTGGCTGCCGGCCGGAGACATGGGCGGCATGGCGCCCGAGTTGCTGGGCGCCGCTTCGGACCTCACCGGGGAGCGGGTGTGGCAGATCTACGAGGATCTCGGGGACTGGTCCCTGAACGGCGAGGAGCCCGGGGCCGAGCGCGTGGCGGCCGGCGTGCGCGAGATCGCGCGCATGCACGGCCGTTTCTCCGATCACCCGGTGCTCGGCGAGTGCCGCCTTCACGGTGGAAGCCTCGACTTCGGCGCCTTCGAGGCCAACCTGCGGGATGCGACGCGAGCCCTGGAGGCGCTGCGGCCTCCGGGCCTTACACCCACCTCGGAGCAGGTCGCGCTCCGGGACCGGCTGCTCGCGCGCCTCGGTCGGCTCGCCGGCGAGACACCCATGCGCCGGGAGGCCCAGGCGGAGCTCGGCGGGCCCGAGACCCTGCTCCACGGCGATCTCTGGACGACCAACACCTTCGTCGAGGCCCTCGACGGAGGGTTTCGGGTGCGGCTCATCGACTGGGATCACGCCGGGGTCGGACCGGCGGCCTACGACCTGTCCACCCTGTTGCTGCGGTTCGCGCGCGAGCGCCGGCCGTGGATCCTCGACTGCTACCGGCGCGGCCCCGAGCGAGCCTGGCGCTTGCCCGGGACCGACCCTCTCAACCTCATGTTCGAGACCTTCGAGCTCTCCCGCTACGCGAGCCGCATCATCTGGCCCGCCATCGCGCTGCTCTACCGCCGCGTGACCTGGGGCTTCGACGAGCTCCAGGCGGTG
>VBOT01000021.1:45082-45494 GCA_005893225.1 Candidatus Eiseniibacteriota bacterium
AGCCCTTCCCCCAGCCATGCCGGCGCCGCCTGACCTCCCGACCCCGCCCCAGGCGCCCCCGGCCGGCCGTTCGTGAACCGCTCGACTCAAGGAGGAACCGTGGCGACCGTGGTGCTCTCGGCTTTCAACGTGGCGGGCTTCCCGGAGGGTGGAGGCCATTTCTGGGTCTACATGCAGTACGCGCTCGGGCTGCGGCAGCTCGGGTGCGACGTCTACTGGCTCGAGCGCTTCGTCCACACCGGCGACGACGCCCGCGACGCCCTGACGCTCGGCACCTTCTTCGAGCGCATGAAGGGCTTCGGCATGGAGGGCAGGGTGGCACTCCAGGCGGGGCCAGATCCGAAGCGCTTTCCAGACGCTCCGCTCCAGGTCCTCGGCATGACCGAGCCCGCGCTCGACGAGGCCATCGGGC
>VBOT01000022.1:0-6596 GCA_005893225.1 Candidatus Eiseniibacteriota bacterium
GGTCCGGCGAGAGCCCGAGGTAGAGCACTGCGGTCGCGACGAGCAGCAGGGCGTAGAGTCCGAACCCGAGCCTCAGGGACTCGAGGTCGCCGGCGGCGGTGTAGCGGCGGAACAGCGCGGGGGCCGAGCCCAGCAGGCTCCCGCCCGCGTGCCCCGCGTCCTGGAGCACGTTGTACCAGGCGATCACCCGCGTGCGGTTGTCCGCCGCGGCGGTGGCCGGAAGCGCCGCCTGCTCGAGCGCCAGGGCCGCGCCCCGGTCGCGTCCCATGCCGTTGAGCATTCCCACGAAGGCGGCGAGCGCGATCGTCATGGCGTGGGACGACGCCGCGACCGCGGCTCCTCCGACCGCTCCGAGCGCCGCGAGCGCGAAGAGGAAACGCTTGAAGCCCAGGCGGTCGCCTCCGACCGTGGCGATCAGGGTCGCGAGCGCCGCCCCGGAGAGCCCGGCGGTGATGACGAAGCCGATTCGCTGCGGGGTCAGCCCAAGCCGGGCGAGGTAGATCCCGAGCATGATGCCCGCCATGCCGGTCGCGAGCGCGCGCAGGAAGGCGGCCGCGTAGAGGATTCCGCGGTCGCGTCGGGAGCGCTCGAGCGGGGTGGCGTGCAAGGGATCGCGGCGAGCCGCGTCTCACCGGCCGCGCCGTCTCGCGCGCGGCGGTTGGCGCCTACCCTTCCAGCTTGCCCAGCATCACGACCGGTCCGCTCGGCGCGTTGGGATTGGGTGAGCCCCCCGCCGGCTCCAGCGAGATCGCGAACGCCGCCAGCAGCTTCGGCTCTCCCAGGTTCTCGAGCCGCATCATGGCGTGGCCGGCCGCGTCCGCCTTGACGACACCGAGGCTCGCGGGGGCGCCGCCGACGATGGCCCAGAGCTGGTAGTCGCTCCCCTGGGGCGCCCGGACGTTCTCGAACACCACCACCGCGCGTCGCGAGACCGGATCGTAGGTCGCGCGCGCCCTGAGCTCGGAAGAGCCCTTTCCGGTCGGTGCCAGGTACACCACCTTGGCTGCGGGCGCGTTCAGGACCTCGCTCCAGCGGCTCTCGTCGGCAAGGCGCCGCTCGAGATCCGCCAGGCGCAGGCGATTCGATTCGAGCTCGCCCCTGAGCCTCGCTGCCTGAGTCCACTCGAGAGCCGTCACGAGGGCCAGGAGAGCCGCGGCCGCCGCCCAGCCCCAGCCGGCGGTGAAGAAGGGGGCGCGGCGCGGCCTGAGCTCGATCACGCGGCCACGAGTGTCGACGGGCTCGCGAACCTGTTCCGCCGGGGGTTCGGGCTCCCGGATGCCCGGAGCGGCCACCGCCGCCAGCACGCGCTGCCGCAGCGCCGGGCCGGGCTGGGCCAAAGGCGCCGAGGCGGCGAGCAGGACCGATGCGTCCGAGAACTCGGCCAGCGCCGCCTGGCACATCGGACAGCCCGAGGCCAGATGTTCCTCGACCCGCTCGCGGTCCGCCGTGTCGAGGCATCCCAGCGCGTACCCGGCGCAGAGATCGATGTCTTGGTCGCGATGAGCGCTCACATCCACTCCTCTTGCGGCAGGATCTCCCGCAGCCGTAGCAGCCCCTGGCGCGTCCAGGACTTCACCGTGCCGAGCGGGGCGTTGAGCCGCGCGGCGACCTCACTCTGCGAGAGGCCCTCGAAGTAGGCGATCTCGAGAACCTGGCGCTGCTGCGGCTGGAGCTGAGCCAGCGCGCTCCAGACCCGCTCGCCGAGCTGGGCGTGCACGGCCGAGGCCGAAGGCTCGGGCGGCCGGGCCCCCGCCTCGGGGTCCACCGACGACTCGGCCCTGCCGCGGGCGGCCAGGCTGCGATAGCGATCGAGAGCCCGGGTGCGCGCCACGGTGAGCAGCCACGCCGCCACCGTTCCGCGGCGCGGGTCGTACGTCACCGCACGCCTCCACACCTGGAGCCAGGCTTCCTGCAGCGCGTCCTCCGCGTCGGCCGCGCGCCTGAGGATGCGAAAGGCCACCGGGTAGAGGAGCGGCGTGTATCGGTCGTAGAGCTCCTCGAGCGCGCGCGAGTCCCCTTCCTGAACGCGCAGCAGGGATCGGTGGTCTCGTTCCTGGTCCGTCAGCGACATGGTCCGACCTTGCAGCGCAGGCGTTTCAAGTGGATTACGGCTCCGGGGGCGAATCGGACGAGCGGTGCGGGGTGAGGCGCCCGGGCAGGCGAGCCAGGCGGCCCCTCGGACTCGCCAGGACCTTAGCCCCATCCTGGCTGCGGCACAAGAGGTTGGGGCGGATGGCCGCCCGGAGCTCCAGACCCTGGTGCGGCGCCGGATCGCGGGGGTGCTACGCTCCGGCCCCCGGAAGAAGACCCGCGTTCGGGTCGCCCGTAGGAGGTACGCATGAGACTCGGTGGCACATTCCTGATCGTGGTCGGTCTGGTTTCGCTCGCGCTGGGACGCATTCCGTACGGGCAGACCCGACACACGGCGACCCTCGGGGATTTCAAGCTCGGCGTGACCGAGGAGAAGCATGTCGTGGTGCCGCCGCTGGTCTCGGGGCTGATGATCCTTGCAGGTGCCATCCTGTTGGGTACCGGAAGCCGGGGCCCGAGGCTGTAAAGGATCGCTGAAGGCGGCTGTGCCCTCGGCACCTTTCGTCTGTCTTGCACTCCACGCGCCCCGGGTGCATCTTCCCCACGTCCGCGGTGACGCGGGCACGTCGTTAGGGGTGGCAGGCGCCCATGATCCGGATTCGCCATTGATCCAGGGTCGCGCCGGCCTGAGAGCACACCCTTCGAACCTGAACTGGTTAGAACCAGCGTAGGGAAACGGCGAAGACAAGCGAGCTCTCCGGTTGCCTTCAAGCCGTCCCTTCGCGGGCGGCTTTCTCATTCTGCCGCGGAAGCCGGGCGCGAGCTTCGCGCCCCGGCCACGCGGCGGACCGCCGGCATGGGATCGGGATGTTCAGCCACAGCCCGCTCGACTGGGCGCTCGTTCTCGCTTACTTCGGCTTCCTCGCCACCGTATGGCTGCGCCTGCTCGGACGCCGCCTGGCCGCGGTGGACTACCTGGTGGCCGGCCGCAGGGTCACGCTGCCGGCGTTCGTGGCCACTCTGGTCGCCACCTGGTACGGCGGGATCCTCGGGGTCGGCGAGTACTCGTATCGCTACGGGGTCTCGAACTGGCTGGTGTTCGGGGTGCCTTACTACATCGGCGCCCTACTCTTCGCCTGGATCTTCGCCCGGCGCGCGCGCGAGGCGGCCCTCTACACCCTCCCCGATCTGCTCGAGCGCCACTACGGGCGCGGCCCGGCACTGCTGGGCGCGCTGGCCGTGTTCGTGACCTCGGCCCCCGCCGCCTACGTCCTGATGCTCGGGACCCTGTTCTCCGCGATGTTCCACTGGCCGCTGATTCCCTGCGTGGTCGCGGCGGCTCTGTTCTCGGTCTTCTACATCCACAACGGAGGCTTGAGGACCGTGGTCTTCACCGACCAGGTGCAGTTCGTCCTTATGTACGCGGGCTTCATCGTGATGCTCGCGTTCCTGGTCGGGCGGCACGGCGGCCTTCCGTTTCTCGAGCGCTCGCTACCGGCCTCGCACTTCACCTGGACCGGCGGCAACCCCGCCGGGGCGGTCCTGGTCTGGTACTTCATCGCCCTCTCGACGCTGGTCGATCCGGGCTTCTGGCAGCGCGCCTACGCGGCCCGCGACCCCAAGGTCGCGCGGCGCGGCGTGCTGTGGTCCGTGGCGTTCTGGGTCCTCTTCGATTTCCTCACCACCTCGACCGGGATGTATGCGCGCGCGGTCCTACCCCAGCTCCGCGAGCCGGTGTTCGCGTTCCCGGAGCTGGCGCGCGTGACGCTCCCGCCCGTGGCGCTCGGGCTCTTCTACCTGGCGATGATCGCCACGGTCATGAGCACCATCGACTCCTACGGCTTCATCGCCGCGACCACGATCGGCCGCGACCTGATCTGGCGCCTGCGGCGGGAGACCGGCGAAGAGCACCTGCCCCACTACTCGCGCATCGGGCTATGGGTGTCGGCCGTCTTCGCGACCGCGCTCGCCATCATGAAACAGAGCGTGATCGAGCTGTGGCACGACCTGGGCTCGATCACGACCCCGGTGCTGCTGGTACCGGTGGGCACGGCCCTGCTCCGGCGCGGCCGGCTCGATCCCCGCTGGACGCTGGCGGGGATGATCGCGCCGTTCGTCGTGACCCTGGCCTGGATCGCGGCCAAGGGCGCCTCGACGCCTCACGGCGCGGGGAAGTATCCGTGGTCCATCGAACCCATCTACGCGGGGCTCGCCGCCTCGCTCGCGGTGTACGGAGCGGGCTGGACGACCCGGCTCGCGCGCGGCGCCGAGGCCGGGACGGCGAGCCCCAGGATCGAGGAGGAATGGAAGACATGAGAACGCTGCTTCTCGCGATCGCGATGGCGACGATGGCTGGCCCCGCCTCGGCGGCGCCGGCGCCCGACAGCGTGGCCACGGCGGCCGGCGACACCCTGCGCAAGATCGTCCCCCTGCCCGCGATCGAGGTCAGCACCACGCGCCTGGGCGATCGCGCCCCACTCGCGCGCTCGGTCCTCGGGCGAGCCGATCTCGAGGAGCGCAACTGGGGGCAAGACACGCCCATGGCGCTCGCCACGCTCCCCGGCGCCTACGCCTACTCCGACGCCGGGAACGGCATCGGATACTCGTATCTCACGATCCGCGGCTTTCCGCAGCGGCGCATCAGCGTGCTGATCGACGGAGTGCCGCTCAACGACCCCGAGTCCCACGAGGTCTACTGGATCGATCATCCCGACCTGCTCGCCTCCAGCGCCGAGGCGCAGGTCCAGCGCGGAGTGGGTTCCGCGCTCTACGGGGCGGCGTCGGTGGGCGGCAGCGTCGACCTCGAGACCGCGCCGTTCAGCGAGACCCCTCGGGTCAGCACGAGCCTCACTTATGGATCGTTCGAGACCAAGCGCCTGATGGTGGAGGGGAACTCGGGAAGGCTCGAGGGCGGATGGAACCTCTACGGGCGCTACTCGCGGATCGAGACCTTCGGCTATCGCGAGCAGTCGGGGTCGCGACTGTGGTCCTACGCTCTCTCGGCCCGCCGCGTGCTCGGCAATCAATCGTTCCGCATCAATCTCTTCGGCGGCCCCGAGGAGACCCACCTGGCCTACCTGGGCGTGGCCCGCGACTTCCTGGATGGCAGCATCACCGGCGACAGGAGGCGCGACCGGCGCTACAACCCGATCACGTACAAGAACGAGCGCGACCATTTCTTCGAGCCGCATTACGAGCTCCTGCACTCGTGGTCGCCGGCCCCAACGATCGCGGTGTCCCAGACGCTGTTCTATTTCGACGGCAAGGGCTACTACGACGAGCGAAGGTTCGGCGAGCCGCTCTCCGCCTATCGCCTCGACACTCTGTATACCGCCGACGGCGGCCGCCTGCCGCCCGACTACTACCTCCACGATGCTGACGGGAACATCGTGGTCGGGGCGGACAGCCGGTACCGAGGCGTCCTGACCGACGTCGTGCGCAGGCGCACCATCGCGGATCGCCATTACGGGTGGCTGCCCCGCATGCGCATCGAGCACCCCTCCGGGGCCCTCACGATCGGCGGCGAGCTGCGCGCCCACGACGGTCGGCACTGGGGTGAGGTGCTCACCGGGAACGGGCTGCCGCCCTCGACGGAGCCCGACCACCTCTACTACGACTTCCATCCCCGCACGCTGTCGGGCGGCCTCTACCTGCGCGAGGAGTGGACCCCCTCTGCGCCTCTGCTCGTGACCGCCGACCTGGCCTGGCGGCACCAGTCGTACTTCATGCGCGGGGATCACTTCGACGGCATCCGCTTCGACCAACCGTACGACTTCCCGCTCCCCCGATTGGGCGTGACGTACACCCCGCGCGAGCGGCTGAGCGTTTTCGTGTCGTGGTCGCAGGCGCAGCGCGAGCCGGCGCTTCGCGATCTCTTCGATGGCGAGGGCGCGGGAAGCATTCCTCTCTACCGGCGCGCCGACACCGCGCACAACCTCTACGAGGATCCGCTGGTCAGGCCCGAGCGCGTGAACGACTACGAGGTCGGAGGCGGCTGGAGGGGCCGCGGCGCGTCGTTGACGGCGAACCTCTTCCGTATGGACTTCCGTGACGAGTTGGTCAGCTCGGGCCAGTTCAACCTCGATCTCGGCTACCCGATCCTCGGCAACGCAGCCAAGTCGGTGCATCAGGGAGTCGAGTTGGCCGTGCGCGGGGAGCGTCGCGTGGGGACGGGGCTAAACCTCAGGCTTGATGCCAACTCCACGCTCAGCGACAACCACCTGATCCGCTATCGTGAGTTCGACCAGTTCCCGGGCGCGCTCGTTGCGGACTCGCTGGTGGAGCTGCGCTACGACGGCAACCGTATCGGCGGATTCCCGTCGGTGCTCGGCAACCTGTCGGCGCGCGTGTCGTGGCGCGGGGCCTCGCTCGGGGCCGACATGTCACACGCCGGCCGTCTCTTCGTGGACAACAGCGAGGAGAAGAGCGCCAGCATCTCGCCCAGGACCGTGCTGGACTTGATCGGGGGCGTCACCGTGCCGTGGGGCGCTAGCTCGCACGTGGAGCTTTCGGTCCGGGTCAACAACGTCTTCGACCGGCTCTACGAGACCGGTGGCTACAGCTAC
>VBOT01000022.1:6622-7314 GCA_005893225.1 Candidatus Eiseniibacteriota bacterium
GCAACGTACTGACGCAGGTGAGGGTGGATTTCTGAGGGGTCGAACCGGCGTTCGGCACGCGCAGGGTCGGGTGTCTTCCGGGGCTCGTCACCCGCCCTCAGCTCCCCACGACTCGGAACCCGCAGGCTCGAGCCGCCACCCCGAGCGCGGCGTCGTGCGTCGCCATGACCAAGTCCTCCCCACCCCTTTCGCGCCACAACATCGCGGTTGCGAGGTGGATCGCGTCGAGGGTCCCTAGTTCGGTCGGAAACGGCTGGGATGCACGTGTCAGGACTGAACGTGTCGGCTCGACCAGCTCGATCTCCTGCATGAGCCGGAAAACCGCTTCGCGCCGCAGCGCGAACTCCCGATACTCCAACGCCTCGCGAAGGCGGAGGCGGTCCAGGGTTCTCAGGCACTCGACTTCGACCAGAGCGCTCGCAACGCCCTCCCGGACAGATTTCCACTCCTTCAGTCTGCCGCGCTGCCCCAGGAGCACCCGAAGCACGACAGACGAGTCGAGATAGGCGATCACCTCTCCCCCTGCCGTTCCTCCATGAGCAGGGCGACGATGTCGACGCGCACCTTCCAGGGTCTGGGCAGAGGGACCTCCTGCAGCGACGCGTATCTCCGGAGCGGCCGGCGAACCTTCAGCGGTTCTGCCTCCTGGGTGTATGGAACGATGCGCGCGATCGGGGTGTCACGATCCATGA
>VBOT01000022.1:7384-7889 GCA_005893225.1 Candidatus Eiseniibacteriota bacterium
CTTATGGTCATGAGGTCAAGCAAGAGCCTGACACCCGCAGCCGGCGAAGGTGAGGGTGGACTTTGAAAGTCTACGACCCTTTGCCTGCCGCAACCGCTTCTTCCCTTCCTCACCCGCCGCGCACGAACGCGAACCGCCGCGACGCCTGCCTCTCCCCGCTCGTGACCCTGACCCAGAAGATCCCTGATCGAACCTGCGTCCCGGTCGCATCGCGACCATCCCAGCGCAGGCTCACCGCACCCGGGCCCCCGACTCCGCGCGCCAGCTCGCGCACCCGGCGCCCCGATGGGTCCAGGATCTCGAGCCTCCACTCCCGCTGCGCCTCCGGCGTGAACGAGAACGCCACCTCGCCGCGCGCGGGGTTCGGTAACAGCGCCAGACGAAACTCGCCGCCCAGCGGCGGACCCGAGACCGATAGCTGGCCGCTCAGGTACCACGGCTTGGTCGTCTCGTCGGCCCGGAAGAACCTGAGCAGGCTGTCGGCAACCAGCTCGCGTCCGCTCGT
>VBOT01000022.1:7964-18632 GCA_005893225.1 Candidatus Eiseniibacteriota bacterium
AGCGATACGGGCCCCACGACAGCCAGGGGGCCTCGACTGGACCGGCGTTCGGATCGTAGTTGAGGCTCGCCGCACCGTTGATCTGCGCATCGACCAGCCACTTCACGGAGAAGCCCGACTCGTAGGCGTACGGCTCGGGGTTGAGCAGGGAGGAGGCGTAGCCGGCGTAGATGCGGCTCGTGAAATAGCAAAGCCTCACGTTCGGAAGCTTGTCCTTGATGAGGCGGACGATCGTGCCGAGGTCGTTGCGGAGGCTATCGGCCGCGGCGGGAAAGCCTTCCGTGGGCCCCCGCCTCGCCTCCTTGAGCCACACGACCTGGGCCTGGAGCGGTGCCGAGCCATGGGTCCTGAGTCGCGACGCCACGAAATCCCAGTAGGGCGCGTCGGGATACCGTATGTCGTTCGTCGCCTGGCCTCCTTCCGCGCAATCGATCGCGACGACCCGCGGGTTCTTGAGCGGATCGGCAGTCGCCTCGGGGACGAAGGTGCTGAACTCTTGGGTGGCGTTGCTCATCCCGATCGAGATCAAGACGATCCGCCCGTTGGAAGGGTCGGGATTCCCCAGCGTGTCGAGCGGCACGATCGAGTTGGCGATTCCGACCCCAGCCGCGTTGTGGGCGTCGGGGCGGTGGTTCGAGCCGCCGGCGTAGAGCCCGCCCTGAAAGCCCTGGTAGAGGCCGGCGCCGAGATCGGCCAGAGGGATCATGCCGGTCGACGTGCCGTTGCAGTTGCTGGCGAGCACGGCCGCGGGCGACATGAAGACCGCGGCAGCCGCTATCGCGGCGAAGATCCGTTGGCGAGTCATGTTTCATCCTCCCAGCGGCCGCTCACAGCAAGACGATCCTCCGCGCCTCGACCCGCGGTCCCACCTTGAGGCGCACCAGGTAGACGCCGCTCGGCAGTTGCCCGGCCCTGAACGCCACTTCGTGGCGTCCCGGTCCGCGCCGATCGTTTCGCAGCAGAGTCCTGACCAGGCGACCGGCCGGGTCGAACACCTCGAGAGTCACGTCTCCGGCAGAGGGCAGGCTGAACGGGATGAGGGTCGAGCCGTGAAACGGATTGGGATCGCTGGGTCGCAGCATTGCGACGCCGGCGTCCGGCGAGCCCGACACACCAACGGTGCCTGCCTCGATCGCGGTGAGGTAACTCATCGGCAAGCCACTCACCGAAAGGAACTCGCCCCCCGCGTAGACCGCGGAGGCACTCGCGGCCAGGGCAAAGACGGAGCCGACCGGGTCCGGGTTCCATGAGGAGGCAAGGCCGGTCGTCGCATCCAGGGCCGCGACGTTGTCTCTCGCCTGCCCGCCCACGCTCGTGAAGCTCCCGCCCGCGTACACCGTCATGCCGCTCACCCCGAGGGCGTAGACGTACGAGTCCGCGTCCGGGTCCCACGAGGTCGCGAGCCCGGTTCCGGCATCCAGGGCCGCGAGGTTGTTTCTCGCCTGCCCGCCGATGCTGGTGAACGATCCGCCCGCGTACACGGTCGAGCCGCTCACCGCCAGCACGTTGAGGAAACTGTTCGAGCCCGGGTTCCAGGAAGTGGCGAGGCCGGTCCCGCCATCGAGCGCGGCGATGTAGCTCCTCGCCTGTCCGCCGACGTGATCGAAGACTCCGCCCGCGTACACGGTCGGGCCGCCCACCGCCAGCGCATAGACGAAGCTGTTGGCGTTGGGGTTCCAGGCGGTGGGAAGCCCGGTCGCGGCATCGAGCGCGGCGAGGTAGTTCCTCGGCTGCCCGCCGACGTGGTCGAAGATTCCGCCCGCGTACACGGTGGAGCCGTTCACCGCCAGCGCGTAGACGAAGCTGTTGGCGTTCGGATTCCAGGCGGTGGCGAGCCCGGTCGCGGCGTCCACCGCCCCGATGGAGTTCCTCGCCTGCCCGCCGAGGCTCGTGAACGATCCGCCCGCGAGCACCGCGCTGCCGCTCACTGCGAGCGCGAAGATGGCGTCGTCGGCCACGGGATTCCATGAGGTGAGGTTTCCCGTCGTGGCGTCCAGGGCGGCGAGGTGGTTCCTGGTCTGCCCGCCCACGCTCGTGAACGATCCGCCCACGAAGACCGCCGAGCCGCCCGCGGCGACGGCGTGCACGAGGTCGCTCGCGAACGGATTCCAGGACGTGGCGAGCCCGGTCGTGCCATCGAGCGCGGCGATGTGGCTCCTCCCCTGGCCGCCGATGCTCTTGAACTCGCCCCCGGCATGCATCGTCGTGCCGCTCGCCGCGAGCGCCGATACCGCCCCGTCGGCGTTTGGATTCCAGGCGGTAGCAAGACCGGTCGCGGCGTCCAGCGCAACGATGTAATCCCGCGCCTGTCCGCCGATGGTCGTGAACGCGCCTCCCGCGTACACGGTCGAGCCTTGCACGAGCACGACGCTCACGGCGCCATTCGCGTTCGGGTTCCAGGCGGTGGCGAGCCCGGTCGAGGCGTCCAGCGCGGCGATGCCATTTCGTCCCTGCCCGCCGATGCTGGCGAAGCTCCCCGCGGCGTACACCGTGGACCCGCTGAGCGAGAGAGCAGCCACGGCGCCGCTGGCGTTCGGATTCCAGCCGGTGGCGAGGCCCGTCGCCACGTCGATCTCGGCGACGTCGTTTCGCGCCTGGCCACCGATGGTGGTGAAGGATCCGCCGGCGAACACGCTCGCCCCCGCCACCGCTAGCGCGCGCACCTCGCCGTTCGCGTTCGGGTTCCAGGCCGCGGCCAGCCCGCTTCCGGCATCTAGCGCGGCGATGCGGTTCCTCGCTTGCCCGCCGACGCTCGTGAACTCCCCGGCGACATAGATCGTCGGCCCGCTCAGGGCCAGGGCGCGCACGGCGCCGTTCGCGTTCGGATTCCAAGTCGACACGCTCTGGTCGGAGAGGATGTGCGCCAGGTTGGAACGCCCGACACCTCCGACCGAGGCGAACTGACCTCCCACGTACCAGCCGCCCGCCTGGTCGGAGACGACGGCGTAGACCTGACCGACGATCTTCGGGAATCCTGCGACCGGGGCGCCGCTGGCCGCGTCGATCGGGACGCCGCACCCCGTGGGTGGACCGACGTAGTCGAAGTCACCGCCAATGTAGAGGACGTTCCCGGACAGAACGGTTGCTTCGACGGGGCCATTGGCGACGCTGAAGTCGGGGTGAATCGCCTGGGCCCGGACTTCGGCGCTCCACAAGACCGGCTGCCCCGTCAGGGCAAGGGCCGCGATGAAGAAGGAGACCACGTGGCGACGAATCGAAGTTGTCATGATGGACTCCACGGGCATGGAAGCGATGACGGAACGATGGAATAGCACCGCAGATCGGAGACAATAAGGATGGTGCGTTTTGGCTCGAGACGCCAGTGAATTGGCTGTGCGGCGCCCCTCGGGGCAGGCGCCTGAGGCGAATGCCGGAGGCGAAATGCTGGAGCCCCGCAGAGGATTGGGCTAGAATCCCGCTGCTTTCCCAGGACTGAACGCAATCCTTGGTCCAGGGCCGTCTCTCTCGGCGCCTCCACGGCGCCCCGGGCGTTTTGGCGTTCCGCGCTCCCACGGGCGCAGGCGCCGCGGGCCGTTTCCCGTACCTGAAACGGTTCTTCCGATTTCTCCTTTGCCCGGGAGGAGGTAGTACGCCGTGATGAAACGCAATCAAGCAGCCAACGTGATGACCGCATGCGTCTGGGCGGCCGCCGCCATGCTCCTGTTTCCCGGACCGGGTCGAGCCGGAGGCTTCCGGACTCCCGCGGCGGATCCCGGCGCCCAGGAGAACGCCCGGAGCCTGGCGACCGCTCTGCTGCGATCCGATGTCGCCAAGTACCTCTCGGGCCCCGGCCGCAGCGTGCTGGAGATGATCGGGAGCGACGAGCCCAGGAACGAGTCCCTGAAGGCAGGGCATGAGCTCTGGTCCGGAGACGCGGCTCCGCTCGGACCCTCGACCGTGCGAGTCAACGATCCTGGGCAAGACGGCTATGCCGCCTCGGACATCACGACGCAGAGCGAGACCGCGGTCGCGGCATTCGGTCCCAACGTGATCGTGGTCTACAACGATTCCGGCCAGTTCGAGACCCAGAGCTTCGAGGGTTACGGTCGCTCGACCGACGGAGGGGCCACGTTCACCGACATGGGCGCGGTGCCCGTGATCTTTCCGACCGCCGCCAACTACGGCGACCCGGCAATCGTGGCCAGCCGGCGGGGCGAGTTCTTCGTGGCCGCGATCGCCTACAACAGCACGCTGCTCGGATCCCAGTTCACCATCAGCGTCCAGAAGTCGACCGATCGAGGTCTGACCTGGGGCGCCCCGGTCTACACGCCCCAGTACGCCTCGGGCTCCTTCGCGGACAAGGATTTCATCGCGGTCGACAACACCGCCGGCCCCTCGAGCGGCAACCTCTACGTCACCTGGACGAACTTCGCCCCTCCGTACAACGAGCTGCCGATCGTCGTCTCGCGCTCCACGAACGGCGGAGCGTCGTTCTCGGCGCCGATCAGGATCTCGGCTTTCGGCAGCTCCAACGAGGGGCCGGAGCCGGCCGTGGGCCCGAACGGCGAGATCTACGTCGCCTGGTTCCAGTATCAAGGCGTGGGAGGCGCCGGCATCGTCATGGCCAAGTCGACGGATGGGGGCGCGACGTTCGGGCCACCTCAGTTCGTGACTCCGGTCACGCCCATCGGTTTCGGCACCGGGAACCTGGCCGGCAACTTCCGTGCGAACTCGTTCCCCAGGATCGACGTCAGTCCGGTGAACGGGGAAGTCTACATGGTCTTCGCGGGCAATCCGCCGGGGCCGGACGGCGCCGATGTGTTCTTCATCCGCTCCACCGACGGCGGAGCGACCTGGTCCGCCCCGGCGCGCGTCAACGATGACACCGGCGCCACCGATCAATGGTTCCCCGACCTGGCCGTGAACGGCGAGGGCAAGATCCGGGTGTTCTGGTACGACCGGCGCCGCCACTCCGACAAGCCGGGCGATCTCCTGATCGACCTCTACGGCACGAGCTCGGTGGACGGAGGCCTGACCTTCAGCCCCAACCAGCGAATCAGCCACCCGAGATCGGGCTCGGATGCCGGGATGATCCCGGCCGTGGGCTACGATCCCTACATCAATCCGATCTACATGGGTGACTACAACGACATCAAGGTCGACACCACGCCCACCGGACCGGGGCTCGGCTTCTACTCGGCATGGGGCGACTTCACCCGCATCGTCAGGACCGACGGCGGCACCCGGACGGATCAGGACGTGGTCTTCGCCCGGCAGGACCTCACCCCTGCCCTGGCGCGGGGCGGGCCGGCGGGGACGAGCGCTCCGGAGCTCGCCACTGGCGATCCAAATCCCAAGGGTCCTCGCACGACGATCAACTTCGTCGTGGGTGAGGCGGCCGCGGGGCCCGTCGAGATCGGAATCTACGACGTTGCCGGGCGCCTGGTCAGCCGCCTCGCGAGCCCGGCCCTGAGCCCCGGCCGTCACGAACTGGCATGGGACGGCCGCGGCGAGGGAGGAGAAAGCGTCCGGCCGGGGATGTACTTCGTTCGAGCCCTTCAGGCCGATCGGCCGGTCGTGTGCTCGACCCGCATCCTCTATATGAGATAGCGGCTATCGCATCAGCACGAGACGGCGGCTCGCGCGCCGGCCCTCGAACCCGAGGCGTGCCCAGTACACGCCCGAGGCGCAGGGCCGGCGCCCGGCGTCCAGCCCGTCCCACTCGACGCTCTGGGGGCCGGCCCCGAGGACGCGATCGGCCAGGACGGCGACGCGGCGCCCGTTCGCGGCGAACACCTCGATCGTCGCGTGTCCCGGGTGCGGCAAGTCGAAGGCGATGCGGGTCCGCTCGACGAAGGGGTTGGGGAAGGCGCGGCCGAGCGCGATCCCGGAGATCGTTTCGGGCCCCACGTCCGCCACGGTTGCCGTGAACGCATTGAGGCGGCCGTTCGTGAGCACCTTCCTGGTCAGGTAGGGCTCGACATCCACGGCGGCGAGGACGCGGCCCTTGATTTCCGGGGCGGTGAGCTCCGGGTGTTGTCCCATGGCGAGCGCGCAGACTCCGGTGACGTAGGCGGTCGCCATCGACGTGCCGGACATCGTTCGATACATCGAGTCGGGAAAGGTCGAGATGATGTCGACTCCCGGTGCGGCGAGATCCACGGAAGTCGGACCATAGTTGGCACCCAGGGCCACGCCATCGACGTTGTCCGATGACGTCACCGCGATGATATTGGCCGAATTGTATGAGGCCGGGTAACGCGGGTCCTGGTCGTTGTTGCTGCCGCCGTTCCCCGCCGCGGCGACAAACAGACAGCCGGCGGCTCGGGCCGCGTTGATCGCGTCAAGCAGCGCTTGGGAGTAGCTCTGGGCGACATAGGAATTGTTGGTGAGCTTGATGCCCAGGGTGACGGCGTACTCGAGCCCCGCGATCGCCGCATCAATCGTCCCGTATCCGTTGTAGGTGATGACCTTGATCGCGACCAGCTGTGCCTGCCAGCACACGCCGGGCACGCCTATGAGGTTGTCCCCTTTACCGGCGATGATGCCGGCCACCATCGTGCCGTGGCTGTGGTCGTCGAAGGGATCTCCGTCGCCGTTCGCGAAGTCGTAGCCGTGGACGTCGTCCACGTAGCCGTTGCCGTCGTCGTCCAGGCCGTTGTCGGGGATCTCGCCGGGGTTGGTCCACACGTTGGCCACGAGGTCGGGGTGCGTGTAGTCGATACCCGTGTCGATCACTCCGATCTTGAGGTGCGGGTCGCCGGTGAAGACGTCCCAGGCCTGCACGGCGTGAATGTCGGCGCCAGGAGTCCCGCCCGTCTGCCCGGTGTTGTCGAGGCTCCAAAGATAGGGGAACCACTCGTCGTTCGGCGCCCCCTCGACGCGCAGCTCGTAATCGGGCTCGGCGTACTCGACCCCGGGACGGCCCCGGAGGCGTTCGACCGCCTGCTCCACGGAGACTCCCGCGCCGAGCTTCATGCACTCGGCATCGATCAGCGTGAAGCGCCGGAGCGTGGTCGCCCCCAGCTCGGTCGCCACCGCGGCACGCGCGGCCCCATCGGCGCCGGGCCGAAACTTGACGAGCAGCCTGCCGGGAACGTAGGGGGCGCTCTCGCCCCGAGCCGGCAGAAGGGAACAGAAGACGAGCGGAAGCAGCGCCGCGAGCGCGATCGAACGTGACATGCGACCCTCCGGGTCCTTGGGAACGGTGGCGGCGGTGTCTCTTTCCAGCGAGCCCGGAAGGGGAGGAAGTCCGGCCGCTGGCCCGGTTGAGCGAAGCATGCACCCTCGCGAGCCGGAACGCCAGCGATTCCGGCCGTCGTAAACCCAAGGCAACGGCCTATTCCGGGCCCCTTGCCCGCTCCTCCCGCGCCCGCCACCACTCGGCGATCTCCCCCGCCGTGGCGATCCAGACCCTCCGGCTCGCGAGGTACTCCAGCGTCTCCGCGTAACAGCGCCACCAGCCGGGAAAGAGATGCTCGGCGGCCGCGTTCGGGTGCCACAGCAGCACCGCGAGCCCACCCGCCGACTCCACGCGCTCGAGGTGCTCGCGCACCCGCCGCACTGCGCTCGCCGCGTCGAGCTTCAGGGTCCGGAAGAGCGCGCCGTCCATGACGGTGAGCGGCAACTCGATCAGCCGGCGGGGGCCCCTGGCCTCGGGGTCCCAGGGATGGAACGGGGCCGCGATCCCGGCGCGGAACCCGATCGCCTCGTTGTAGCCGAGCGTCGAGTCGTAACTCAGGCCCGCGCACTCCTGCGCCGCCCACGTCCGGCCGGCGTCGAAGCGCAGGAAGTGCTGGCGCACACCCCGGATCTCGCGCCCCGCCGCGGCCTCGACCTGGGCCTTCTGGCGGGCCAGTTCCTCGGCGCTCCGGTGGCTGAGGTAGCTGCCGTGGAGGCCGATCTCGAAGCCGCGCTCGGCGAGCAGCCGCAGCATCCCGGCAAGCGGCATGCGCGCGCCCTCGAACTCAACGGGATCGGTCATGCGGTAGAAGGCGTCGTTCTCGTGCCGCCGGCTGGGCTCGGGCGGGCAGAAGAAGAACGTCGATCGCAGGCCGTGGCGGGATTCCTCCGCCGCCCATCGATCGAAGTTCCAGTAAGGGTCGCCCCTCCGCGGACGGCGACGGAGCGTGCGCAATGCCATCGAGACCCCGCCGCGCAAAGCGTACGAGGAGGGACTGCGGGCCAGGCGCAGGAGCCGCCATGCTCCCCGCAGCGAGTAGCGCTGCACGTCGTCCACGTCGTGAGTGAGGGCCACGGCGAAGCGCGCGCCGTCCTTCCATCTCGGGAGGGCCGGCGGCGTGACCTGCCGCCGCACGAACCAGGCCGCCAGGCGCCGCGCGAGCTGGGCCGCGTAGAGGTTGACAAGGGGCCGGTCGAGGATCCCGAGCGCTTCGAGCCGCGTGGTGAATCCGCTGAAGCATTCCCACTGGTCGCGGCGCGAGTCGAGGAACTCCTCGTCGCGCTGGATCAAGAATCCGATGGCCCTGAGCCAGACCTGGGGGAGCCGGCACGAGTCGCCCGCTTCCCCGAGGTCGCCCCCGGGGCAGGGAAGCGGCTCGCCCTCGAACGTCGCCACCTCGAGGCTCGAGGGCACCCAGCGCGGCCAGCCCTCGAGAGGGACCACGGCGGCTGCGTCCGGCGGGGCGCCGGCGGGGCGCCCGACGAACACGATCGGCTCTCCAGGACTCACCTCGGCCCCCTGGACCGCACAGCGCCACCGGACCTCGAGCAGCGAGGCGACGACCTCGACCGCGTGCCGCGCCTCCGGGAGCCGCCACGCCTCGGGGTCAAAGACGAAGCAAGCCCTCATCGGCCGCCGTGGTCGGCGGGACCGACGCCGCGCTCAAGGGGCCAGCATCGACGGCCGGACCGGCTGGACGGATTGCCCCCGGTGCGGGTCCCCGCAGTGTCCGACTTCATCCCAGGGCGTACTCCCCCGGCTTCATCACCCGGCGCACCGCCCCGCGGGCCAGGTTCCAGGCGAGCCTTCCATTCGGCCGCCTCATGAGCAGGGTCGCTTGGCTCCGCCACTCGTTCCAGATCGAGCCGGTGCGGGTGTGGAAGCGTCGCGGCGATCTGAGCAAGGCCTCCTTGAGCCCGGCCTGTTCGGCCGGAAGCGGTCCATCGAACTCGACGCGCGCGAGGTCCAGCTCGCCAAGGCGATGGGCATCCGGGCCGGCCAGCTCCGGCAGCCGGCGCTGGCGCGCCAGCTCGGCGGCGCGAGCGTTGTCGGCCTTGGCCGTGCGCGCGTTGTAGACCTCGACCAGGTCAACGCGAGAGAGCAGGGTCTCGTCGAGGCGGTGCCACTTGTAGGGATGCGGCAGCACGACCAGCCCTCCCTGCTCGTGCACCGCGTCGCAGAAGGCCGGAGCCCTGGCCGGCCGCAGGTCGTCCTGGAGGAAAAGTCCGATCACGTCCCCCTGATCGGTGTGGACCTCGGAGGCCACGATCACGCGCAGAGGCAGCCCCGCCCCGGCCACCGCGCCCAGGGCGTCGACCGCGCCGCGCCATGTGTTGTGATCGGTTACTGCGAGAACGTCCACGCCCAGGGCAACCGCGTGCCTCACCAGGGCGCGCGGCTCGGTGAGCGAGTCGGGCGAATGCTTGGTGTGGACATGGACGATCAGCGTCCAGCTCATCGGCCGGGAACCGGTCGCGCGCCGTCGGTCGGCTGGAGTGTGCGCAGATAGATCTGCTCGAGCCGCTTCACCACAACACCACGGGAGAACTCCCGGAGGCATGTCTCGCGGATGAGCCGGGGATCGTACTGCTTCTCTCCGTGGAACATGGCCTTCATGGCCTCTGCAAGCTGGTCCGGCCGCCCCACCTCTACGAGGATGCCGTTCTCCGGTGTGACGAGGGCATCGGGACCACCACAGCGCGTGGCAATCACCGGCTTGCCCGACGCCATTGCCTCCACGAGCACGACGCCAAAGGACTCATGGTGGCTGGCGAGCGCATAGCAATGACAGCGATGGAATTCGCGCCGGGCCTCCTCGCGCGAGAGGAACCCCAGCCAGACCACCCACGGATCAAGGTCGAGCCTGCGGCATTGGTCCTGGTAGGCCCGGAGGTAGGGGCCGTAGCCGCCGAGGCGGAATTCGACTCTGGCGCGATCCTCGGCCGACAATCCCCTTACGAATTGCGAGATTGCCTGGAGCAGGTCGGGGAATCCCTTGACGGGCTGCATTCCCCCGAGGGTAAAGAAGGTGAACCGACTCGCAGGCTCGTCCGCTCCGATGGTGTACAGGCGCTCATCGATGACGTTCGGGACGTATTCGGGGCGCGGAATGCCGAAGCTCGCGACCCTGTCGCAAAGGGCGGGGCTCACCGCAATTCGTGCATCAGCCCGCAGGAGCGGAAGCCGGATGAACGACTTCAGAGAACCGTTTGGACTCTCATACACCTGCAGGGGAAATGGCCCCATGTGCTCCGTGACGACGTACGGGAGCCGGGTCTCCTCGCAAAGCCTCATGGCCACCCATCCAGCCGGATAGCTGACATGGCCGTGAATGAGGTCGATTCTTCCGAATCGGCGGATCGCTCGGGCAAGGTTCTGCCGATTGGCTTCGAGGATGCCTTCCCGGTTGCCGTTCAGGAGTTTCTCGTTCCAGCTGAACGCGCGCGTCATGAACTCCACGACGTTCCCTCGCACTTCCCTCTCCGAAGACGAGGGGGAGTGGAGGGCATCGATCAAGCAGAGCGGAGATCGCGCGAGATGCGAAA
>VBOT01000023.1 GCA_005893225.1 Candidatus Eiseniibacteriota bacterium
TGCAGCTCACGCTGGTGGGGCGCGAGGTCATGGCGATGGACGACCCGGCCCGAAAGGACGCCACCCGGGCGCGGCTCAAGAAGCATCCGCTGTTCGGGCGCGTGATTGCGATGCTGGTGGAGAGCGAAGGGTCAATGGAAGACGAGGAGGTGCTGGCGGACCTCACCATCTACTTCCCCTTCATTCCCGCGGACTCGCTGTTCCAGACGATCGTCGAGTGGGGGCGGTACGCCGAGGTGTTGGACCACGACGCCACCGTAGGACGGCTCATGCTCACCGGGACCGTGGAAGGCGCGCCCGACGTTCCGGCGGGCTGAAACGCGACACGCGGCGCCCCCGGAGGAAGAGGAGCACCGCGCGTCGTCCGCAGCCGATCGATCAATGATGACCGTGAGTGCTCTTGGCCTTGTTGGGATTGGGCTGCGGGTGTTGCCCCGCCGGCACCTCGGGGTTGGCGCTGTTGGACTGCATGGTGTCGAAGCTCGGGCCTGTGACCGCGCGCGATCCGTCGCACGCGGTGAGGCCGACCAGGCCGGCCACGGCCAGGATGCCAAGCAGTGTTCTCATACGAAACCTCCTTTGCTGAGGGTGAATCTCCCAGAGCGGAGCGTTGGTTAGCTCCGGGCGGGGGCTCGGCAAAGGGCGTACCGTTCAGATCGTGCAGTTGCGCGTGGGGGAACCGTGGTCCATGCGCCGCGAGGTGTGGCGGGACGCCGTCGCTCGAGTGCCGTGGCTCGGCCGCGGCCACGCCGGGCGGGTGATCCATGGCACGCCGGTCGGGTTTGCTGCGCCGCGCGGTGTTGCACGTTGAGCACCGCGGTCCCGCCGCCAGAGCAGGAGGGTCGAAGCCGGCTATCGAGGAGTTCCCGGGCTAAGAGCCCGGGCTCGGCGTTGTGTGCGCCCTGTTAGAGCGCGAACAACGAAGGGAGGCTCTCGTGTTCGAGTGTCGTGGTTTTCCCGGGCTGAGAGCCCGGGCTCGGCGCGAATGTGCGCCCTGGTAAGGGCGCACCCCCCGCCGAGCGCGCCCTGTTAGGGCGCGAACATCACGAAGGGAGGCTCTCGTGTTCGAGTGTCGTGGTTTTCCCGGGCTAAGAGCCCGGGCTCGGCGCGAATATGCGCCCTGGTAAGGGCGCACCCCCCGCCGAGCGCGCCCTGTCAGGGCGCGAACAACGAAGGGAGGCTCTCGTGTTCGAGTGTCGTGGTTTTCCCGGGCTGAGAGCCCGGGCTCGGCGTAATGTGCGCCCTGTAAAGGGCGCATTCTCGGCCGAGCGCGCCCGTTCAGGGCGCGTCGGAAGGGTGTCGGGTGCGTGAGAATGGTTTCATTCCCGCGCGCGATCCGCGTAGGCTCTGTCCATGCCGGTTCGTCTCTACGCGCTCCTGACCTGGACCACGCTGCGCCGGCTGCCTCTCATCCATTCTGGGGCGGCGGCGTTCTTGCGTCGCATGCTTCCGGAGATTGCGCGCCCGGCACGGAACCCGGGTGATCGAACTCGGCATCGTGCGAAACCACCTGCACTTGGTGTTGGAACTCCCGCCCCGCGTCGACGTCCCTCGACTCGTTCAGGGATTGAAGGGCGCCAGTGCCCGCATTGCCAACCGCGACGGCGTGATGCCGCGCGCTCGCTTGCGGTGGGCGGACGGATACGATCTGCGATCGCTGAGCGTTCGGGATCTTGCGCGGGCGATAAGATACGTACGGACACAGGCGACGAGACATCCGGAACTCGCAGTGGATGAGTCCCCGGGCTGAGAGCCCGGGCTCGGCTCGATTGCGCGCCCTGTAAGGGCGCACCCCCCGGCCGAGCGCGCCCTCTTAGGGCGCGAACGCCACGAAGAGAGAGTCTCGTGTTGGAGTGTCGTGGTTTTCCCGGGCTGAGAGCCCGGGCTCGGCGCGAATGTGCGCCCTGGTAAGGGCGCACCCCCCGCCGAGCGCGCCCTGTCAGGGCGCGACCCACAGCGGAGAGACGGCTCAGCTCACATGTGCGTGAGCAAATACTCCCCGTTCACCTTCAGCAGCCAGTAGGCATTGTCGTTCACGGGCTTCCCCGGGCCGTGCTGGGCGTCGAGCGCGTCCACGAACCCGCGCAAGGCATCGGTGGCCGCCGAGCGGTCGCCGCGCTGCGCCGCAGCTGCCGCCCGCGCGAGCGTAGCTTGCAGCGGCCCGCACACCGCGCCGTCCGCGATCCAGCGCAGCGCGCCGCAGACTTGCTGGAGATCGGCGCGAATAATGGTGAGGTTCAGACCCCCAGGGTGCGCACTTGGCCCCACGGTCCAACTTTCAAGCTCGAACTCGCTAGACTGCGGGTGCTCGGCTTCGCGCGAAGCGGTGGCCGGGCGCGGCTCGGTACAACAGGATTTGAATGTCGGGACTCCCCACGAGCGACGTATCCCCAGGAGATACGGGCTCCGCAAGGCGACCCCGGACAGGCTGTCGCCTGGAGCGATACTGTCAATGTCGCCCTCAAAGCCGCCATGGTCGCCGTACCAAGCGAGGGTAGCACCACGGCCAAGAATCGCTCGCCAATTCGGCGGAGAGATCGGGCCCACCTGTACGTGGTCCTTGAACCGCGTCAAGTCAACCTGGGGATAACCGGCACCATGGTCAAATCCGCCGGTGGCGGGTAGGGTTGCAAACCCCGTCCCTCGTGGTGCCGATACGTCGACCGAGAACATCGCAAGGCCACCTCTGCTGTCCGGTGCGTTAACGACGCGGTAGCGGTAGATGTAGTACGTCCCGCTGTCGGCCACGTCGTCAACGTGAAGATAGGCGCCGTGCAGTGGTGAAGCGCGCTGGGCAGCGAGCGCGGACGTGCACACGCCGAAGGCCATGCCAAGGCATCGGGGAAGGCGCATGTGAGTGACGGGTTCCTCCGGGTATTCCCCGGGCTGAAGCCCGGGCTCGGCTCGATTGTGCGCCCTGTAAGGGCCCCCCCCCGAGCGCGCCCTGTCAGGGCGCGAACATCACGAGAGCTGACGGCCACGTCGAATGCGGCACGGGGGCCGCACGCTGGCTCACATGTGCGCGAGCAGATACTCCCCGTTCACTCTCAGCAGCCAGTAGGCATTGTCGTTCACCGGCTTCCCCGTCCCGTGCTGCGCCTCGAGCTCGGCCAGGAAGGCGCGCAACGAGCCTTTCGTAGCCGCAGCGTCGCTACGCGGTCGGGGTGCGACGGCTCGCTCGAGGGCTGACCGCAGGCGATCGCACAGCGCTGCCTCCGTAATCCAGTGGAGCAAGCCACATGCTTGCTCGAGATCTTCTCTAAGGATCGTCAGAGTCATGTCCTGTGGCCGCACCGTCGCCGCGACGGTACGGCCTCTCACTGGAAAGAAGAAGGGGCTCGGCAACTCCCCCTGGTCATTCGGCTTCAAGCAGCACGATTGTTCTGTGGGCATGGCCGAGAAACGCCGGACGCCCGGTAGGTATGGGCTGCGCACTCCGAACCCGCTCTTGACACCGCCTGCTGGCACGCTGTCGAAGCTTACCGGTGCGGTCTTCTCAGTCAGCAGAACTTCGTACACAGCCCACTCGAGAGCGCCGTCGTATGTCACAAACATCTGCCATCGGTTGGGGGCCATCGCGCCAAAGGGTACGTGATCAGCCACGTCGGTCCTACCAGGGCCGAGGGACCCAGTGAATGGCAGTGTATCGTGCCCCGTGCCCGCTCGAGCCGAGAGGTCGACCTTCACGACAGCAACTCCGCCGTGACTCGATGCCGAGTTCGCGAGGTAGTATTGGTAGACGAGATAGGCGGAGCTGTCGACCACGGCAGTGAGGTCGAGGCGCACGGTGTCCAGGATCTGGGGCGGCGACTGCGCCTGAGCTCTGGACGATCCCAAATGGACTCCAAGAGCGGCTACGCCCCCGGAAACGAGTCGAGAAATCTTAGCATCCCGGAGCATTCTCGTTACTCCCGACAAAGCGGATGTGGTAGTGCGTGGGGACGAAGTGTCCCGAGTTGTCGACATAGCCGTGAGCTTGAGTCGCGCCGTGTGGGCAGGCAATGTTGCGCAGGATGTCAGGGTTCACGGTCCGAGCCGTATCGACGCCCTGCACGCCGATCGCATTCACCCCACCATTATCCCCGTAGGACGCGGTGTAACATCACGAAGGGAGTCTCTCGTGTTCGAGTGCCTTGGTCTTCCCGGCTAAGAGCCCCGGCTCGGCACGATTGTGCGCCCTGTAAGGGCGCGTCCACAACGGAGAGGCGTTCCGCTCACATGTGCGCGAGCAGATATTCGGCGTTCACCTTGAGCAGCCAGTACGCATTGTCACTGACGTGCTGTTGGGATGAGCTGTGCTCGGCCTCCAGCTCCTCGAGGAAGGCCTTCAAGTCCTGCTTCGCCGCTGCCACCTCCCCGCGCGCGGCTCCATCGAGTTTTGTCCGGAGGCTCTGATAAATTCTCGCGGGGTTGATCCAGCTCAGTTCGCCGCATGCGCGCCCGAGCTGCGAGGCCATTACGCGGAGCGTCATCTCGCCGGGCCGGTAGGTCGGGCCCACAGTCCAGCCGGAAACCCTGAACTCGTTGGGGTTGGGGTTTTCGGGCTCACTCGACTGTGCTCGCGGGCGTAGTCCGGTGCAGCACGACTTGAATGTTGGCGCCGCCCAGGACTGCCGGATTCCCGGCAGGTAGGGACTGCGCAACCCGAAGCCACGCAAGCTGTCCCCGGGCGAGATGCTATCAACGTCACCCTCGAAACCGCCGTGTGAGCCGTACCAGTCGAGCGTCGCGTCTCTCGTGAGAAACGCCTCCCAGTTGGTCGGTGAGATCGGACCCACTGGGACGTGATCACGGAAACGGGCCAACACCACGCCAGGATAGCCAGCGCCGTGATCGAACCTGCCGGTTGCTGGCAGGGTCGGGAACCCGGTGCCTCGAGGCGCGGAGACATCCAACGACAGAACCGCCGCCCCACCCTGACTCTCGCGACCGTTGACGATTCGGTAAGCGTACACGAGATATCTCTCGCTGTCAGCGACCTCGTCGAGGCTAAACTCGACCCGGTGCAACGGCGAAATCGTCTGGGCGCTGACCGTCAGGGAGCGGCCACCCAACGTCGCAAGCAGCACGAGGAACGTCTGTAGTCTCAACATGCTTGACTCCTCAATCGCGCATGTGAGCGGCGGGGTGCGGCTATCGTAGGACCCTTGCACGCGATGACGCCGGTCTGTGCCATCTCCCTGCGCATCGGAGTAGCCTTCTTCCTTCGCCCTTGGAACGCAGGGGTCATGTTGCCCAGCCATTCGCGCCATTCCCCGGGCTAAGAGCCCGGGCTCGGCGCGATTGTGCGCCCTGTAAAGGGCGCACCCCCGGCCGAGCGCGCCCTCTCAGGGCGCGACTACCACGGAGAGGTCGCTCCCGCTCACATGTGCGCGAGCAGGTACTTTGCGTTCACCTTGAGTAGCCAGTAGGCATTGTCGTTCACGGGCTTCCCCGGGCCGTGCTGGGCGTCGAGCGCGTCCACGAACGCGCGCAAGGCATCGGTGGCCGCCGAGCGGTCGCCGCGCTGCGCCGCAGCGGCCGCGCGCGCGAGCGTCGCTTGCAACGGCCCGCACATCGCACCGTCCGGGATCCACCGCAGTGCGCCGCAAACCTGCGCGAGATCGGCGCGCACGAGACCCAATGTCATGGCCTCGGGCCGCACGGTGGGGCCGACGGTCCGGCCGGAGATCTTGAACTCGCTCGGATCGGGATACTCGGCCTCGCTCGTGGCCGTGGCTGCCCGAGGCTTGGCGCAACAGGACAAGAACGTTGGCCGCGCCCAAGACTGACGGATGCCCGGTAGGTACGGGCTTCTCAAGCCGAAGCCGCCGAGGCTGTCCCCTGGCGGGATATTGTCGTATTCCCCAGAAGCACCACCACGTCCGCCATACCAGTCCAGCGTCGCCTGTTTGGTAAGGACTGATTCCCAGTTGGTCGGTGAAATCGGACCGACAGGCACGTGATCTTGGAACTGGGCTAGATCAACACCACGAAAGCCCGCCCCATGCATGAACCTGCCGGTGGCAGGCAATGTCGGGAACCCCGTGCCGCGCGGCGCAGACACGTCCAGTGAGAAATAGGCGGCCCCACCTCTGCTCTCGGACGCATTGTTGATCCGATACCAATACACGAGGTACGTGCCGCTGTCAGCCACTCCGTCCAGTCGTTGGTCGACCCGCGCCAGGGGCGACGGAACTTGCCCCACCAGCCGAAGGGAGCCGGACAACCATAGGGTTAAGAGCGTTGCAACCTTCGTTGTTGTCGACATCCCAGACTCCTCAGCGGAAGTGGATGTGAAAGTGATTGCCGTTGCTGGTATCTGGGTGGACCCGGGCGATAGCGGAGAAGAACCCGGCAACATTCGTCAATCGATCGTGGCTGATTACGCGGGCCGTGTCCGTGAGCAGCTGCGAGCCCAGCATGCACTGAGTCTGGGGATTGGCGTACTGGTCATAACGACCCTCGACTCGATGCACCCAGTTCCCCCCGTCGCCTGGCGTATCCGTCAGGCACAAACCAATGTCCATGTCGAGGCCCCTATCGTGCGACACGTGTCCGCCCCCCGTTCCGATGTAGGGGTTTTCAAACGTAACCGGCGCTGGTTTGACTGTGAACGTTCCGCCATTCGGCAGGCTAGCGTCATTGTACTGGGCATACAGCGTTGTGCTGCCCGTCTTTTTCAGACTCTCGGCGATTGCCGTCATGCCCGCCACGAGCCTTGGCTGCACGTAGAAGTTGTCACCTTGATGGTGATCGTTGGTGCCGCCGATCCAATAGACGTCGGCGGTGATGGAGTCCTGGAGCTTCACTAATCCCGGGACCGCGTACGCAACGAACACGGTTTCCGCCAGCACTTTCCCGTTGACGGCAGCAGTGGCGATGACGCTGGCCCGGCCACCCACGTAGCCTGCGACGAGCTTGGTTGTGACGAGGCCGTTGCTGTTAGTCTGAGTCGCCACGGCATTCTTTTTTTGGTTGGGTGCGGTGAAGAAGTAACCCAATAGGCCGTAACCGCTCTCCGGTCCAGTCGTCAGCCTGGGGGCGTCTTGGAATCCGACCGGCTTGGCGATGTGGGCGTGCCCGCCTGTGCCGGGCAACCATTCTGCACGGATGGTCACGGTACTTGGTGCATCGGCCGATACCGGGTGGCCGTCCCTGTACACTGTCACCTGGACGTTAGCGGTGTCTGGGGGACGGTCGTAGACAGTGTCGCCGTTGACCACGTCGAACCGGATTCTGGGATACAGGGGATTCAAGGTGTCCCGGTCGATTGACAGATGAATCGTGTCGCCGGTGCTTCCTCCGCCGCCACCTACGCACGACAACGACAGCCGCGGTGGCGTGCCCACCTTCGAAACCGTCCGCGTCGCCGACGCAGTGCGCGTCGCTGACCCACTGGAGCCGATCGCCGGACTGCTGCAACCTCCGCCCGCCACGGGCCGGTCCACCGTCACCGCCACACTCGCCGACTCAGCTGCGGTACCGAGATACGCCATCGCCATCATCGTGCCCGTCTGCGCGACGCCCGTGCTGTCCGCGGGGCTGGTGTTCTGGAGGACAGTGACGCAGAGGCTGTCCCCACCCGCGCAATCCACCGCCAGCGGCCCGACGGGCGAGGTGCTCCCCGGCGTCCACACCCACGACTGGACCTGCACAGTCTGCTGGCCGTCGCCTCGGCGGGCCGTGAACTTGACCTGGGACCCCGAGGCTACGTGCGACGAGTCCACGACGAGCACGAGACGCGCCGGCGCCACGTGAATCGTCGGGCTCACCGCCGTCTGGTAGAACCGCCCGAGCATAAGGAGGTCCGGCATCCGCAGGTGGCCGTCCCCGTGCGGCACTACGCGGCACGTCAGATCTCGGAGCCCGCACCCGGACCCCGGCACGAACGTGGCACTCCCGCCCGTCGGGGCCGGGTCCGCCACCCACTCCCACCCGTAACGCACGATAATGTTCGACGTCCACGACGCGGTGGGGTGAGCGGTGACCGTGTCGCCGTTCACGACCGTCGTCCGGTCCACCACGATCACCGGCGGCGGCAGCACGGTCGCCGAGATCGTTTGAGCACCACTGACGGTGTAGGCCGGCTGGTAGCCGGTCTGCTGGCTGTTGCACGAGCTGTGGTAGACCACCGGCCGGGACACCCACAGCACCCCCGCACCGAAGGTGATCGCCCCGACCGAGTCGGCGGTGGCGCTCAACGGCTGCCAGGCGAGGGCCCCCCCAGGCGGCGACGTCGCGGTACCCACGCCGACGTTCACTTGGTACGGACGATTAGGATAATCCAAGCCTGCCGGGCCGACCTGCGTGACGTTGCCGGGCAAAGCTGGCACAGCCAACCCGCTGCACTCGGTGAACCGTGAGTTCGGCGTGAAAGTGAGCTTCGCGGTGGCGCTCACGCGAATCGCCACGCCCGACGGCAGCGTGACCCCGGTCTTTTGGTAGCTCGTGAATGCCTGCTCGTTGTCGACGGGCGTCGGCGCGCCGCCGCTCCCCAGCGCGGCTCCGCTATCGGGAAACACCGGATCGAGGTCAGCGCCGATCCAAGGTCGTGGCGCCACCGCACCGTCGTCCTGGCAGGCGTAGGCGGTCACCAACGCAATCGCGCATGTGAGAAATGCGAGCGGTCGTGCGAGCTTCATGGCGCTCCGATGGTTGCCGGGGTGAAGCAGAGCGTGTTGAGTTAGCGTCGTGCGCAACGTAGTAGCTGCGGCGCGAGGGGCCAATGACATTTTGAGCGCGCGCGTCGGCCGGCCGCAGCGTGAGCGATCTCACTCGCGCCGAGGTCACGCGGCGCGAGCCCGCGGCCCTTGACCTCAGCCGCTCATCGCGCTAAGGACTCGCGCCGCATTTATCGCGAGGTCGCTTACCGTGCATCAGCTGGCTCCTCTCATCCACAACGCGCTCCCCCACCTCTCGTTTCGGCTTCGCGCGTTGATTGACGCCCTCTTGCTCGCCGGAGGCTCCGTCGGCACGGCGCAGGAGCTGGCTGACCGTCTCGGTTTCCAGAATCGCTTCTGCCTGGCGCGCGTACTGGCGAGGGCAGGACTGCCGCCAGTGCATCGCTTGTCGGGCTGGATCACGGTGTTGCACTGGACCTGGGCGTGGGAACGGGAGGGCGTCTCGCTTCCCCGCGCGGCGCTGCGTGCGGGCCGAGAGCCGCCTGCGTGCTATCGTCTGGTGCGGCGCGTTACCGGCGCGCCGTGGGCTCAGGTGCGCCAGGCGGGTGCGGAGTGGGTGCTCGCGAGGTTCCTGGAACAGTGCGCCGTGTCTGACACAGAACCGACAACCGCGCTCGAGAGAGCGATCGCCTAGCGATCGGACGCCCCGCTACACCAGCACCTCAGCAACGTCGCTGACGTGAGCATTGCTAACGACCCGCGACGTATCCGGGAGGTGCTGGTGGGTAAGAACCGACGGGAGCAGTCTCGCTCGGGCATGGCGGTGTTCCCCGGGCTGATAGCCCGGGCTCGGCGCCGATGTGCGCCCTGTAAGGGCGCCACCCCCGGCCGAGCGCGCCCTCTCAGGGCGCGAATACGAGACATGGCGCAGCCTCTTCGTGTTATTCCCCGGGCTGAGAGCCCGGGCTCGGCGCCATGCGCGCCCCTGTAAGGGCGCACACTCCAGCCGAGCGCGTCCTGTTAGGGCGCGAAGGGATCGAGCCCCCGCTACACCAGCACCGCCAGCGCATCCGCCACCTCCTTCACCGCACGGTGATGCACATCCGTGAACCCCGCCGGTACGTCCGAGTCGATGTCGATCTGACCGAGGATGTTCGCCCCGCGGCGAATCAGCACCACGAGCTCCGATTTCGTGTCGAGGTTGCACGCGAGATAGTTCCCGACGGCGCCGACATCGGGAACGTTCTGGTCCTCTCCCGTCGCGACTGCGGTTCCACACACGCCCGTGCCCACCGCAATGCGAACGTGCGGCGTCTCGCGCCCCGCGAACGCCTCGAGCACGAGCTCCGTGCCGTGCAGCATGTAGGCGTAGACAGAGGTGTAGGGCGCGCCCTCGGCTCGGATCCGGTCGCAGGCCATCTGTAGCAGGTCCCGCCGCGGCGCATCGTGCAGGTGCGCGGCGCGGAGCGCCCGCACGATCTTGCTCGCTTCGAATGTCGCGCTCATCGGTGTCGCATCGCCAAGACTATATCTATCTTTGGCCCGACCCTCTCGGAAGCTGGCCGGTGTCCGTCCGACTGCTCGCGCTCATCCCCGTCGCCGTGGCGATCAGTCTGGCGCTCTCCGCCGCCGTGGACGCCGTCGCGCTGCCGCTCTTCCTCGACACCACCGGAACCATTCTCGCGACCGCGCTCGCCGGGCCGGTCGTGGGCATTGCGGTCGGCGCGCTGACGTCCGCCGTCAACACGCTCCGCAACCCGACCTTCTGGCCCTTCGTGGTGGTGCAAGTCATCGTGGCGCTGTACGCCGGGTTCGCCGCGCGCGCGGCGCTGTTTCGCAGCCTCAAGACGGCGGTCCCGGCGGGACTGGGCCTCGGCGTAATCGCGTCGCTGACCTCGACGCCGATTTCATACTTCGTCTTCGGCTGCACCACGACGGGCGGGATCGCGCTCACGACTGCGCTCGGCAAGGCGCTGGGGCTCCCCCCGCTGGGCGCGTGTTTCTTCGGCAGCTTCGTCTCCGACTTCGGCGACAAGG
>VBOT01000024.1 GCA_005893225.1 Candidatus Eiseniibacteriota bacterium
AGGTCGCGGAAACAGATCTGATCCGGGTTGTACAAGAGGGCGGCCGGATAGCGGATCTGGCCCCACGCGGGGTAAGAGGGGATCATCGGCGGCCCCACCTGGCCGCGGCTGTTCCCCGGATAGCTCATGAACCCCCAGCGCCACACGTTGCCTCTGGTGAACGGTTGCATTACCCCCGTGTAGATCTCGTAATCGACATAATAGTCCTCGGTGCCCTTGACCGATGTCGAGTCCAGGCCCATCGCGTTCGTCGGGCCGTTCCCGAGGTTCTGCTGCGGCAGGTTGTAGGGACCGCCGAGCTGGATGGCCGGGGACACCATGTTGTCATTGGGATTGCTGTCGGCCGTCCCGTCGTTGAGACCCCCCGCCGCCTCGCCGTAGTCGTGATCGCCGATCGACATGATCGCCCCGTCGGAGTTGCACTGTCGCGACGGCGATCCCCACGGCCCGCATATGTCGCTTATGAGCAGGGGCTCGACCCCGCCGCGCGCCCTGTGGACGTGGGCGAGGGGTAGCGGCGGCTTGCCGGTCGACTTGAATGCGTTCAGCGCGTCGACGGTGGTGCGATTGTCGATGTCGCCGTCGCCCTCGAAGCCCACACCCGTAGCACCCCACGGTGTCGCTCCGGTCGCGACGATCGTGGTCTTGATGTCGTCCACCACGGCCGCGCCCTTGCCCAGCGACGAGCCGGTCAGGTTCTCGTCATCGAACCCGCGATTGGTCTTGACCCGGAACACCACCCGGATCCTTCCGCCCGAGGCCGAGAGCATCGGCGAGAGCGTGGCGGCGGGAACCGTGATCGACGAGGTGGTCGCCGCGTTGTTCCCCGCCACCGACAGGATCTCCTTGTAAAGACCCTCGTTGGCTCGGACCGTCTCCGCGAACCAGCGGTGCTGCGGGTCGAACACCCGATACGCGTTGTCGCCGTTCGAGGCCACGAACGTGGAGTCGGTCACCGGTGCCCCCACATACACCATGAACGAGTCGCGCGGCGCGTTGGCGCCCGCGGTCGCGCTACTGATGTAGTTGTTCGGCGCCGTGTTGCCGGTCGTGAACTGCAGCGGGTCCTTGTCGAACCAGCCGGTCCGCGTGGTGCCGGCGGTGCCGAACCCGGTCGACATGTTGGTGCGCCACTTGAAATCGAGCTTGAGGTCGGATCCCGACGGAACGGTGACGTCCCGGTACAGCATCTGGTCCATCTGCGAGCCGTAGCCCGGGAACGACTTGTCGTTGCCGCTCGAGGACACCGAGCTGATCTGGTTCAACATCAACACGTCTTCGTTGAATGGGTTCCTGGTGAGCGGGTCGATGAAGCGGGTGTCGCCGTGCTGGCGCAGACCCATCCACGCCGAGCGCGATCCCGACAGCACGGTCCATTGCGGACCCGCCGACGGCGCCGTGCCTGGCGCCGCGACCGGCGCCCCGGCATCGTCGATGTGCCACACGCCGATGACGCCGAAGGTGCGGAAGCCGGGGTTGGTGTCAGCGCCGGTCCACGGGCCGCCGCGCCGCTCATTGATCGTGTAGTTCGCAGTGTTTCCGATATCGATCGCCCACCACGGGCGATTCTCGTCGGGGCGCACCTGGTCGGCAGTGAAGGTGTAGAGCGCCCGGTGAGGCCACCAGCCCTGCAAGGAGTCGCCCTTGACCGGGGTCTCCCAGTCCCACATCGCGCCCGAGCCCACCCCGATGCCACCGCTGTAGGCCACGTGGTAGGTGTGCGACTTGGCGGGCGAGATCAGCTCGGGGCCATAGCCCGACCAGATCTGCCAGTAGTTGGAGTTGCGGCCGGGGTTGGTGGCCGGATTGTTGTTCTCGACCCACCCCGGAATGAACTGGGTCGGCGTGTACCCGACGTAGACCGTCTCGGCCTGCGCCGGATTCGTCTGGGTCCCGAGCTTGGCCGCACGCGATCTCATCTCCTGGGCCATCTGGCCGTTCATCAGCTTCAGGCCTTCGGCACCGTTCGCAAGATCGGACGCGTAGACTCGGTACGCTGACGACGCCACTCCTAGAAGCAGGAGCAAGGCGACGAACGTTCTTCTCATTTTTGACTACCTCCATCGTCGCAATGCATGGGCAATGCGAGGTCTTCCAAGTGAAGATTGCGAGCGAGGTCTCGCCAGCTACGAATCCGCCTGGGATCGTCTCAGCGCTTGGGGGAGACGGTGAGACTCACCAGCGGATCGCTGCACGCCTGAAGAGCGCCATCCCCCCTTTCCGTCATCGGCCGCGCGTCCTTAGGCATATCGGTCGCGGGCCAACTTCTGCTCTGCGGATGTAGCTACGCGTAAGCGGTAGAAGCCGGCACGAAACGAGCCGTGCGCGCTTCCACACCACGGAAACAGAGGTGGTCCTAGGGGTTTTGTTGAGGACGCACCCTACCCAGCACTGGAGGAAGGCTAGGCTTCACGACACATCCCTGTCAATCCGTTTTTTCACTGGAACCGGGATTTCCCGGCCAATTTGGTCGATTCTTAGCCGCCAAGCCCCGGTCATCTCGAGCCATCGCCCATCCTGGCTTGCCATAACGACGGCGTGCCGCCGCGACCTACGTGCGACCAGGCCGGCCAGAGCCTCGCTTCGCGCAGAGTCGATCCCGCAGGTGGGTTCGTCGAGGAGGAGGAGATCCGATGGAGCTATCAGCGCCCCAATCAATTGGACCAGTCTTTTCTCCCCGGAGGACAGATCCCAGGTCCGGCGTTCAAGCAGGGCCTGGCCCCCGACGCCGAGGATTCGCCCGAGCCGGAGCGCCTCTTCGTTGGCTCGAGCCCGAATCACCCCACGCGAGACCGCCGCGAAGACCACCTCGTCGGCCACCCGCTCCTCGAAGATCTGGCTCTCCGGGTACTGGGAAACGAGAAGCGGGGGTACGGTCGGGGCCGCCAGCCACTCCACCCGGATCTGGGGCACCTGGATCACGCCCGCCGCCGCCGCAAGCAGGACGCTCTTGCCCGAACCGTTCCGGCCTTCCAGAGCCGTGAGCCCAGAAGAGATCGCGAGCTCGAGGGGTCGCCGCGATGGGACGTGCGGGCCAGGTCGCCCGTCCCAGGCTTCGACCGCGAAGCGGAGCAGAGGGGAGCCCTCGGGACCAGCAAGAGTCGAGGCGGTCATGGAAGCTGGAACTTCCATGCTCGAGCCCGTCGTGTCCTCCCCGAGACTCACGGTTCGGTCGGCGGCCGCGCATTCCTCGGGAACCTGCGTCACCCACAGGAGCGCCAGCCCCTGACGAACCTCCTCTCTGAGAGCGCCGAGCACCAGGGCCCGGGCCTCCCGATCGAGATGGGCCCCTCCTTCGTCGACGAGGAGCACGCGCGGCCGGGCCGCGAGCGCCGCCGCGAGCAGCACGAGTTGCTGGCGTCCGGCGGAAAGGGCGCGCGGGTCGGAGCCGAGATCGGCCTCGAGCTCGAAGCGGCAGGTCCACCGGCTCAGCTCCCCGGCCGTCTCTTCCTCGGATCGGCCCAGGTTCTGCGCCGTCAGCGCCACCTCCTCCGCCACCGTGCGCTGAAGAAGCTGGCAGCTCGGATCCTGAAGTACGACCGAGACGCCGGCCTTCAGGTCCTGCGGCGCCAGGGGTCCAAAGGGCTGCCCGTCGAGCTCGAGCGTGCCCCGCACGATCGGCGCGAGCCCGGCGAGGGCCAGGACGAGGCGAGACTTTCCCCCTCCGTTGGGGCCCGTCAGGGCCACCCACTCGCCGCGCCCGACCTCGATCGAGAAGCCTCGCACCACCGGTGAATGGTCGAGCCCGGGTGCGGCTACCCAGAGGTCCCGGGCGCGCAGCATCTCGGTTCTGTCCGACTCACGACCCGCCGCCGGGCCCGCTCCGCCAGGCGGCGAGCGCTGCCTCGGCGACTTCCCGGATCGGCCGGCCGGCTTTCTCGGCCGCGGCTCGCACCGACTCGAACTCGGGAACGGCCCGGCTTCCCCCCCCCGGGAGGCTCGCCACCTTGAGCCGCACGCATCCGAAGGGAGTCTCGACCTCGGCGGGACTTCGCTCGAGCTCGTAGCGCTCGTCGAAACGCAGCCTGACCCCGAGGGTGGTCGTCTCGGTCAGCAGTATTCGGGCGAGCGCGTCGGCTCGCGAGGGCTCGGCGATCACCACCAGCCAGGTTCCCGGCCGGCCCTTCTTCATCAGGGTCGGGACCAGCATCGCGTCCAGCGCGCCGGCCTCCGCGAGGCGCGGCATCAGAGCCGCCACGAACTGGGGGTTCTCGTCGTCGAGCGCCGTCTCGAGGACCGCGATGCGGCGCCGGCCTAGCGAAGTCTCCGCGTCGCCGATCAGCAGGCGCAGTACGTTCGGCTGCTCCTCGAGGTCCCTGCCGCCCGCTCCGGTGCCGACCCGCTCCAGCCGGAAGGCGGGAGGAGCCGACCAGCTTTCCACCAGCGTAGCGAGGAGCGCCGCGCCGGTTGGCGTGACGAGCTCCGCTCTCACGTCGGGGAGCTCGACTGGGGCGCCGCGGAGCAGCAGCGTCGTGGCGGGGGCGGGCACGGGGATCGGTCCATGCTCGGAGGCCACCGAGCCGCGGCCGAGCCTCAGGCTCGAGGCGAAGCAGCGCTCGACACCGAGAGAGTGAAGGCCCTCGAGGGTGCCGAGCACGTCCACCAGCGCGTCGGCGGCTCCGACCTCGTGAAAGTGCACCTTGTCCACGGTGGAGCCGTGGACCTCGGCCTCGGCCTCGGCGAGCTTCCGGAACACCACGCGCGCTTTCTCCCGGACCGTCGGCTCCACCTCGGCGCGATCGATCATGGCGATCACGTGATGGAGGTGACGGTGCGGCTGGCGGCCCGCGACCGCGACCTCGACCCGTGTGGCCGCGAAGGGGCCGCGGCGCGCCGAGCCCACGGTGACGCGCACGTCGTCGAGCCCGATCCGCCGGGGCAAGGACTCGAGATCGCTCGCGGGCCAGCCGGCCGAGACCAGCGCTCCGAGACACATGTCGCCGCTGATCCCGGAGAAGCAGTCGAAGTAGGCAATGCGCAAGAGACCTCCGTTGGTGCTTCCTGGGCCTGCGGCTGGGGCCTGCTTCCTCGTGGAGCCTTTTCGCTCCGCGAGAACTGGGCTTCAGTGCAAGCCGGTTCTCCTCAGCCTGCCCATGGACCTTCTTCCTCGCTGGGCCTCATCGCGTCGCGAAACCTGCACTTCGGCGCAGGCCCCTGCCGCAGGCTTTTTTCGCGAAGCCTCGCAGCGCGCAGGCTAGAGCGCCCTCATCCTAGCGCCGCGCACCCAAGGTGTTCACGAGGTGCGCCGCGTAGCCGGCGCCGAAGCCGTTGTCCACGTTCACCACCGTGACCCCGGGCGCGCACGAGTTGAGCATCGCCAGGAGCGGTGCCAAGCCGTCGAAGTGCGCGCCGTAGCCGACGCTCGTCGGCACCGCGATCACCGGCCGGTCGACGAGTCCCCCCACCACGCTCGGAAGCGCCCCCTCGAGCCCGGCCACGACCACGACGACGCGCGCGCGCCTCAGCGCGCGGGCGTGCGCGAGCAGGCGGTGGAGCCCCGCCACGCCCACGTCGGCGATCAGGTCGGCGCGGCTGCCGAGGGCGCGCGCCGTCACCCAGGCCTCCTCGGCCACCGGGAGGTCGGCGGTCCCGGCCGAGGCCACCAGGACTCGCCCCCGCAGCCGCGGGCGCCGGCGCCTCAGCACCACGGTGCGCGATCGCTCGTGAACCTCGGCCTCGGGGAACTCCTTTTCGATCCGCGCGCGCGCCTCGGGGGCGACACGGGTCGCCAGCACCACGCCGTTCCGCCGGTAAAGCCGGCCCATGATGGTGGCCAGGTCGTCCGGGGTCTTCCCCTCGCCGAACACCACCTCGGGGAACCCGACCCGCAGCGCGCGCTCGTGATCGAGAGTCGCGAACCCGAGCCGCTCGAACGGCGCCTCGGAGATCGCTCGGGCGGCCTGCTCGGGCGACACCGAGCCGCGGCGCACGCGCCGGAGCAGCCCCCGCAGATCATCCGGCCGCAACCAGGCCCTCCCGACCGGCTCCGGAATCCGGCGGCCCGCCTTCGTCTCGCGCCGGCTCGCCCCACGTCAGGAGCTCGGCGAGGTATCCTCGCAGCAGCTCCTCCATCTCCTCCACCGAATGGGTCTTGTTCACCTGGTCTCGCATCGCGGCGCTGCGCGGCAGGCCCTTGACGTACCAGGCCACGTGCTTGCGCATCTCCCGGGCGGCCGCCTCACGCCCGACGTCCCGGACCATGAGCGCGAGATGCCGCAATCCGGCCGCGAGCCGCTCGCCGGCGGAGGGGAGCGGCAGCCTCTCTCCGCGCTCGTGGAATGCTCGCACGCGCCGGAACACCCAGGGGTCGCCGAACGCCGCACGCCCCAGCATGACGCCGTCGCAGCCGGTCTGCTCGAGCATGCGCAGCGCGTCCTCCTCGCTGCGCACGTCGCCGTTCCCGATCACCGGGATCCCGACCGCCCGCTTGGCCTCGCCGATCATCTCCCAGTGCGCGGTGCCCTCGAACTTCTCGGCGCGGGTCCGGGCGTGGATCGCCACCGCCTGGGCCCCCGAGTCCTCGAGCGCGCGGGACACCTCGACGACGTTCCGGGAATTGCCGTCCCAGCCGAGGCGGATCTTGGCGGTGACCGGCACCATGCTGACCTCGGCCATGCGGCGCACGATCTCGCGGATGCGCGGAACGTCGTTGAGGAGCGCCGCTCCGGCGCACCGGTTCACCACCTTGCGCACCGGACAGCCCATGTTGACGTCGATCAGGTCGGGCCTCTGCTCGGCGGGCAGGTCGCAGAGGACGCGCGTCGCCTCGGCCATGACGCCGGGATCGGAGCCGAAGAGCTGGATCCCGATCGGGCGCTCGGCCGGATCGAACCGGCAGTAATCGAACGTGGCCCGTTGCCCGCGGGCGAGTCCGTCGGCGGAGACCATCTCGGTATAGACCAATGCCGCGCCCTGCTCGCGCGCGAGCTGGCGGAACGGGGAGTCACTGACCCCCGCGAGCGGGGCCAGCAAGAAAGGAGCCTCGTAGGAGACCGAGCCGATGCGCATCAGTTATTCCGACTAGTTCGTGGAGCCGCGCGAGCGCTTATCGGCGCCGCTGCGGTCCGACGGGTTGTGCGGGCGTCGCGCATCGGCCGGATCGCCGCGATCCGAGCCGCGCTGCGGCGCCCCGAGCCCGGCCACCTCGAACACGTCGTGCGGGGCGCGCGACCGCGCGAGGAGCTGGATCGCGCGCTGGACCTGGGGCTCGCCCTCGAGCGCCACGCGCGCGGCCGCCGAGTCGCCGGCGGCCCGGCGCGCCAGCTCGCGCCGCACCGCGCGCTCGAGCGTGCTCCGCTCCGAGCGCAGGCGCTCGCGGTCGACCGAGACGCTCTCGGCCCTGATGTACGCCAGGAAACCTTCCCACACCGGCCCCGGCAGGGTGCGCAGGGCGGCGCGCGATGCGGGATGCGACGCGCCCCAGCGGCTCGCGAAGCGCATCGGCAGCCCGCGTTGCTCGATCCTCTGGGTCAGCGGGGGGAGCGAGTCGTCGGACACGACGACATCGGGACGGATGCCGCCGCCGCCGTACACGATCCTCCCGCCCCGGGTATGGAAGGCCGGCTGCCTCGCGCTGTCGGCGGGTGCCGCGTGATCCTCCGGCGTGGAGTCGTTGTCGGAATCGTCGTCATCCGCCCGCTCCAGGGAGTCGCGGCGCGCGCGGTGGATCGATCGACCCGAGGGCGTGTAGTAGAGCGCGGTGGTGAGCTTGAGAGCCGCCTCGCGGCCGCGCAGCGGGAACACGCTCTGGACCGATCCCTTGCCGAAGGTCGTGCGGCCCATCAGCAGCGCGCGGTCCAGGTCCTGAAGCGCGCCGGCCACGATCTCGGCCGCCGAGGCGCTCCCCTCGTCGACCAGCACGACCATCGGCCAGCGCGTCTCGGGGTGAGGCTCGCTGGAGAAGAACTTGTTCTCCTGGGCCCGCACGCGGCCGCGCGTGGAAACGATTAGCGCCCCGTGGGGGAGGAACTGCTCCGCCACGTCCACCGCCTGGTCGAGCAGCCCGCCGGGGTTGCGCCGCATGTCGAGAACCAGCCGGCGCGCCCCCGCAGCGCGCAGCCGCGCGAGGGCCGCGCGAAGCTCCGCGCCGGTCTTCTCGGAGAAGCTGGCGACCCGCACGTAGCCCACCTGGTCGTCCTCCATGAACGCGTACGGCACGCTGGGGGTCGCGATCTCGCGCCGCGTGAGGGTGAAGTCGCGTTCGTCGCCCTCGCCCTCGCGGCGCACGCTGAGGCGCACCGGGCTGCCTTCCGGACCGCGCAACAGGCCAGCCACGTCCTCGATGGTGAAGCCCTGGGTCGAGCGGCCTTCCACGCGCACGATCGCGTCGCCCGAGCGCAGCCCCGCTTCCCACGCCGGGCTGCCCTCGATCGGCGAGATCACGGTGGGGTAGTTGTCGCGCACGCCCACGACCACGCCGATCCCGCTGAACTTGCCCTGCGTGACGTCCTGGAGCGCGTCGTACGCCTTGTGGTCGAGGTACTGGGAATAGGGGTCGAGGCCCTTGAGCATGCCCTTCAGGGCCCCGTCGATCAGGCGCTTCGGCTCGACCGGGTCGACGTAGTTCTCCTCGACCTTGTGGATCACCTCGACGAACAGGTCGAGGTTGGAATAAAGGGAGGTCGTCGCCCGGCCGCGGCCCGCCCACCACCCGATAGCGAACAGGATGGCGAGCAGTGCGACGAGCAGGATGCGACGACGGATCATTTGGCCTCCGGGCACCGGCCGGTTCGTTCCAGGCTTCTAGGCGCCAGGCCGGTCGCGGCCCCCGGGCTCACGCGCCGCCGCCGACGCCGGCCTCCCGCTGATGCCGCTGGTCTGGGCGCGAGGGTTCCTAATCAGAGGGGAACGCACTGGGAATTATTGGAATTATAGCATAGGGGACCGGGGGCCGGTCGGGCGCGGGGGGAGGGTTCCAGGGAGGGTTTCTCTGGACGAATTTGGCGGCCCAGCGGTGTCCCGCGGAGGGGGCACTGGCCCTCCGGCGACCCGAAGGGAATGTCCCGCCGAGACGCGGGAAGGCGGCTCGCGGGTTGGGAGCGCGGTGCCATCCTAACCACTAGGCCCCGAGGGGCAGGGGTCCGAAGAGTCGGCGATGGTCCGCTGGCGCGGGCCGATCTCCCGGACAAAAGAAATCGCTTGACCTGTTGTGAGCCTTCGCAAACCGCGCCTCGCCACTGCTTCTACGCAAAGCGCCAGCGTGCGCAGGACGCGCGGTGCGCCCCCGTGAAGGGACATCATGTCCAGCTACTCGCTTACCCACGTGAGCGATCCGGATCTCGTGCGCGGTTTGACCTCCGCTGTCGCCCAAGATCGAAGCGCCACCGTCGTGGTGCTGGCCCACCTTGCCGAGTTCGATGCGCGGCGGCTCTACGTCCCGGCGGCGTTCCCCTCGACCTACCTGTACTGCGTGCACGAGCTGCACCTCTCGGAAGACGCGGCATACAGGCGCATCCAGGCGGCGCGTGCGGCACGGCAGTTCCCGGCCATCTTCGACGCCTTGGCCCAAGGTCGCCTGCATCTCACGGCGGTGAACCTGCTGGCTCCCCACCTGACGCCCGAGAACGCCGGCGCGCTCTTGGACGCGGCAGCCCATGGAACCACGTCCGAGGTCGAGCAGTTGCTCGCCGAGAGCTTCCCGCGCTCAGAAACCCTGGCCCTGGTGCAGGCTCTTCCCTCGTCACCGCCCCCGCCCCAAGACCACCGTTCGCCGGTGCCCCCTGAGACGTGCGCGTCGGACGGCCGCGGAGTCGCCAGTGGACTTGCGCTGGCGCAAGTACCCCTCGCTCCGCGACCCAGCACGACGCCGGTGGCGCCCGAGCGCTTCCTGGTGCAGTTCACCTTCGGGAAGAGCGAGCATGACGACCTTCAGTACGCGCAGGCGCTACTGAGCCATGTAATCCCGTCGGGGGATCTCGCGCAGGTCATTGCCCGAGCGCTCAAGGCGCTGATCTGCCAGCAGGAGAAGCGCAAGTTTGGGGGGACGAGCGGGCTGCGTTCGAGCCCGCGGCGAGCCACGGGCAAGCGCTGTATCCCGGCTCACGTCAAGCGCGCGGTGTGGGAGCGGGACGGGGGTCGATGCACCTTCGTGAGCCCGACCGGACGACGTTGCCCGGCGCGCACTTTGCTCGAGTTCGACCACCTCGACCCGGTGGCTCTCGGGGGCGATGCAACGGTGGAGAAGGTCACCTTGAAGTGTCGAGCCCATAACCAGTACGCGGCGGAGTGCGCGTTCGGGTCCGAGTTCATGCGCCACAAGCGCGAGGAGGCGCGACGCGCCCGGGTCGAGGCACGCGCGGCGGCGGCTCGCCAGACGGCTGAGGCGCGCGAGCAGGCAGCCGCTGCGACGGAGAAGGCCAAGGAGCTCGACGTCGTTCCGGCGCTACGCAACCTCGGTTTCCGCGCCGACGAGGCGCGCCGCGCAGCCGCGCACTGCGACAAGACGCTTCCCGACGGACCGCTCGAGGAAAGACTGCGCACCGCGCTGCGTTTCCTGAGTCCTCCTGCCCGCCGCTGGCGCCCCGCTCCGAACGGCCTGGCGCCCGCGCCGTGACTCGCGGACGCGGGCGGCGCGGGCCATCGCCATCGCAGCGCTCCCGCCGCGACGGTCGGCTTGCCATGTCGCGCTCCGGCCCCATCAT
>VBOT01000025.1:0-5337 GCA_005893225.1 Candidatus Eiseniibacteriota bacterium
CGTCGGCCGGCAGGTCGCCCGCGATCGAGCGCCAGGTCTTGCCGTAGTCGTGGGTGGCGAAGGCGTAGGGCCGGTAGTCGTCGAGCTTGTAGCGATTGGCGGCGACGTAGGCGGTGCCGGGGTCGTGGGGGCCGGGGTCGATCTGGCTGATCAGGCTCCAGGTCGGCAAGCCGCGCGGGGTCACGTTCTGCCAGGTCTTGCCGGCGTCCCGCGAGACGTGCACCAGCCCGTCGTCCGAGCCCACCCACAGGAGCCCCTTCTCCAGCCGCGACTCGGCCATCGCGAAGATGGTGCAGTAGTACTCGACGCTGGTGTTGTCCTTGGTGATGGGGCCGCCGGACGAGGCCAGCTTGCTCCGGTCGTTGCGCGTCAGGTCCGGGCTGATCACCTCCCAGCTCTGGCCCTCGCTGGTGGAGCGGTGAAGGACATTGGACCCCGCGTACACGGTGTTCGGGTCGTGCGGCGAGATCACGATGGGAAAGGTCCACTGGAAGCGGTACCTCGCTCCCTCGGCCCCCCAGCCCATCGGGTTGTCGGGATAGGGATTGACGTTCCGGAGCTGGCCCGTCCTGTGATCGAGCCGGGTGAGGTAGCCGTCGTACGAGCCAGCGTAGACGATCTCCGGGTCACCCGGCTTGGGGGCGATGAAGCCGCTCTCTCCCCCGCCCACCGCGTACCAGTCGTCGTGATCGATGCCGAAGCCGTCGGTGCGGCTCAGGATCCCGACCGTGCTGTTGTCTTGCTGAGCGCCATAGACCCGGTAGGGAAAGCCGTCGTCGGTGACGACGTGGTAGAACTGCGCCGTGGGCTGGTTGTCCTCGAGCGTCCAGGAGAGGCCGCCGTCGAGCGTCACGTTCACGCCGCCGTCGTTGCTCTCGATCATCCGCTGGGGGTCGGCCGGGTCGATCCAGAGATCGTGGTTGTCGCCGTGCGGCGTGCCGACCGGCCGGAAGGTGCGGCCGCCGTCGATCGAGCGCATGAACTGCACGTTGAGGACATAGATCGTCTCGGGGCTGCGAGGGTCGGCGTAGATGTGGGTGTAGTACCAGGCGCGCTGCCGCAGGGTGCGATCCTCGTTGACGTTCTTCCAGGTGCGCCCGGCATCCTCGGAGCGATAGATGCCGCCCTCCTCCGCCTCGATGAGGGCCCACACCCGGTCGGGGTTGGCGGGCGAGACCGCCACGGCGGCCCGCCCCCAGACGCCCTTGGGCAGACCCTCGCCCGAGAGGCGCTTCCAGGTGTCGCCGCCGTCCGTCGACTTCCAGAGCCCGCTCCCTGCCCCGCCGCTCACCAGGCTCCAGGGGGTGCGGTGGACCTGCCAGGTGGTGGCGTAGAGGACGCGCGGGTTCACGGGGTCCATGCACAGGTCCACGGCGCCGGTGCTGTCGTTGACGAACAGCACGCATTTCCACGCGGCCCCGCCGTCGCGCGAGCGGAACACTCCACGCTCGTGGCTCGGGCCGAAGGTGTGGCCCAGCGCCGCGACGTAGACGAGACCGGGATCCCGGGGATCGACCCGGATGCGGCCGATCTGTCGCGAGTCCGTGAGGCCGACGTTCTTCCAGGTCTTGCCGCCGTCGAGAGACCTGTAGACGCCGTCACCGTGCGAGAGGTTGCCGCGGATGCAGCCCTCGCCCATCCCGGCGTAGATCACGTTCGGGTCCGAGGGCGCCACCGCGATGGCCCCCACCGAGCCGGTACCGAGCTGGCCGTCGGAGAGGTTCTGCCAGGCGACTCCGCCGTTCACGCTCCTCCAGATTCCGCTGCCCGTGCCCCCGAAGTAGTAGACGTGGCGCTGGCCGGGAACCCCGGTCACGGCGGTGACGCGGCCGCCGCGGTAGGGCCCGATGCATCGCCACTCGAGCCCGGCGAGCTGACTCTGATCGTAGGGGTCGGGCTTCCCGGCCGGTCGCGCGGCGCGCGCGCCGGAGGCGATGAGCCCGGTGGCAGCGGCGCCGAGGGCCAGGAGCGCGACGACTCGAAGGAGCGTGAGAGCGTGCTTGGTGGGCATGGGAGCAACCTCCGGCTCGAGATTCTTGGCGCAAGGATCCGGGAGGCCGCGAAGGTAATCGCGCCGCACCAGGGCATCAAGACGCTCCGGAGGGAAGACGGCGCGGAGGGGTAGCGAAACTACCGGCGGGGCGTGCTCGTCGCCCCTCGGGCCGGTCCAGGCACGATCTCCCCCGGGCGGCGCGTCGATCGCGGCTGGGCGCGATGCGAAGGCTTGGGGTGGGTGTCCCGCGGCTTCGAGCCGGGTCGATCCCCGAACTCGCGCGAGAATCCCAGTCCCCAGTAGATGTTCCAGGCAGCCGGGAAGCGTGGTCCGGAGTCTCGGGCCCCGCACACGGTCCCGGGAGCGCTCCGGTTCGCGCAAGGGCCGCAACCGTTCTCCCTCACCAGGCGACTTCCTCAAAGCGGATCACCACCTCTTCGGCAGGCGCGCCGCGCACCGCCACGGCGGCCACGTGGTGAGGCTCGAGGAACTTCGATCCGAACCGCCAGAGCGACGCTTCCGCTCCCCCGCCGGGGTCGAGCTCCAGCTCGGGGGCGGGAGCCGGCCCGAGGCGCAGCGTGATCCGCCCGAGGTCGAGCCGGAAGCCGAGGCCGGTCGCCTTGGCGAAGGCCTCCTTGAGGGTCCAGAGGGAGAGGAAACGCTCGGCTCTCAGCGGAGCGGGTGTGGCGAGCAAGGCCTCTCTCTCCCGCTCCGAGCAGATGGTGGCCGCCACGCCGAGGGGATCGGGCCCCACGTGTCGAAGGCTCTCGACGTCGGCGCCCACCGCGCCACACCGGGTCACGGCGCAGAGCGCGATCCCGTCGGCGTGCGAGAGGCTGAAGCTCAGGCGACGGTGGCTGCCTGGAGCGACCAGCTCCGGCCGCCCCCACGGCGAGGAGCGGATCAGCAGGCGCTCCGGCTCGACCCCTACTTGCTCCGCAATCGTGGTGCGCGCGAGCGCGTGGGCCCCCAGATAGTCGCGACGCGCGGCCCCGGGGGGAAGCCGCTCGAACGTCCCGCGCTCGTCCGCCGAGAGCATCGCGGCGGCGCGGGAGGCCCGGGCCTTGTTCTCCAGGATCTCGGTCCGCAGGATGCGGACCACGACCTCACGTGACGAGTTCCCTGGCGCTCCCATTCGTCTCCGGTCTCGGTGCCGTCCCGTTGAGGCGGAGCGGTACCGATCGGGCCTTGCACTCCGGCCCGGCCGGCGCCCGCCACGCCGCCGGGACCCCGATCCACGATGTGCCGGCCGGGAGGGTCTCGCCCTTCATCAGGAGCGAGAGCGCCTCGAGCCGGGTCCCCTCTCCCATCTCGGTGTCGTAGAGCACGACCGACAGGGCTCCCACCTCGCAGCCCCGGCCGATCCGGAGACGCGCGGCCTTGAGGACCCGATCCTCGAACAGATGCGTCTGCAAGACGCAGTCCTCGTTCACCATCGCCTCGTCGCCGATCTCTACCAGGTCCCACTCGAGAAACCCGGTGGTGTGAAGGTAGGTGCGGCGGCCGATGCGCGCCCCGAGGAGGCGCAGGTACCAGGGAAGAAACGGCGTCCCCTGCAGCGGCTCGAGCAGGAGCGGCGAGACCAGGAACTCGTACAGCCCGTTGACGAACTCGAGCCGCCAGATGGCGGGATTCCAGAGCGGGCGCTCGAAGGGCCGGTAGCGCCCGATGACGAGCCACTTGAGAGCCACCACCCCGAGCGCCACCGAGACGCACGCCGCCGCGTAGACAGCCGGCAGAAGGGGCAGGGCCAGACCGAGACCGACGCGGTCTCGCAGCGCCAGCGCCGCCGTGACCACGGTGGTGGTGACGATGACGAAGCCGGCCGGAGGCAGCGTCACCCGCAGGATCTCGATCGCGCCGCGGGTGAGCCACAGGCGGCGAGTCGGTCTGAAGGTGCGCTGCTCGGGGAACACCGCGCTCGGTTCGCGTCGCGGCAGGCCGAGCGCCGGCGAGCCGAGCCAGGAGGCGCCGGGCCGCGCCGCCTCCCCGGGGTCCGAGGGAGGGACCGACAGGACGCCGACCAGCGAGCCCTCGCCCAGCACCGTGCCCGCCGGCACGACCGCGCCGTTCCCGACGAACGTGCGCCGGCCGAGGCGGGTCGGCGCCAGCGTCATCCAGCCGCCCTCGACCCGCGGGGCGCCGAGCGAGACCTCGTCGGCAATCGTGGCCCCCTCCCCGATCTCGAGCAGGTCCGGAACCGCCGCCGTGGCGGTCGAGAGCTCGACCCAGCGCCCGAGCCGGGCGCCGAGCGCGCGGTACCAGGGCCCGAGGTAGAGGGTGGCGTGGAGCGCCCCCACCACGTCGAGGCTGATCGCCATGAGCTGGCCCACCGCCCACTCGCGCACGTAGAACCAGCCGTCGACGGGATAGGTTCCGGCCCGGACCCGGCCCACCAGCAACCACTTGAAGAGCGTCACGCCGGCGGTGAGGAGCAGGACGAACGAGGCCCCGACGAGCGGCAAAGTCGCGAGGTAGAGGAGCGGCTGCGCCAGGGGATCGATGCGCGAGAGGATGACCACGCCCGGCACGAAGGCCGCGAGCGCCAGGGCCGGCAGCGTGAGGATCAGCGCGCCGTAAAGGGCTGCGGTCGCGGCACGGCGGAGCGGGCCGTGGACCGGAGGCGGCGGGAGCTCGGGGCCCGGGCTCGCGGCGGGCCGGGCGGGCGAGCCCACCCAGGTCTCGCCCCGCGGGATGCGCCCGCCGCTCGGGAGGAGCGAAAGATCCTCGAGGCGCGCGCCGTCCTCCATCACGGTGCGCTCTCGCACCACCGACCCGGTCCCGACGAAGCAGCCGCGGCCGATCTCGACCGGGCCGAGGACCAGCTCGCCCCTCTCCACCGCCGAGCCGAGCAGGGACGCCGAATCGTCGATGCTCGTGCCGTCGCCGATCGATATCAAATCGAACGCGATGAGGCGATCGGTCTCCATGTGGACGTCTCTCCCGATGCGGGCGCCGAACAGGCGGTAGACCATCGGGAGCAGCGGCGTGCCGCAGAAGAGCTCGAGCGGAAGCGAGGAGACCAGGGTCCGCACGAACCAGAAGCGCAGGTAGTAGCCGCCCCACAGGGGATGACGGCCGGCGCGGATGCGGCCGAGCATCACCCACTTGGCCAGGACGGCTGCCGCCAGGATCAGCGGCAGTACCGCCATCGCGCTCACCGCCCCCCAGGCGACGGACTCGAGCAGCGGCCGGCCGCCCGCGAGGAGCAGGTAGCACACCAGATAGGGGGTGACCCACTGGAGCCCGCGGACGCCGAAGGAGAAGTAGAGCCCGGCGGCCTGGAGGATCCCGGCCGCGAAGTGTCGCCCGGGCTCGCTCGACCGGGCGCCCTCGCTCGCACG
>VBOT01000025.1:5409-15804 GCA_005893225.1 Candidatus Eiseniibacteriota bacterium
AGGGTCGGGTGCCGGTAGAGGTCGATCACCGAGAGGCGGGCGAAGCGCGCGTCCTTGCGAAGCTCGGAGACGGCTCGAGCCGCGAGCAGCGAGTGACCCCCGAGATCGAGGAAGAAATGGTCGTCCCGTGAGATGGCCAGCGAGGGAAAGAGCGCTTCCCACACGGCGGCGATCCGTGTCTCGACTTCGCCGCGCGGGGCCCCGGCCGAGGTCGGCGGCTGCTTCTCCCGCAGTCGCGGCGCGGGCAGCGCCGCCCGGTCCAGCTTTCCTGAGGAGAGTCGCGGCAAGGCGTCCACCGGCTCGATCAGGGCCGGGACCATGAAGGCCGGCAGGCGGCTCCGCAGATGCGAGCGGAGGCGTCCCTCGTCGATGGGGCCGTTGCTCGAGACCACATAGCCGACGAGCGGTCCACCGGGCAGGTCCTCGCGCACGGAGCAGGCCGCGGCCTGGACGCCCTCCCCCTCCAGCAAGACCGACTCGATCTCGCCCAGCTCGACGCGGAATCCGCGCAGCTTGACCTGGGCGTCGGAGCGTCCCACGAACTCGAGGTTCCCCTCGCCGTCGATTCGACCCAGGTCGCCGGTCCGGTACGTCCGCGCCCCCGGTTCATCGGCCGGGGCGAAGCGGTCGGGCACGAAACGGGCGCGGGTCTCCTCGGGAAGCCCCACGTAACCACGCGCCACGCCCGGGCCGCCGATGCAGATCTCGCCGACGGCACCGGGCGGGACCGGCTCCATTCGATCGTCGACCAGGACCACGCGATAGCCGGGCACCGCTCGGCCGATCGTCACCGGCTTCCCCGCGGCCAGGTCGGCGTAGGTGGCGATGACGGTGGCTTCCGTGGGGCCGTAGGTGTTGACCATCCGCAGTCCCGGGCGCGCCCAGCGCTCGACCAGCGGCGCCGGGCACTTCTCCCCGCCGAGGATGAGGAGGCGCAGGGTCGGGATCGGCTCGGTCAGGACGGAGAGCAGCGAGGGGACGGTGGAGAACACCGTCACCCGGCTTTGCGCGAGATGCCGCGAGAGGTCCGGCCCGGCGCCCGCGGTCTCGCACGTGGCCGCGACCAGGGTGGCGCCGGCGCGGAAGGCGAGCCAGATCTCCTCGACCGAGGCGTCGAAGGCGAGCGAGAAGCCCTGGTAGACCCGGTCCTCGGGTCGCACCTGGAAGAGCTCGCCCTCGGCGTGGACCAGGTGACACGCGCTGCGATGCTCGACCATCACGCCCTTGGGGCGCCCGGTGGAGCCCGAAGTGTAGATGATGTAGCAGAGGTCGCGCGGCCCGTTCCCGACCTCGCCAGGGGCGAGCCGGGCGTGGCTCTCCGCCGCGATCGCGGCGGCATCGGCGTCGAGACTCACCAGCGCGCCGCCGAAGCGCGGATGCTGGCTCGCGAGGCTCGCCGTCGTCACCAGTACCTCGGCCTCGCAGTCCCGGAGGATGAACGCAACGCGGTCCACCGGATATTCGGGATCGAGGGGGACGTAGGCGGCCCCGGCCTTGAGGATTCCGAGCAGGGCGGCGTAGGCGTCAGGGGATCGCGGCAGAAGCACGGCCGCGCGCGAGCCCCGCCCCACCCCGCGTGCACGAAGATGCCGGGCGAGGCGGTTGGCCCGCTCCTCGAGCTCGAGATACGTGAGTCTTTCGCCGGCGGAGACCACGGCGAGGGCGCCCGGGCAGAGGTCGGCCCGTTTCTCGAAGATCTCGTGGAGTGGCTGGGGGCGGGCCAGAGCCCCGGGGGCGCGGGGAGGGCGAGCGGTGCGGCCGGGAAGCGAGCCCGGCGGGGCGCTGTTCCATGAAAGGTCGGCGGTCACCAGGGCAGCCGAGGCCGGCCTCGGGCTCGGAAGCTGGGGTGCTTCCTCATGAGGGCTCCATCGCTTCGCGGGTCTGACGGCGTCTCGGATGTGCGGAGCTCTGCCTACGAGGGGCTCCGATGCGCCACCCGATGATCGCGATGCCACGAGCGCCCGTGATATTGCAAAGGCTTGAGCCTGAGTGCCGAGTGCGCTCAAGTATATATCATCCGAGATATGTGACATTGCCAATTCACATTACGTACGTGTAACGGTGAGGCAAAGCCGGCACGGCGGATGGATGGCTGTAGCTGCAGACGCCGACGGTCCGTGGGTCAGCGAAATGGCGAGCGCCGCCTCGGCCGGGGTTTCCGACGTACGTCGGTCCGGTGCGAGGCGGCGCTCCGAAGCGTCAGGCGTGGTATCGGGTCCGTACCGCGCCGGCCGGCGGTCTCGAGCGCAACCGAGTCGCGGAACCGTTCAGGTAGGGCATCGGCGCCACCGACCCGTTCACGTGGGATACCGGGGCGGCCGACCCGTTCAGGTAAGGCACGGGAGCCGTGGCAACCGCGGGAAGCTCCAGCGCGTGGCGGAGCCAGTCGATGGTGCGCGTCAGGCCCTCCTCGAGCGAAACGAACGGCTTCCAGCCGAGCAGCGTTTGGGCCTTGTGAATGTCGGGGCATCGGACGTGCGGGTCGTCGCCCACCGGAGGGTCGGTGAAGACGAAGCGCGACCGTGACCCCACCAGGTCGCGGATCAGCTCGGCGAATTCCAGCACCGTGTGCTCCTCGGGATTCCCGAGGTTGATCACCTCGCCGCGCGCGCGGCGCAGCTCCATCGCACGGATCAAGCCGGCCACCATGTCCGAGACGTAGCACAGCGAGCGGGTGTGGGAGCCGTCTCCGTAGATGGTCATGGGCTCGCCGCGCAGAGCCTGGGTCACCATGTTGGCGACCAGACGGCCGTCGTTCGGATCGCAGTGGGGGCCGTAAGTATTGAAGATTCGGACCACGCGCGCGTCGAGACCGCCGGTGTGAACGAAGGCCATGGTGACCGCCTCGCCGTAACGCTTGGCCTCGTCGTAGACCGAGCGAGGTCCAATGCTGTCCACATTCCCGCGATACTCCTCGGTCTGGGGATGCTGGAGCGGATCACCATAGATCTCGGAGGTGCTCGCGTAGAGGAAGCGCGCCTTGTGAATGTGAGTCAGCTCGAGCAGCCGGCGAGTGCCCTCGCTGTTGACGCGCAAGGTCTCGATCGGCGCGCGCGCGTAGCCGGGCGGGCTGGCGGGGCTCGCCAGGTGATAGACCCGGTCGAGCTTCGGAAACGGCGGCAGCTCGTTGACGACATCGTGCTTGATGAAGGTGAACCGCGGGTGCTCTTGCAGGGGCTCGATGTTCTCGAGCCGACCCGTGATGAGATTGTCCACGCAGTAGACCGTGTGACCGCACGCCAGGAGCTCTTCGCACAGGTGCGACCCCAGCATGCCCGCACCACCGGTGACGACGACGCGCATGACTCCTCCTCGCTGAATACGCACCGCCGGAGAGCCGAGGGCCCCCCCGCGCGTATCGAATGAGCGCATACCAACGATGGTGAGGCCCGCACGTCCGGTCCGAGAGGTGTGCTGCGGAGCTCGCGGGTCGAGACATGCTTCGGGGTGGGCCAGCACGGACTCTCGCTACACGGCCGGCAGATTGCCCAGCCGGGATGCGAATCCGCCTTCTGTCACCCAGCGCTAGTCACTACGCGCGACCGGATGATTTGATGTAAAAGGCATGAGACGGGGGAATTGTTAGGAGACATGTTTGCCCGTCGGTAAACTTCTATGTAATCGACGTGTTAAGCCAGACGCTGGGCCTCATGAGCTGCCGACGCTCGGTGCCGTGCGTGGAAGGCTGCGCGGAGGGCTCGAACCCGACCACTCTTGAGCCTCTCGCTCCGCCAGAGCGAGCCTGGCCTTGAATCCCTCGAGGTCGGCGAGCGACCTCCCAAGCCGCGGCCGGGAAGCGACATCCAGTCCAGAGGAGGCCCAATCGATCGCGGCGAGGGCCCGAAACGTCTGACCCAGGACGCAGAGTCGGCGAACTCCTCGGATATCGAGCCCAGGCCACCGGTCTTGCACCGTCGAGACGTAGACCTCCGCCTCGACCAGCGGCGAGGAGTCCCGGGCGGGTGCCAGGTCCGCGGCGGGGATGCCCCAGCCCGCCTCTTCCCAATCGATCGGGTAGAGAGCCGGCCCGTCCCCGCCCGAACGCAGCCGCAGGTTCTTGGGCCTGAAATCACCGTGCACCAATGTGCAGGGAATGCCCTGGCATGCCTTGTCGATCGCCTCCCACCTCGACTCGGTATGGGCCAGGAGGTGAAGGATCTCGACCAGGAAGGCGCGGTCCTCCCGGGTGAGCTTCGGGTTCCCGAGGTTTCGCTGGATGCGCCGCTCGGCCGAGCGGACGTGGGCGAGGTAGCGGGCGGGCCCAGCATCCGGCAATCGCGCTGCCGCCGGCACTTGAGGAGCTGAGCGATGCATCATCCCCAGCCACCGGCTGGCGAGAAGACGCTGGCCGCGGTCCTTGACCCGAAGGGGCTCGTTTCCCACGTCCTCCACAAACAGCCACACCATGCCATCGTCCGTCTCGAGGAAGCCGTGGAACGGCGGCGCCGTGAGACCGAGGTGCGGAAGGATGTCCTGGTACACGACCCGTTCGACGCCGAGCTTGCTGGCGGAACCGGCCTTGGCGAATACCGCCGGGTGTCCCGTCGCGCCGAAGGTCAGGCGATGGAGACTGGTTCTGCTCCTATCTTCGTTCCACTTGCGCCATACCTCGATGCTCTCCGGGTCCACGCGGGAATGGAGCGCGGACCAAGCCTTTACGGCAGGGTGGATCGACAGGCCGTCGACATGGACCTCGATTGGCCCGCGTACGCCCATCTCACCTTTGTTCGAGGGTGCGCGCCAGCCGCTCGGCGCTCGATATCAGGCGCGCGACGACACGCTCCGAGAGCTCCCCTTCCGGCGCCTCTCCCAGCGTCCGCTCGATCCGGTGGAGACGGAAGCAGGTCACCAGGCTCTCGATGGTCCAGCGGTCGGGACGCCGGGCCATCTGGCACGTGAGCGCGTCTCGGTAAGCCTCCCACATGCGCTCGAGGATGGGCGGCTGGCAGCCCTCGGAGAGAAACGCCAGGTCGTAGAGCGGCGAGCCCAGGACTGCGCTCTCCCAGCTGACCGGGCAAACCCGGGGCGCCCCCGGTCCGGCCCCGACCAGGATGTGGTGCCTCCGGAACGAGCCGTGCACGAGGGTGGGCGGATCGCTCGCCATGGCCTCCATCCACGGCGAGTGCTTCTGCACCACGCGCGCGAGCCGGCGGCCCAGCGAATCGGATGCACGCTCCGCCGCGCGCAGGGCCCGGTACGCCCAGTAGCGGAAGAACTGGGCATCGTGACGAGCCAGGAAGGGGCAGCTCTCCAGGCGCTCCGGATAGCGGGCAAAGTGGGCCTGCGCCCGCCCCAGCCAGGCGCCGGCAGCCACGAAGCGCTCGGCTTCGCGCCAGCGCAGCCGCTGGCCCGGGAAGAACTCGAGCAAGGTCCAGAAGCGACCGCGGCAGGGGTCCGACACCGTGCCGTAGTAGCGAGGGGTGCCGAGGTCGGCGCCCGCCAGGAGAACACGGTAGACCCGGCGCTCCTGCTCGCAGCGCTGCGCCGCCTCCGAGGGCGGCAGCCGGCGCCCGAAATCCTTCAGCAACAGCTCGAGCTGCTCTCCGCACCCGAGAAGCAGAGAAAGAACCTCGACCCCGGCGGGTCCGTCAGATTCCAGGGGACGCCGGCCCAGGGTCGCAATGGTGGCTGACTGGCCGTCCTGGTCTCGAACCATCCGCTCGAGGCAGGAGAGCAGCTCGGGATCGTCGGTTCGCGGCGCCTTGTGGAGCAAGAGGCTCGTGCCCACGGTGTCACCCACCCTGACCGGGCCCAGGACGGCCGGCACTCACCCGGGCCTCGGCCCACCTTCATCCTCTGTACACGCACCCTGCTTCTCGGGGCTCGATCCGGGCCCGTCATCTCGAGCCCGTCGTGAACGTTCCAGGGCTCGGGTTTTTGGGGCGGCGATTGAGCGCTCGCTGGTGGAACACTATGGTGTTATCAGGTGCGTCTCACGTGGATATAGGTGCAGCGCCCTACGCGATTGATACACCGCGCGTTGAGATCTCCACCGGGCCGAGACGCGGTGGGGCAGGCAGGCCCGGGAGAAGCGTTCCCCCGGCGGGGGGGTGCGGCGCCGGTCGGCCACGGCTCGATAAGCTCGATATCGCAGCGCAGGGCGAAGGCCCGCAATCCCACCCGCGAGGGTCTACTCTCGAATCCACACGAAACATGAGCAACGGGACGGCCGGATGCGAAGGTGAAGCTGCGCGAGGCTGCACAGACAATCCCGCTGCTCCAAGCTCGATGAACCAAACACGGGAGAAACCGACCCCGTCTTAGTCACTAGTCAGATGTAGAGGAGGAAGAGCTTCCGAAACCCATGTTTCTGGAAAGCCGGCGGCGCCACGGCCCAGCTATCTGGATTGTCATAAAGCGGATGATGGCACACGCACGTCTGGCACCAGGGACACACCTTCGACGCCTGGGACTTCTGGACCCCCACGTGCTCACACCATTCGGCCATGAGCAAGTCGAAGCTGCCCCGGCAGTACGCACAACGAACGACGTGCTGCCCCAATTCGTCTTCGTGAGCCGTGGTGTTCCTTCCTTTGTAGGGACCGTGCCACGTCCCGAAAAATGTCGAGATGAAGCTTGGGCGAGTTGGGCTCTCAAGACGCTGGGCTATGGGCGGCTGCACCGATGTATGGGACCTAGACCTCGCCAAGGCGTCCTCTCCCCGCTCGACCAGGGCACTCCAAAGCAGCATCAATAGTCTTGCCTCAACCGGCCTGGCGCGGCAATACAGTGAAGTACGTATTTTGGAAGGAGATGCTCCTTACAAGCGTGGAAGGGTTTTTCTTACAGCAGGGAGGGGCTGCGGTGCGGGGGTGCCGCTATTCTTGCCTGGGAGCTTGACTTGCGGCAAGCCCGAGCCCGACGGTGGCCGGGCGTCAGGGCTCGACGATCTTGTTTCGGATCGCGAAACGAACCAGCTCGCTCATGCTGCCGAGCCGGAGCTTGCGCATCAGGCGGTTCCGGTGGGTCTCGACGGTCTTGACGCCGATTCCGAGGGCGGCCGCTGCGTCCTTGTTGGTCTTGCCTTCGGCCAGCATCTGGATCACCTCACGCTCGCGCTGGGTCAAGTTGGAACCTGGCCCCGAGGGGAGTGGCGTTCCATCTTCCGCCTTGAGATATCCATCCAGGACCATCTCGGAGACGCGCGGGGTGAAGAACGGCTTGTGCTGGGACAGCGCTTCCACGGCGCTCACGAGCTCCCGCCCGGCGTCGGACTTGAGGATGTAGCCCCGTGCCCCCGCGGCCAGAACCTCCCGTATCACCTGGTGAGAGTCGTACATGGTGAGGATCAGGATCTCGGCATGCGGGGCGGCCTGCCGGATCCTCCGGGTCGCCTCGAGCCCATTGAGCTCCGGCATGGCGATGTCGAGAACCACCACGTCGGGTGCCAGGCGCCGCGCCTTCTCGACTGCCTCGCGGCCGTCGGTCGCCTCGCCGCACACCGTCCATCCCGGCCGGCTTTCCAGCAGCACCCGCGCCCCTCGGCGCACCACCTCGTGGTCGTCGGCAATCAGGATGCGAACCGTCGACGTCATGGGAGGCGCCTCGGGAGCGCCGCCGCCGTCCTCGGGGGGCCCGGCCGGAAGGTCCGGCCGCCGATCGCCGGCCGGCCGGCGGTGGCGGGGCCCGGGCCGGTTCATGCCGGCTCCCGCGCAACGGGCAGCGTGACCTTGACCCGGGTGCCGTCGCTCCCGGAGGTGATCTCGAACTGGCCTCCGAGCTGCTGGACGCGTCCGCGCATCCCCGGGATACCCACTCCCCGGCCCGCGCCCCGATCCGCCGGGATCCCGCGCCCTTGATCCGCCACCTCGAGGGTCACCGCCTCGTCCACGGTGTCGACCCAGATGGCTGCCGTCCTGCTGCCGGAGTGGTGCTGGATGTTGTTGAGGCACTCCTGCACGATGCGGAAGATCGTCGTCTCTATCTCGCGCGAGAGCCTCACGAGGCGCGGCGAGACATCCATCGAGAGCACGATGCCCGTCCGCCGGCTGAACGAGTCCGCGTACCAGCGCAGCGCGGATGCCAGGCCGACGTCATCCAGGAGCGGCGGGTGGAGCAGGGACGCCAGATCCCTCAGCTCCCGCGAGCATTCGTCCGCCAGCGCCAGGCTCTCGGCCAGCGCCTTGCGCTCCTCCGTGCCCAGCGCCCCGGAGATCCGGTCGAGCACCGCCAGGTTCATCGCCAGGGCCGAAACCTTCTGGGCCGTGCTGTCGTGGAGCTCGCGGGCGATCCGCCGCTGTTCCTCGTCTCTCAGGTGCAGGAGCCGCCCGGAAAGCTCGTGCAAGGCCCTCTCGGTCTCCTCGCGCTGGGTGATGTCCTCGACCGCGAGCAGCGCCATCTCGGATGGCGCCGAGCCTCGATCCGGCCCGCCGGCGTCCTGGCGAAGCCTGTGGGCCAGGAACTGGATGATCCGGCGCTCTCCCGCCACCGAGAGGTCGATCTTGAGGCTGTCGGCACGAGTCCCGCCCGCGAGGGTCTCTCTCAGCAGCTGGAGGAGGCGAGGGTCGTTGAACTCGCCCTTTCCCAGATCCCCGAGCGGCCTGCCTTCGGTCTCTCCCGGCACCAGACCGAACATGTCGTGGAAGGACCCCGAGGCTCGCCTCACCCTGAGCCTCTCGTCCAGCACGACCAGCCCCTCGTTCACGGTCTCGACGATGGCCTGAGCGTATTCCTGCGACCGCTGGAGCTGCTCCAGGCTGCGCAGGAGCGCATCGACGTCGAGCAGCGTCAGAACGGCGCCCTCGACCTTGTTGTCGACCCGGTAGGGCCGCACCCGCATGGAATGCCGGTGCCCGTGGTGATCCGCGACCGTCCGCTCGCGGGCGACGGCGGTCTCGATGACCTCCCGGAGCAGCTTCTCCAGATCGGGCAGGTCGATGTTGGGATTGATGTCGGTGATCCGCCTGCCGGCGTCGGTGGGAATCAGATTGAGCAGCTCCTCCGCCTTGGGGGTGAACCGGCGTATTCGTAGATCGGCGCCCAGGATAACGATCGGAATGTTGACGCTCTCGAACACGTTGACCAGGTCGTTGTTGAGCTGACTCAGCTCCAGGTTGCGGTTCTGCAGCTCCTCGTTCAGCGTCGTGAGCTCCTCGTTCGTAGACTGCAGCTCTTCCTTGGACGTCTCGATCTCCTCGTTGGTGCTCTGGAGCTCCTCGTTCCCCGACAGCAGCTCCTCGTTGGCTGCCTTGAGCTCCTGGGTCGTGGCGTCGTGCTCCTCGATGAGGGTTTCCAGGTACTCTTTGGTCGAGTCGAGCTCCTTCCTGAGCTGCGTCAGCTCCCTTCTGAGGCCCGGTGCACGCTCCCGCCCCGCCGGTGCGGGAGCGCTTGGCGCCGGCGCCGGCGCCGGCGTGTGGGGGGCCTCCTCGAACAGCACCAGGAAGAAGCGCCCTCCCCCGCGCCGGCGCATCAGGGGGATCACCTCGAGGCCGACGGTTCCCGGGCGTTCGTCGTTCCCGAGCGGGACGCGATCTCTTCGGACCGGCTCCCCGCGCCGCTTCGCCTTCTCGATCGCGTTTCGCAGCCCCGAGGCGAGTCCCTTCCGTGCCATGCGGAGGAGGTTGAGGCTCGCCGGTCCGGGCGCCAGCTCGAGATAGGGAGCCAGTTGCCCGCGGAACTGCAGGATCTGCATCTCGTCGTTCACGATCACCCCCGAGGGTGCATAGCGCGTGAGCAGGATCCGATCGGCCTCACGCTGGACGTCCACGCCATCGAGGGCCTCGGCCAGGAGCGGCTTCTCCCGGGGGACCTCTCCTGGCGAGGGTCTGCTTTCGATCTCTGATTGCTCCTGCCGGCGGGCAACCGCGGGTCTCTTGGCGAAGATCCTGTGCCTGCGATCCACCTGGGAGAACAGGCCGGAGAACGCGCCCACGTTCTCCGAGCTCCCCAGCTGGAGGAATCCCCCCGGGTTGAGCGAATAATGGAAGATTCCCACCACCTGCTTCTGGAGCACGGGGCCGAGATAGATCAGGACGTTGCGGCAGCTTATGAGGTCCAGCCGCGAGAACGGTGGGTCCTTGGTGACGTCCTGCCGGGCGAACACACACAGGTCCCGGATCGATCGGCTGACCTGGTAGCCCCGATCCACCTTGACGAAGAACCGCCCCAGCCGTTCCACCGAGACATCGAGCGCGATGCTCTCGCGGTAGACGCCCGAGCGAGCGACCGCGATCGCGGAGTCGGATACATCGGTCGCGAAGATCTGAACCGGGAAGCCGGCCCCCTTCTCGGCCAGAAACTCCAGCAGGCACATGCCGATGGAGTAAGCCTCCTCGCCGGTGGAGCACCCCGGCACCCAGATGCGGATCGGGCTCCCCGGCGCCTGACGCCCCAGGATGGCGGGAAAGGTCACGTCCTTCAGCGCCTCGAACGTCTCGGCCTCCCGGAAGAACCCGG
>VBOT01000025.1:15866-33559 GCA_005893225.1 Candidatus Eiseniibacteriota bacterium
TGCGACTGGATATAGGTCAGATAGTCCTCGGGCCGCTCGAGCTTGTGGACCGTCATGCGCCGCTTGATCCGCCGCTTGACGGTGGTCTGCTTGTAATGGGAGAAGTCCACCCCGGTCGCCGCTCGCACCGTGAGAAAGATGCGATCGAGAGCGGTCTCGCTCATGGGGAGGGAGTCCTCCAGCAATGTGGGGGCCCACTGCACGTACGGGTGCCGGCCGATCCGCGCCAGCTCGTGCGCGATCTTCTCGGGGGGCAGGACGAAGTCGACCACCCCGGCGGCCACGGCTCCGTGGGGCATGCTGCCGTAGCGGGCCGATTTTTCGTCCTGCGCGAAGGTGATCCCGCCTTCGGCCTTGATCGCGGTCAGCCCCAGGACGCCGTCGGAGGCCGTGCCCGACAGGATCACCCCGATGGCCCCGCTCTTCCGGTCCTCCGCCAGCGAGCGAAGAAACGCGTCGATCGGCATCCGCTGGCCGCGAGGCTCACGCGGGTGCAGGAGATGGAGAGTCCCGCCCCGGGCCACCATCTCGACGTTGGGCGGCATGACGTAGATCCGGTTGGGCTTCATGACCGTGCCGTCGGAGACCTGCGACACCGGCATCTTCGTCGCCTTGGAGAGGATCTCGGGCAGGAGGCTCCGGTGGCTGGGATCGAGGTGCTGAGCCAGGACGAACGCCATTCCGGTCTCGCCCGAAAGGTGCTTCAGCAACTGGGTGAAGGCCTCGAGGCCTCCGGCAGAGGCTCCCACCCCAACGATCGGGAAGAGTCCGTCAGGCTCGCGGTTCCGGGCCGCCGCGGCGGCGGTGGCGGGAGGCCGCGAGCGCTTGCCTCGAGGCAGCGCGGGTCCGGATTTGATCTTGCCAGTGGGTTTCGATTCGCTTTTCTTGGGCCGAACGGTCTTGACCGGCATTTCGTGACCTCTCCGTGCCGTCCCGGGGCGTCGGACGGACTCGCCGGCAGCAACCCACGGCGCGTTCAAGTCGAGTCTTCGCCCGGCGAGGAGGGCAGTCAAGTCGATTGTTCCGAAGCCGGTGCAAGGGAGCCCGGTGCGCCCCGTCAGCCCGCTATCGGGTCAAGAGCCCGGCATCGAGGACGAGCTGGGAGCCGGTCACGAAGCGCGCCCTCGGCGAGGCCAGCCACACCACCGCCTCGGCGACGTCCTCGGGCTCGATCCACGGCACCGGGAGGAGATTCCCGGCCGACCGCTCGGCGATCTCGCGGGGGGTGGTTCCTTCCATCTCGGCCAGGCCGTCATTCATCGGGGTGTTGACTCCGGTGGGATGGATCGAGACCACCCGCACGCCGTGGGGCGCGAGCTCGATCGCCCACGACTTGGTGAGCCCCACCAGACCCCACTTGCTGGCGGCGTAGTGGCTGAGGCGGTTCATCCCGCGCAGGCCGGCCACCGAGGAGTTGTTGATGATCACCCCGCGGCGCTGGCGGATCATGTGGGGGATCACGTGGCGGGCCACGATCCAGGCGCCCTTGAGGTTGATGTCGATCATGGCGTCCCACTCGGCCTCGGTGAGCTCGTGGGCGAGCCCGTAGGCGCACACGCCGGCATTGTTGAAGAGCACGTCGATGCGCCCGAACCGGCCGGAGCACCCTTCCACGGCCGCGCCGACCTCGGCGTCGTCGCGGACGTCGGCGGCGAAGGTCAGGCAGCCCACGCCGTGCCGCTCGACCTCTTCCTGGAGCGAGCGGAGCTCCTCGCCGCTGCCCAGACGATAGCTCGGGTAGGCCAGGGGCCTCGCCACGTCGAGCGCCGCGATGTGCGCCCCCGCGCGTGCCAGCGCGATGGCCGCCGCTCGGCCTTGACCGTGGGCCGCGCCGGTCACGAACGCCACCTGTCCGGCAAGCTCTTCTGGCATCGCGCCTCTTCCTCCTCCGTCCCTCATTTCGCCGGGCCCGGCCGGCGATAGGGCCAAAGGTATTCGTCCAGGTCGAGCTCGAGCGCGTTCACCACCACGTTGGTCGCGATCATCATCCCCCCGAGCGCGGTGAGCGCGACCATCCGGGGCGGCTCGAGGAAGGCCGCCACGCCCCGGTAGACCGGGTCGGGGACCCGCCTCGAATCACGGGCCAGCGCGGCGCCGTAGGCCACGAGGGCCGCCTCGCGATCGTCGAGCCGCAGGTGGTCCGGGTCGTCCCCGGCCTCGATCAGGATCCGCCGGAAGAAGGTGGAGCAGATCAGGCATTCGGTCCCGGCCGAGACGGCGTGGACGAACAGGGTGGTGGGCCGTTCGCCCAGGAAGCCCGCCACCTCGTCCCGGAGCGGGTACCAGCGCATCAGTGCGTCGAGCGCCGCCGGCGAGTGGGCGAGCGTTCGCTTCAGGTGGGTCAGGCGACCGTGCGAGGCGAGCTGGCGTTCGAGCTCCGCCCGGGCCGCGGGAGCGAGCGGCTCGGAAGCAGGTGGGACACGCGCCATCCGTACCTCGGCTCGGGATGATGGGGCCGACAGCATTTCGCGCACCGCATTCTACGCTGCCCCTGCGGGATGTCGACCGGCGCTCTCCGGTCCCATGGCGCCCGCGCCGCCGCTGCGATATAAGACGTCCCATGGAATCCATCCCGGCGGTCCCCCGGCCCGAGGGTCGCAGGACGCTCGACCTCCTGAATGGCGTGGACGAATCGAGCGTCTCGAGGCTCGCCCGCGGCTTGATCGGCTCGGAGGTGCTGCGCATCGCCGCGGAAGTGCGCGCGCTCGTGGCCGCCGGCAAGCCGGTGTGCAACCTCACGGTCGGCGACTTCGACGCGCGCGAGTTCGCTCCCCCTCCGCGACTGCTGCGGGGGATCGGACGAGCCCTGGCGGCAGGGCACACCAACTATCCGCCCTCGAACGGCGTGCTCGAGCTCCGGCAGGCGGTGACGCGCTTCTACGGCCGCGAGTTCGGTCTCGACTATCCGGTGGAGTCGGTGCTGGTCGCGGGCGGGGCGCGTCCGCTCATCTATGCCACCTACAGGGCCCTGGTCGACCCCGGCGAGGCGGTGGCCTACCCGGTGCCGTCGTGGAACAACAACCACTACTGCTACCTCTCCGGGGCCTGCGGGCTCCCGATCGAGGTGTCGCGGGCCTCGCGCTTCCACCCCACGCCCGCCCAGGTGCGCTCCCTCCTCCCCCGCATTCGCCTGCTGGCTCTCAACACGCCGCTCAACCCGACCGGGACGGCGATCGAGCCGGAGGCATTGCGCGAGATCTGCCGCGACCTCGTGGCCGAGAACGCGGGGCGGCACGCGCGCGGCGAGCGTCCGGTGTTCCTGATGTTCGACCAGGTCTACTGGTCGCTCGACTTTCGCCGGATGGAGCCCGTGACGCCTCCGGGGCTCTTGCCCGAAGTGGCACCCTACACGGTGATGCTCGACGCCATCTCGAAGTCGCTCGCCGCCACCGGGCTCAGGGTCGGCTGGTCGGTGGCCTCGCCCGCGGTGACGCAGCGGATGTCGGACCTGCTCGGGCACGTGGGAGCCTGGGCCCCCAAAGCCGAGCAGATGGCGACCGCGGAGTTCCTCGACGAGGCGGACAGCTTCGGGGCCTTCCGCCTGGAGATGCACCGGCGTCTCGGAGAGCGCCTCGAGCGGCTGGCGCGGGGGCTCGAGGCGCTGGGCGCGCGCGGGCTCCCGGTCGAGGTGGTGCCCCCGGAGGGGACGCTCTATCTCTCGGCTCGCTTCGGTCTCTTCGGCCGCGCCGTGGGCGGGAGCGAGATCCGCACCAACGAGGACATCCGCCGCCTGCTGCTCCACGAGGCGGGCGTGGCGATGGTGCCGTTCCAGGCGTTTGGGCTCGAGCGCGAAGACGGCTGGTTCCGTCTCTCCGTCGGCGCGGTGTCGATCCAGGCGATCGAGGATGGGGTGGCGCGGCTCGGGAGCCTCTGCGAGCGGGTGGTGGCGTGAGGCGAGGGCGAGGTCGGCGCGCGTCGAGTCTCGCGATCCCGTTCGCCGTGGTCCTTGTGGCGCTCACCTTCACCTTCACGCCCCAGGCGGCGCACGGCGCCCGCTTCACCTGATCGGGGCAGGGCTGCGGCCCATCGGCGCCCGTGCCGGCTGCCGATTTCCTTCTCGAGCACATGAGCCGCACCCTTTGGGATCCCGTCGATCCCGCCCGGCTCGGCTCGCTCGACCCCAGGCTCCGCGCCAAGGTGAACGGCGAGATCTACCGCTTCTCGGGACCCGTCACCCTGGCGCGCTTCCGCCGTCATCCGGCGCGCTGGTGCGGCATCCTCCGGGATCCGGTGAGCGGCGTGACGTTCGTTCCCGATCGTTTCGCGCCGCGCTTCGACACCCGCGACGGTCCATACTTCTTCGCCAGCGAATCGACGTTCGCCGCCTTCCGCGCCGACACCGGCCGGTTCTTGATTCATCGAGGAGGGTGAAGTCCCGCAACATTGTGTTGGCCGTCCACGCCGACGGGCGAGTCATTGCTCGCTCTTCCCGAAGGTGAACTGCACCAGGAAGCGCTCGGGCGCCACCGGCGTCGTGTTGGCTCGCGGAGCGAGTGCTACTTGCGCCGGCGCAAGTCCCATCGTTACTCCGAGGTCGTCCGACGCACATGTCTCGGCGGGCACAAGCGGACGCTGGTCTCGGGGCAGGGGCGGTGAGGCGCACGACATCGCGATCGCTCACGTGCGAGAGCAAGTAGTTGGACATGTATTTGCCCGCAACTTGCTCCTTGCGGACGGAGGGCTGCCTGAGCGTGGAATTCTCGGAACCCGCATTCGGGCCCGCGGTCTCTCCTGGCTAGCCTCACCCGCCCGGCGCCTGCACCAGCTCCTCATGCAAGGCGCGCACCGCCTCCGGACCGGCGGCGCGCGAGACCACGAACGAGACGCTCAGCTCCGAGGAGCCCTGGGCGATGGCGATCACGTTGATCCCGCGCCGAGCGATCGCCCCGAACATGCGGGCCGCCACACCCGGGACGCCGCGCATCCCCGATCCCACCACCGCGACGATCGCGACCTCGCGATCGGCCTCGACGCGGCGCGCGGCGCGGGTGCGCAGCAGGGCCGATTCGAGCGCCGCGCGGGCGGCCTCGAGCTGGTTCCCCGCGACCGCTAGCGAGATGCCAGCCTCCGAGACGCTCTGGGAGATCATGCGGATGTTGATGCCTCGCTCGGCGAGGGTCTGGAACACGCGCGCCGCGGTCCCGGCGTGACCGATCATCGCCGCCCCGGTCACGTTGATGAGGCCGGCGTCCTGGACCAGGTGAATGGAGCGCGCCACGGTCCCCGAAGCTTCGCCGCCGGAGATCAAGGTGCCCGGGCTGGCGGGGTTGAAGGTGTTCTTCATGCGCACCGGGATACCGCGCTCGGCCGCCGGCTCGAGCGCCCGCGGGTGCATGGCCTTGGCGCCGAACTGCGCCATCTCGACCGCCTCGGCGAACGAGATCTGCTCCAGCAGGCGAGCCTCCGGCACCAGGCGCGGATCGGCGCTCATGAGCCCGTCCACGTCGCTCCAGATCCACACCTCGCCCGCTCCGAGCGCCGCTCCCAGCAAGGTGGCGGTGTAGTCGGAACCGCCGCGACCGAGCGTGGTCGTGACGCCGTGCTGGGTGGCGGCGATGTAGCCGGTCACGAGCGCCGTCCTGCCCTCCCCCAGCGCGCGCCCCACGCGCTCCCCCATCTGGTAGAGCGACAGCTCGAAGAGCGGCTCGGCCTCGCCGAAGCGCTCGTCGGTCACGAGCCCCGCCTCGCCCCCGGTGAACGTCGCGGGCGCCAGACCCTCGAGCGCCAACGCCCGCTCGAAGAGCGCCGCCGCCAAGCGCTCACCGAACGACAGGACCGCGTCGCGCGATCGCGCGGTGAGCTCGCCCACGGCGCCGATCCCCTCCCTGAGGCGCTCGAGCTCCGCCAGAAGCTGGGTGACGCGATCCACTCCGCCGAGGCAGCCCGCCGCCTCTTCGTGCCGGCGCCTCAGCGACGCGAGCCGCGTCTCGACCAGCGCCGGTCCGGTGACGGCCGCCGCCTCGGCCAGCGCCCACAGCTCCTCGGTCACGCCGTCCATCGCCGACACCACCGCCGCGGCGCCTTCCGGGCCCGCGTTCTCCTGCACCAATCGCGCGCAGCGACGCATGCGCTCGGCGTCGGCCAGCGAGGTCCCGCCGAACTTCATCACCAGCTTCATGCCCTTCCTCCCTGGGCATGCCAGACATCGATCAGGTCCCGGACGATCGCGGTCGCGGTCTCCGGCCCCCCGGCGCCGCGGCCGACCAGCGTCATCTCGCCTCCGCTCTCGAGCTCCACGCACAGCGCGTTCAGGCTGGCCGGCACGTTGAGCGGCGAGTCGGCGGGAATCTCGCGCGGCCCGACCGAGAGCCCCCGCTCGAGCTCGGCGATGAGCTTCACCACCCGGCCCTGGCCGCGCGCGCGATCGATCCACTCGCGGGAGACCTCACGGATCCCGGCAATCGACACGTCGGCGAGCGAGCAGGGGCGGCCCAGCACGCCGTTGGCGAGGATCACGAGCTTGGTCGCGGCGTCCACGCCGTCGACGTCGGCCGAGGGATCGCGCTCGGCGTAGCCGAGGCGAGTGGCCTCGGCCAGGGCGGCCTCGAAGCCCTCGCCCTCACGCTCCATACGCCACAGGATGAAGTTGGTGGTGCCGTTCAGCACCGCCCTGAGGGCGCGCACCTTGCTGCCGCGGGTGCACTCGGTGGCGAACGCCAGCATCGGCGTGCCGCCTCCCACCGTGCCGCTGAAGCGGAGCTCCACCCGGTTGTGGCGCGCGAGCTCGAGCAGCGCCGGGAAGGCGACCGCGAGCGGACCCTTGTTGACGCACACCACGTGCTTGCCGGTCCGGAACGCGGCCTTGAGCCGGCTCAGGGCCGCGGTCGGGCAGGCGACCGAGGTCGGCGTGGCCTCGATCACGACCTGGGCGTCGCTCTGCGCGATCAGCTCGACGTCCTGCACGCCCTCGAGCCCGCGCGACGGCAGCGCCCCCACCGTGCCGTGCCGCTCCTTCGCGGCCAGCAGCGCCTCCGGGTCGAGGCCGGCGTCGTCGAAGGCGGCGCCGCGCGAGTCGATCACGCCGACCAGCGCGGGCGAGAAGCCGTGCCGCGCGTAGAGCGCGGCACGCTGCCCCTCGAGGAGCAGCGCGAGCGCCTTCCCCACCACCCCGAATCCGACCAGCAGGATCTTCACGATCCGATGAGCCTCCGTACCGCCGCGAGATCGGGATGGATGCGCTCGCGGAGCACCGGCACGCCGAGCACCGCGTCCGGATCCTTGAGTCCGTTGCCGGTGGCCACGCACACCACCGGGCCCGGCACCTCCAGGCGACGGCGCCGCAGGTAGGCGATCGGAGCCGCCGAGGCCGGCTCCACGAACAGCCCTTCCAGCCGCGCGAGGAGTGTTTGGGCGTCGAGGATCTCGCGATCGGTCACCGTCCCGGCCTCGCCCTCCGAGTCCCGGATCGCCGCGATCGCCTTGCGCCAGTTGACGGGCGCTCCGATGCGGATCGCCGTGGCCACGGTCTCGGGTCTCGGGACCGGCTCGAGGTCGCCGTGCCCCCTCAGCGCCCGCACGATCGGGGCGGCGCCTTCGGCCTGGACGCCGATCATGCGCGGCAGGCGGCCGATGCGCCCGAGCGAATGAAACTCGCGGAAGCCCTTCCACAGCGCGCTGATGTTGCCGGCGTTCCCGACCGGCAGGACCACCGCCTCGGGCGGCTCGCCGAGGGTTTCGCAGAGCTCGAAGGCCAGCGTCTTCTGTCCCTCGAGCCGGTAGGGATTGAGCGAGTTCAGGAGGTAGACGCTGCGTTCGCACACCGCCAACTCCGTCACCAGCCGCATCGCGTCGTCGAAGCTGCCCTCGATCTCGGCGATCACGGCGCCGTGAACCAGGGCCTGCGAAAGCTTACCGGCCGCCACCTTGTCGGCCGGCACCAGCACCAAGGCCTTGAGCCCGGCCCGCGCCGCGTAGGCCGACATCGACGCCGAGGTGTTGCCGGTCGAGGCGCACGCCACCGCCCGGGCGCCCACGGCCGCGGCGAGGGCGATGCCCACCGTCATCCCGCGATCCTTGAACGATCCGGTCGGGTTCTCGCCCTCGTTCTTGACGTAGAGCCTCGGGATGCCGAGCTCGCGCCCCAGCCGCTCGCAGACATGGAGGCCGGTGTCTCCTTCCCCGAGCGTCACCGCGCGGTCGACCGGCAGGAGCGGCCGGTAGCGCCACACCCCGCGTCCCTCGAACGCGGTGGCGCGCCTCATCTCTTCCTCCGAGTAGCCGACCTCGAGCGGCGCGCCGCATCGCGGACAGGCGTAGAGCATGGGATCGTGCGGGTGCGTCGCCTCGCACGCCGGGCAGCGGAGCAGCATCAGCGCGCCTCGATCACCCGGGCGCCGGGCGCCGGGCGTCCCACGCGGGCCTCGGCCGTGACCCCGGCGCGCCGGAACGCCTCGCACATCGCGGTCGCGACCGCGCGCGCGTCGGCGTGTGAGGCATCCACCACCGCCATGACGGCGGGACCGGCGCCGCTCAAGGATGCCCCCGCGGCCCCGGCGCGCCGGGCGCTCTCGCATGCCGCTGCGAAGCCCGGCACCAGGTGGGCGCGGGCCCGCTCGGCGAACGAGCCCTCGACCGCGCGGCCGAGCGCCCGGACGTCGCCCCGGGCGATGGCGGCCACGATCGCGCCCGCCCGGGCGCAACCCTGCGCGTGGTCCGCCAGCGGGATGCGGCGCGGCAGGGCCCGGCGCGCCCGCCGGGTGGTGAGCTCGAGTCGCGGGATCGCGAGCGCGAACCTGAGCCCCGCGGGAGGAGCGAGTCGCGTCACTCGGGTGGGGTCGGCCTTCTCGGCGATCACGAAGCCGCCGAAGATCGCCGCCGCCACGTTGTCGGCGTGCGCCGCGCCGGCCGAAGCGGTCTCGCCATGGGCGGCGTAGGGCACCAGAGCCGCGCGCGAGAGCCCGAGGCCGAGGAGACGGTTGGCCGCCACCACGGCGGCCGCCGCACTGGCGGCGCTCGAGCCCAGGCCTCCCGAGCCCCTTCCCTTGAGGATGCGCGCCCGCAGCCCCGTCCTGGAGGGATGGTCGCTCAGCAGCCTCGCGAGCGCCACGCCGACCGTGTTGCGGCGCGGTCGGGTCGGGACGCCCCGCGCCCCTTCACCTTCGACGCGCAGGCTCAGCCCGCGCCCGCCGCGGATCAGGGTCACCTCGTCGCACGCCACGTTGACGGCCATCGCGAACACATCGAAGCCGTGCCCCAGGTTGGCGATCGAGGCGTAGGCGCGAGCGCAGACGAGCCTCATGGTCGGCGCATGCTATCGGTTCGGATCGGCGTGTCAATCGGCGGGGCGGCCGAGCGAGCCGGGCCGGCGAGCTCTCGGCGGGCTCAAAGACGACGGGGCGGGCCTCCTCCTGTGTGGGCCCGCCCCGGATGATCGCGTTCGACTACCAGGACACCGGAACCGTGCTGGGAATCGAGAACGCGAACGGGAACGTCTGGTTGATGCGCGCGGGGTCGTTCGCGCGGAGCTCGATCAATCTCTGCTCGATCACATCCGGGTTGCTGTGGAAGAGGCCACCGCTGATCCCGGAGATCCACGGCGTGGACATGAGACCCGGGTTGACGAACGGCGTGGCGCTCTGCGTGCCGTAGGGGCTGAACGGCGTGTGCTGCAAGCCGAACCCGGAGGTGATCGGGAGCCCCTGCAGGTTCGGGCCGAACGTGGGCTGGATGCCGTAGCCCGGCACGCCGAGCGTTTGCGCGCCATAGCCCAGGTACGACGGATACCCGAGCGGTCCGACCTGCGAGTTCACGATCGGACTGTGGGAGAGTCCGTGCACCGACAGGCGCACCTGGTTCAAGGCTTCGATCATCTGGCTGATCCTGTCATTAAGCAGCTGGAGCTTGCGGACGTCGACTCTCGCTTCCATGGGAGAACCTCCTCTTCTGGGGTGGGTTCGGCCCGCGCGGGGGCGGGCCGTCCCGTTCGTCTGGACGGAGGATCCTCCGCGGCCAGACGCCTGGGAGACTCGCTTCGTCACTTCAGCTCACATGAATCGTTTTGGTCCCGCCGGGAGCGGCCACTCTCGGCATGCGGATCTCGAGTACCCCCTCTCTCAAATGAGCCTGCAGCTCGTCCACAACCGCTTCGGGCGGCAGGGGAACCACGCGCCGGAACGTGCCTCGGGCCTGCTCGGAGTAGAGAAGGCTCGCCTGTCCGGAGCCGTCGGCCGGCCGGGCGGTGCGCTCTCCGCTGACCTCGAGCAAGCCGTGCGATGCCCTCACTTTCACCGCCTCGCGCGGGACGCCGGGAAGGTCGATGCAGATCAGCAGCTCGTTCGCGCCCTGCCACACCGCGATCGGCGGCGTCCACCGCGCGAGCGGCGATGATCTGCCCGAGAAGTCCGCGAGGCATTCAGCGAGCCGGTCGAGCTGTTCTTCGACGTGCTCCTCGGGCGAGCGCTCGGGGGGCATGGTGGCGTAGGGCTGCTCGCTCGCCGGCGGCGCCTCGCGGCCGGTCAGGGTCCGGTACAAGCTCTCGATCTGTCCGATCGTTCCGTCGATGGTCTCGGTCTGGAGCATGATGTTTCCTCACTCCCTTCCGGGCGGCCTAGGTCCGCCCTGCGACGCGCGGCGCTCACGGTTCGCTCGATGTGATGCGCGCGAGTTGGCGATGGCCGAGAGAAGCGGCCGTTCGAGAAGTGGCTGCGCGAGGAGGCTGGACGGACGCCCTGCCCGGCCACGCCGATACATTCCGTTACTCTCCGAACCGCTCGAGGATCCTCGCCGCCATGCGCTGCATCGCGAGGCTCGCCTCGATCTGTTCGACCCGCTGGAGCAGCTGCGCGTTCTCGCGCCGCAGTCCGGCGAGCTCGTCATCGCGCTTCACTTCCTTCGTGAGCTCATCGGCATGGATCTCATCCGCACGGCTTACCGCCATGGTCACTCCTTCCGCATTTCAACTGGACGATGGATGGCGGCACCGCGAGCGCAGGAATCGGTGAGGCGCTGGGATGCGGTTCGTGCGCGTGTCGCCCCGCTTTTCAACCGGCACCGCGCAGGGTGAGTTCAAGGGTCTCGAGCCGTCAACGACCGGGTGTCGAATTGGCGAGTCCTTGAAGTGGAGAGCGTGCAACTTGCAACGTCGGCGGTGCGGCGAGGCGTTTCTGAGCGTCTGCGAGCGCGGAGTAGCCGGTCCCTAGAGGAACACGCCCTCGCCGAACGCCAGCTTTACCGCCTCGTCCAGGTTCGAGGCGTGGCGCACGATCTCGGCCGAGATCTCTCGAGGAACCAGGCTGCTCTGCTCGAGCTGCGCCTGGTTTCCGAGCGGCAGCACGATCATCCGCAGGTTGCGGTGGTAGGCGGCGTCGACCTTGTACTCGATGTCCCCCACTGGGCGAAGCACCAGGACGTCGTGGGCATCGGTGACGATGGCGCCGGTAAGAGCGATGTCCTGCGGGACCGGTCGCTGGAGGAACAGCGAGAGGAAGGCGAGCGCCGTGGGCAGCCCGGCCGAGGTCCCGCCCGAGGGCTCGTCCTCCTTCGTCACCTTGTAGGAGTAGGTGTAATCGAGGATGTCGCGGGTGAGGTGAGGGAACTTGGCCTGCGCGTATTCGCGGGTGGCGAGGAAGATGTTCCGCACGTTGTCTTTCATCTCCTCGGTCAGGTTTCCCAGGATGTCCTCCTTGCGAAGCATCCCGCCGCGCCCGGGCGAGGCCATCTCGCGCGTCGCCCAGACCTCGTGAATCAGGCCCTGGGCCTTGCCGATGAACCGGTACATGGCGGCCGAGAGCACCCGGCCGATCGCCCGAGCCCGGTCGCGCGCGGCTTGATCGAGCGCCGCCGCCCGGGCCTCGAACTGGCGCCGCTGGTCCTCTCCTCCCGGCTGGAGGCCGAACAGGGTCCCGAGCTGCCGCCACACCCGCGGCTGGTTGGGAGTGACCTGGAGCATGGACTCGAGTGTCTGGGCGGCCCGCGACCCGATCGGGGGCTCGCGGAACAGCTCAGCGATCGCGGCCTGGCCGTCGCGGGCGTGGGTCTCGAGCAGCCAGCCGATCACCTCCGGATCGTCGGGATCGCCGCGCAGCGCCCGCGCGTAGAGCTCCACCGCCTGGTCGAGCGCGCCGAGGCCGTCCTCGAGGCTCTTGAGATTCGCGCGGTATTTGAGGTCGAGCACCGCCTCCGAGTCGGCGAGCTGCTCGCGCGCCGCCCCGCCGTCGCCCTGGATGGCGCAGGCGATGGCGCGCTCGCGAGGCGAGACCTCGGCGGGCAGCTCGCTGTCGCCGAAGCGGATCTCCCGCAGCCGCTCGATCGGAAGGAAGCGCTCCGCCGCGACCGCCACGGCGTCCGCCAGCGAGGGGCGGTGCATGCGCCGCCGGTACGCGGCGATGTGCTGCCGCTGGTAGAGCTCCGCCTCGTCGCTCCTTCCCAGCCTCCGGAACAGCAGGGCGAGCCGGCCGAGGATCGCCCGGTGCTCGAGGCTCTTCTCGAGATGCCTGCAGATGTTCACCGCGGCCTCGAGCTTCTCGCGGGTGCCCACGCGCTCGTAGAGGCTCACCAGCGCGGACAGCCGGTCGAGGTCGGTCTCGAAGCCGCGCTCCTGGCCCAGCAGCTCGAGCGTCTCGCACGCCGCCTCGAGGTCGCCGATCAGCTCGCTGATCCACGACTCCGCCAGCACCGCCAGCTTGTAGACCTCGTGGTCCTTCTCCCGGTACCGCTTCCCGACCTGCCGGCAGGCGGCGCGGGCCTCGTTGGGGCGTCGCGCCACGTACGACCGGAAGGCGTCCTCCAGGGCCAGGTAGGCGGTGGGCTTGCGCACCAGCTGGTATTGCCCAACGGCCAGGAACTCGCCGGCGCCGCGCTCCGGATCCTGGGCGAGGTGCAGCATGGACTCGAGGTGCATCCGGGCCATCTCGCCCGAGGCCGCTCGCTTGGCCTGGAGCTGGGCCCCGCACGCGACTGCCAGCGACAGCTCGCCGCGCATGTGCTTGAGCTTGGCGAAGAGGCTCAGCGCGTCGAGGTGCTCCGGACAGCGCTCGAGCACGTCCGCGACCTCCAGCTCGGCCCGGCTCAGCTCGCCGAGCTCGACTAGCACCGTCGCGTGCCGCAGCCGTTGCTCGTGAGCCGCAGGGGAATCGGTCGTCGCGATGTGGGGATCGCTCGTCACGACTCGCACTATCGGATCTCGCCGCCAGCGGTTGCAAGCCGGCCGCCGCGGCCCCGGTGCTGGCCCCGGGCCGGGCCGGCTACCCGGAGGGCTTCCCGGTGATGTACTCGGTGAGGTAGCGGATCTCCACCTCGCGCTCCCGGGACAGGTGCTTGACCAGATCCCCGATCGAGATCATGCCCGCGAGCCGACCCTCGACCACCACCGGGAGGTGGCGGATGCGTTCCTGGGTCATGATCGCCATGCAGTCCTCGAGCGTCCGCTCGGGGTCCACGTAGATGACCCGGGTGGTCATCACCTCGCTCACCGCCGCGGCTTGGGGCCGGATGTCCCGGAGCGCCACGCGCCGGAGATAATCGCGCTCGGTGAAGATGCCGGCGATGGTGTCGCCTTCCACGACCATCAGGGAGCCGACTCCCTGCTGGACCATCTTCTCCACCGCTTCGTACACCGTGGCCTGCGGCGGAACGAAGTGGACCTGGGACCCCTTGGCGGCGAGAACCTCTCTGACCCGACCCATGGCTTCCTCCTTATGAGCGAGCGCCTTCCGGCCGGCTATCCTACTCCGGGCGCCGTCGAAGCCGACAGCCTCATCGGGGCGGGCACCGCCTTGCGGAGGACGGCGATCTGGCCCGCGTGATAGAGGTCGTGCTGGATCACGCCGTGGATCTGCACGTAGGCGATCGATCGATTCGCGCCCGGCGGGCGGCCGAGCTGGGTCTCGTCGAACCGGGCCACGGTCTCGGCCAGCGCCCGATGGCCGCGCTCGAGCCCGGCCAGGCAGGCCGCCCAGGCCGCTTCGGTGGTCTGCCCGATCGCAGGCCAGTCCTCGGCGTCGGTGAGCTCGACCTTCTCGCCTTGCAGCCGGCGCCGCACCGCATCCTCCCAGGCGGCGATGTGCAGGGTGATCTCCCAGATGCTGTGCGCGTTCGGGAGCGGCCGCGAGCGCGCCTGCTCGGCCGTGACCCCGTCCAGCACCTCGCGCACCGACGGCCCGTGCCACGCCCCTCCCTCGAAGGCGCGCTCCAGCTGATCGGCGATCCGCTTGATCTCCGACATGACTTGCTCCTCTCGGTAGCCGGGTCTTCATTCACGAGCCCGCCGCCCGGCGGGCGCAACCGAGCCGGACAAGCTCCGCCGGGGTGCACCCGGCAGGATCCTGCCCGGCCGCTAGCGGAGGTTGCCGCCGGGTGCGCGGGGTTCGCACCCTGGGCGGCGCCCCATCATGCTCCTTCGGCGGGTGATCGGGTCAGTTGCCTGCCGCTCCCGGGCCCGTCGAGTGGCAATTTCTCTTGCACGCCTGCATGGCCCGAACGATCTCGAGCTGCCGGTTGTGGTGTCGGGTGTTCTCGGCGTGGATGCAGTCGGAGTCGCTGCCGCACCCCTGGAGGGTCGCGTCGTGGAGCCGCACCTCCGCGCTGTGGTCCGTGTTGAACGTGGCGTTGCACGCGTGCATGCAGTCGCTCACGGCGTTGAGCGTGGGGTTGAGCACCTTCACGTCGGTGCCGGTCCCGGTCAACGGGTCGATCTGGCGGCACTGGGAAAGCGCCATCGCCGTCACGGCCAGGATGGCCGCCAGGGCCGCGAGGGTGAGGCCTCGGGGAAGGGGCCGAGGGCGGTGATCGAATCTGCTCATGTAAGCTCCTCTTTCTTCCGGCCGCGATTTCAAACGACAGGTCGCGCCGGGATGCCTTCCCGTGGCCCGCGGGCCGGGCGATCCGTCCCGATGTCGCCCGATCTGAGTACGACAGTAAAAAGTATAGTCAGCCCGCGTGACGCCATCAACAGCTAACTGGCTCTAGTCTAGTCCTCAAACAAGCGCGGTTTCGTAGCGGCAGTTGCGATTGGCGATCGATCCGTAGAGGCACGGATCTCCCTCCGGCCGCTTCGGCCGTTGACCGCTGCTCCGGTTGAGACTGCCCTGCCTTCGCGCTCCTTCGTTGGTGAGCCAAGTGATGGCCGTTGGTTTCCGCCCCACACCTCCCGATGGGTCTCGGTCAGCTGCGCAGCGGCAGCCGCAGAGCGTCGACCCCGCGGAGCAAGACCCGCTGCCACGGATTCCACGCCAGCAGCTGATAGACGATCCGTCGTCCAGCGCGGACGATCTGACACGGCATCGCGATGAACGCCTGCTGGAAGGTGCGGAACTCCATTTTGAGCACCGCCCGTTTCTCGGCGGTGTACTGCTCGCCCCACCGGCCCTCCTCCGGCAGCATCAGTGCGAACCAGGCCTTGAGCGTCCACGCCAGCGACGCCATCACCATGTACGCCCAGACCCCGTTCTTCAGCTGGTCGATCAGCTGCTCCTGGGCGCAGCGATCGTTGGCCAGCAACACCAGCTCGGCGGCCGGCGTGTCGAAGTCGTTGGTGAGGTAGAAGAAGTACCGGAGATCGTCGAACAGCACCCACTCGCCACGCTCGACCGAGATGTTCTTCCGCACCACCACCACCCGGTACGGCCGCCGACACGCTCCCGGCTGGTAGGCGAACTCCGTGACGTCCTCCGAGTTCAGGCGCAGGTTCCGGTACCCGCGCTCCACCACCACCTGCTCCTTCACGTTCTCGCGCCGGCTCCGCGGCGCGCTCCGGACCACGTACTTCGCCGGGCGATGGAGCCGCTTCCAGGCGCGCTCCGACAGCTCCGCCGCCCGCTCCCTCAGGTTCGGCATCGCATCGATCCCGAACAGGAACCGCACCCCCGCCTGGTCCCAACGGTCGAGGTGCCGCGTCGAGCTGAAGTCGGTGTCGCCCCGCAACAGGATCCGCTTGAACCCCGCCTCCTGACACCGTGCGATCGCCTGGTCGAACCGCTCTGCCGCCCCTTCGTGCGACGGCCGGTTGCCGCTCCGGTTCACCAGTGACAGCGGCTCCCCCGTGTTCGCCAGCGTCACCACCAGCGGGTGATACCCCCACCGCCCGTCGTACGAGATCCCCATCCCTTCCTTGCACTCGCCGGTCGTCTCCGCCAGCGTTCCGTCGGCCTCGATGATCGCCTCCGCGAAGAACGCCGCCGGCTGCTGCTGCCACACCTTCACCCGCACCCGATCGATCGTCGCCAGCAGCGTCTCGACATCGGCTTCCGTGAAGCGTCGGCAGAAGTCGCCCGCGGTGGTCGGATCCGGGATCACCTTCGTCCCCAGTGCATCCAGGTACACCTCGTCCTGACGTCGCTGCTCGAGGTCCTCGAGCGTCTGCCCACCGCACAGGATGTTGTAGGCGATGTTCAGGACGTGGTCCGACTCATGGTAGGGCTGGTGCACCTGCAGCAGCCTAAGGCTCTCGTCGATCGCCGCCGTCAACCCGGTGCGTTGCGCCAGCAGGTGCATCGCACCGATCCCGCCGGCACCGAGACCACGGACCCGATCGCTGCCCTCGTAGTGGAGGTTGCGACCCCGGAACATCGGATTGAGTTGCGCCCGCCAATTGCGCCGGCGCAGCCGCCGCCGAATTCGCTGCTAGCAACGCGCCTCGCGCTTCGGTATTGCTGAGCTCACTCGAAAGGCCCTCCTTGGCGTCATGAAGGTGAACGAACAGCTCCTTCTTAGCCGCTCTGGGCGGGCCCTTCGAGCTTTTTCTTTCTCTTCAGCTATGAAATCGCGCTTGTCCGGGGTCTAGTGGCCTCCGCCCCCTCCGCCCTCGTTGTAGCAACTGCTCTTGCAGTTCTGCATTGCCTTTACCAGCCGGTGCTGCTGGTCCTGGTGAAACCGGTTTTCAGCGGCGATGCAGTCCGCGTCGCCGGCGCAATCCTGAAGGGCGGCGGCGTGGCGCTCCACCTCCTCGGTGTGCGCCTGGTTGAAGTCCTTGTTGCACTGGCGCACGCAATCGCTGCGGTGGTTGAGCTTCGGATTTGCCGTGGTGAGGTCCACGCCGGCGACCGAGTCGCCGACCGGGCGGCATCGTGAAAGCGCCGCCGCCGTCACGGCCAGGACGGCCGCCAGCGCCAGGAGTGTGAAGCCCCGAGAAACCCGCCGGTGGTGGTGATCGATGGTGCTCATCACGGTTCTCCATCCTCTGGCGCACCGCCTCGAGGGGTCGTGTCACGCCGATGGTGGGTGCCTCTCCCTGGCCTGCCTGTCGGGCAAGATGTCCCTGGGCTCGCCCGAATACGGATGCCGTTGCGACGGCCCGCAACTATAGCTCGGGGGGCAGTTCTCATGCCAGTCACATTATCTAGTAGCACTTGATACTGGGGGAACATCCAGTGGCCCCGGCGTGAACAGGGCACGACATGCGGTTCACACGCGTGAATGGGGACCGGGGTTTAGCCCGGGTTGTTCATGACTCCCGCGTTTTGTGGCAGCGGGCTCATGGACAATCCGGCTCAGGCCGCCGGCTCGGGATCGGTGGGCTGGGGGCGAGCCACGGCGACGTCCTGCAGCTCGATCGCGTGCCGGAGCTTGTCGAGGGCCCGCGCCTCGATCTGTCGGACCCGCTCGCGCGTGATGCCGAAGTGCTGGCCGGTCTGGGCGAGGGTGCGGGCCGCGCCGTCGTAGAAGCCGTAGCGGATGCGGAGGATCTGCTCCTCGCGCTGGGAGAGGGAGCGGAGCAGGCGGTCGATCTTCTCGTGCTCGAGCTGGAGCTCGACCAGGCG
>VBOT01000107.1 GCA_005893225.1 Candidatus Eiseniibacteriota bacterium
ATGCCGTAGTTCCCGGCGCCGAAGCTGCCGCCGACGATCACCGTGATCTTGGGCACCTGGGCGTTGGCGACGGCGTGCACCATCTTGGCACCGTCCTTGGCGATCCCGCCGTGCTCGTACCGCTTACCGACGATGAAGCCGCTGATGTTCTGGAGGAAGAGGAGCGGAACCCCGCGCTGCGCGGCCAGCTCGATGAAATGGGTGGCCTTGAGGGCGCTCTCGCTGAACAGCACCCCGTTGTTGGCCAGGATCCCGACCGGGATGCCGTGAAGGTGCGCGAAGCCGGTGACCAGCGTGGTCCCGTAGCGCGCCTTGAACTCGTGGAAACGCGATCCGTCGACCAGCCGCGCGATCAGCTCCCGCACCTCGTAGGGCGTGCGGAGATCGCGCGGCAGGAGCCCCGGGATCTCCCCGGGATCGTAGCGCGGCGGCTCGGGTTCGCGGAGCTCGACCGTCGCGCGCCGGGCCGCCCCGAGGTGGGCCACGACGTCGCGGGCGATCTCGAGCGCGTGGCTGTCGTCCTCGGCGAAGTGGTCGGCCACCCCCGAGATCCGGGTGTGGACGTCGGCGCCGCCCAGATCCTCGGCCGTCACCTCTTCCCCGGTCGCCGCCTTCACCAGCGGCGGGCCGCCGAGGAAGATGGTTCCCTGGTTCTTGACGATCACCGCCTCGTCGCTCATGGCGGGCACGTAGGCGCCGCCCGCGGTGCAGGAGCCCATCACCACCGCGATCTGCGGGATGCGAAGCGCCGACATGCGCGCCTGGTTGTAGAAGATCCGGCCGAAGTGGTCGCGGTCGGGGAACACCTCGGCCTGGAGCGGCAGGAAAGCGCCGCCCGAATCGACCAGGTAGACGCATGGCAGGCGGTTCTCGAGCGCGATCTCCTGCGCGCGCACGTGCTTCTTGACCGTCAAGGGGTAATAGGTGCCGCCCTTCACGGTGGCGTCGTTGGCGACCACCATGACCTGGCGGCCGTGGATCAGGCCGAACCCGGTGACGAGCCCGGCGCACGGCGCCTCGCCGTCGTAGAGACCGTTCGCGGCCAGCGGTGAGAGCTCGAGGAACGCCGTCCCCGGATCCAGCAGTCGCTCGACCCGATCGCGCACGAACAGCTTGCCGCGCGACTTGTGGCGCGCGACCTGATCCGCCCCGCCCCCCTGCTTGGCCGCCGCCAGGCGCTCTCGCAGCTCCGCCCCGAGGGCGCGATGATGCGCCGCATTGGCCTTGAACTCGTCGCTCGTCGTGTCGAGGTGGGACTCGAGGACTTCCATGGAATCCAGGATGGGCGCGTGGCGAACGGGCGCCGCGCGAAGCGGGCACCCGCGTGGAAAGGCGGGAAGATATAGCAGTGGAGTGCGAGAGTTAAGCGCGGCGTCCAGGCGTGAATCGAGGGATGCCGGCCCGAGGGCCTCCGAGAGACCCGCGGCCTCCGCCATCCTGTCTCCGGTTCGCTGACTCGCGACGCGCGCTCCGGCTCCTGCCTCCGCGCGCTGCGAGAGTCTCTCTACGGCCCTCGGGTCGGCATCCCTCGGTTCACGGATGACAGGGCACTGGCGACGGCTTCTCAGGCCCCGCTCTTGGCCCTCATCGCTTCGGACTCCTCGCGGTTCGGCCCGAAGAGCCCGGGCGGCGGGCCTCCGGCCAGCCGGCACAGCAACACGACTTGTCCGCGGTGGTGGAGCCCATGGTGGAGGAGGGCCGACCAAAGGATATCGCCGATGGGCTTGGTCCCGAGGTGGAAGAACGGGATCTCGCGCCCGAGGTCGCCGTCCTCGAGCTTGCGCACGCGGGGCACCGCCTCGGCATGCACGCGCTCGTAGCCGGGAGCGAGCGGATCGACGGTCCGCGGGCGCTCGATGTTCGGGGGCCTGAGACCCACGTCGAGCTTGCCCTGTTCCACGCCGAGACTGAAGAACCCCTCGATCTCGGCCAGGTGCCACGCGAGCTCGCCGAGCGAGCCTCCGGCGGGGTCGGGCCGAAAGTCGTACTTCGCGACCGGAAGAGCCTTGAGCACCCTGACCGTGTCCGCGGCGTAGCGATCCCAGGCGCTGATGAACCGATCGATCTCGTGGCGGGCCATGGTGAACCTCCTTCCGGATTGTGGGGCCGTTGCGAGCCACGACTATAGGCCGGCCCGCCGCGGGGCGCCATGAGCCTGAGGGACTCGTCCGCGGGGTGCGGCTCTCGCGTCACGACCCCACGAGGGCCCGGAACTCCGGCACCGCCCGCCAGTCCGCGAAGATCGGCGAGTCCCGCAACCAGGCGATCGGATATCCCTCGTGCACCGACCTCGCGAGCCAGGCCATCGCCCTGGCCTTCTCGCCGAGTTGCCAGTAGGTGAGCGCGGCGCAGTAACCCACTCTCGGGTTTGTGCTGTCGGCGCTCACCGCACGGGCGATGTAGATGCGCGCGCTGTCGGTCTGCCCGAGCCTGGCGAAAAGCGTGGCCAGGTCGGCGGGAATCATGAATTCGGCGGCGCCGCCTGTCTTCGACCGGACGGTGATCTGGTCGCGCCCGAGGCGGATGGCCTGAGCGTACGCTTGCGCCGCATCGGCCTTGCGGCCCGCCAGCCAGGAATAAGCGTCGCCCAGATTGAGCCACAGCACGTAGCTGGCCTCCCCGAACTGGAACGACTGGTTGTACGCGTCCACCGCTTCCTGGAAGTGCCTCGAGTTGAAGTAGGCCGTTCCCAGGTTGGCGAAGGCGCCATTCGTCGGCCGGAGCTCGATCGCACGCTTCAGGGTATCGATGGCCTGGGCATAGTCGCCGCGCTGGACGAGCACGCCGCCGAGATTCGAGTAGCCTGCGGAGTAGTCGGGAGCGCGGCGCACCATCTCCCGGAACGCGGTCACCGACTTCTCGATGTCCCCTTGCCGGAAGTACCAGGTGGCCAGCCACCAGTAGGGCTTCCAGCAGTGCGGTCGTTCCGCGATCGACGCGAGGTAGTCGGCCCTCTCGCGCTCGGGATGGCCGAGATGGAAATCCACGCGAGCGATCCTGAGGCTCACATCGTCGTCGGTCGGATCCAGCTCATGGGCGCGGCGATACTCCTCGAAGGCTTCCTGATATTTCTTTTCGGTTTCGAGAGCCGCGGCGAGGAGATGATGCGGCTCGGGTCGCGCCGCGCCGAGCCGGACGGCTTCGCGGGCGGTCGTCTCGGCCTGGGCGAGGAGCGTCGAGTCCTTCGACGTCTGGTAGGCGGAGAGTTGCGCGCCCGCGAGCCCGGCGCGCACCACCGCCGCCTCGGGCTCCATCCTGCAGCCGGTCTCGAAGTCGGCGATCGCCGCCCGTGCGTCCGGGACCGCCGCGCGCATTCCTCCCAGCCCCCGAAGATAGAAACGCAGGGTTCCCGCGCCGTGAATGCCGATGTCGAGCGCCGCTCGACGCGGCCTCAGCCCCAGCATCTCGGCGGCCGCCTGGTACGTCCGCTCCAGGAACGTGAAGGGCTGGGCGGCCGGGACCTGGATCGTGCGCGAGGCGATGCGGCGCCCCCGCCGGGTCTCGATCAGGTCGAGGCGCGCGCGATAGGCATCCGCGGTCTGCTCGATCGCCGGGACGAGCGCGAGGTTGGCCCCGAGAATCTTGCGCGCCTCGGACGCCGATCCCAGCTTCTCGCCCATGACCTCGGAGAACGAAGCCATCTGGAAGCCGGGCTCGTCCGAATGCTTGCGCAGGCTCGCGCTCACGAGGTCCAGGGCCCCGAGGGCGAATCGGGCCGTCTCGCCGTCTCCCGATCTAGCCGGGGCGAGCAACGCGACGTTCTTGTCCCTGGGCAGAGCGGGCGGGGCCAGCTTCCACCATGCGACTCCCGCCCCGATCACGAGCGCCACGCCCGCGGCGACTGCCGCCAGGCCTCGCCTGCTCGTTCGGGCGAGCGCGGCCCGGGCGGCGTCCCGAGGCTGGAGGATCGCCGACCCGGCGGCCGGGGGCACGCTCGGCGTGCTCCCGCGGCGCGCCAGCGTCAGACTCTCCATCAGCTCGGCGCAAGTCGCGAAACGCTCGTCGGGGTTCTTGGCCATCATGATCGCCACCAGGTCCGACAGCGCCCGGCCCGCGGCCGGATTGAGCTCGGCGACCGGCGCCGGCGTCGCGTGGAGAACCTGATCGAGCACCGCCCCGTAAGTGGGCCCTTCGAACGGCCGTCTCGCTGTGAGCATCTCGTAGAACACCGCGCCGATCGCGAAGATGTCGGCGCGCTCGTCGGCCGGGGCGCCGAGATGGACCTCGGGCGCCATGTACTGCGGCGTGCCCGAGATGCCTCCGGTGACGGACTCGGTGCTAGCTGATGTCGCTCCGGCGGTCGCGATGCGCCTCGCGATTCCGAAGTCGAGGATCTTGACCTCGCCTTCGAGAGTCACCATCAGGTTCTCGGGCTTGAGGTCGCGATGGATCACACCCTGCGCGTGCGCCGCGGCGATGCCTTGAACGAACTGGACGGCGAGATCGTAGAACGTGTCGAGCGACATCGGGGCGCTCATCCGTTCGCGGAGCGTCATCCCGTCGACGTATTCCATCACCAGCACGACCTGGTCCTCGAGGTCGAGGACGTCGTGGATGGCGGCGATGCGGCGGTCGCTGATCTGGCTCGCGCGGCGAGCTTCCTTGAGGATCGCGGCACGCTGCTCGCCGCGATCGGCTCCCGAGGGCAGCAGACGCTTGAGGGCGACGCGGCGGTCGAGCAGCGTGTCGCGCGCCAGCAACACCTCGCCCATGCCGCCCCGGCCGAGCAGCTTCTCGATCCGATAGCGACCCAGCAGCGGATCTTGCGGGCTTGCGGCCCCGGCGGAATCGCCGCCGGAACGCTGAGGCATGTCCACCACCTTCAGCCGTGAAGCAGCGGATCCTCGGTCGAACGGGGACGCGAGAGGATAACATGGCCCGGTTCGCCTAAGGACCGAAGGGGGGGAGCGGGAGGACGTACCCGCCCTCCCGCTGAGCCTCACAGCACGAAGGGGACGCGACGCGCGTCCCCTTCGCTGTGAATCACGACCCCGGCGTGCGAGCTCCTGCGGTCCTCGACCGCGAAGCGCCCGCTCGTACTGGATCGACCGACCTTACTTGCGCCCCATCTGCGCCATCGCTTCCTGGCCGCGGCGCTCGAGCTCTTCCGGCGACACGTCCTCCTTGTGCGTCGCGATCGCCCACCAGTGACCGAACGGGTCGGCCACCGTCCCGTAGCGGTCGCCCCAGAACTGGTCGGTGAGCGGCATCTTCACCTCGGCGCCGGCCGCCACCGCGCGATTGAACACCGCATCCACGTCCTCGACGTACAGGGTCAGCACCACCGAGGTGCCGCCGTAGGTCTTGGGCGAGGCACATCCGCTCATTCCCGGGAACTCGTCGTTGAGGAAGAACGTCGAGTCTCCGATCCGCAGCGCGGAGTGCATGATCAGGCCGTTCGGCCCGGCATGCTGGGACAGCACCGTCGCGCCGAAGGCACGCTTGTAGTAATCGATCGCGTTCGCCGCGCCCTTCACGGTCAGGTGGGGAGTGATGGTGTGCATGCCCTCGGGGATTGCTCTGACCTTACCCATGTCCGGAACTCCTCGTCGATTCTGTCTGGCCGACTCCCCGGCCCCGGCCGAGCGCGGCGCGCGCCCGGAAGAAACCGGTAGTCTACTCCATCCGGGTCGTACCCGACGCGGAGCGCGCGGGCGCCCCCTGTGCTGCATCTCCGCCCCGTGTGATAGGTTTCACGAGCGGCCCGGCTGAGCGGACCCGGGCTCGCGCACGAACTTCGACGACTCAACCGCCGGGCTTCCGGCACAAGGACCTAATGACCGTCGACCTCACGCGCGCCGAGCACGCCGACGAGCTGGACGGGATCCCCGAGGCCCTCCGGGAATCGATCCTGATCGCGAAGCTCGACGACCTGATCAACTGGGGCCGTGCGAACTCCCTGTGGCCGATGTTCTTCGGCCTCTCGTGCTGCTTCGTCGAGACCGCCACCTCGATCACCTCGCGCCACGACATCTCGCGCTTCGGAGCCGAGGTGATGCGCGGGTCCCCTCGCCAGTCGGACGTCATGGTGGTGGCGGGCACGCCGTTCAAGAAGATGGTGCCGGCGATCCTGAGGCTCTACGAGCAAATGGCGGAGCCCCGCTGGGTGATCTCGATGGGCTCGTGCTCGAACTCGGGCGGGATGTTCGACGTCTACTCGGTGCTTCAGGGCGTGGACACCGTGCTGCCGGTGGACGTCTACGTGCAGGGCTGTCCGCCCCGCCCGGAGTCGCTGCTCGAGGCGCTGATCCTGCTCCAGCAGAAGATCAAGCGCACCGAGCATCCGGTGCGCGACGTCCTGCGCAAACCTGGAAGGCATGTCGGCACCACGAAGGAGCCGCGCATCGAGGGCGTCACCACCGCCATGGACCCGCGCGGACCGGGTCTCGAGGCCACGCGCCCGCGCGGCACCATCCTGAGGCCCGGGAGCGACATCCCGGCGGCTTACTTCCCGACCTGGACGCCGCCCTCCCCGGTCACCCCGCGCGAGGAGGGACTGGCGGGAGTGGAAGCCGGACTCCGGGAGAAGCTCGGGGGCGCGGCCCGCGACCAGGGCCCCACCGACACGCTGACGTGGCGCGTCCGTCCCGAGCAGCTCGTCACGGCCATCGGCTACCTGAGGAACGAGGCCACGCCGCGTTTCCGCCGGCTCGAGTTCATCGCCGGCCTCGACAACCGGCCGCGCGGGGCGGGATTCCGGATGATCTACCATCTCGCGGCACTCGAGCCCGGCAAGCCCCAGGTCCGGCTCGCGGTGGATCTCGGCGCCGACAACCCGCGCGTGCCGAGCGTCACCCCGGTGTACGAGTCGGCGAACTGGTACGAGCGCGAGGCGTACGACATGCTCGGCATCCGGATCGACGGGCATCCCGACCTCCGGCGCATCTACATGCCGGACTGCTGGGAGGGCCACCCGCTGCGCAAGGACCACCCCTATCGCGGCTCGGAGCTCGGGCCCTTCACGCACGAGGACGCGCTGGTGTGGGAGCGCGCGATCGCCGAGCACTCGCGCATCAAGCCCGAGCCCGGAACCATGGTGCTCAACGTCGGCCCACATCATCCCGGCACCCACGGCGTGATCAAGATCGTGGTCAAGCTGGACGGCGAGACGGTCGAGGACCTCGACTCCGACATCGGCTTCCACCACCGCGGCCAGGAGAAGATCGCGGAGCGCCAGACCTACCACCGCTACATTCCCTACACCGACCGGGTCGATTACCTCTCGGGGGTCTCCAACAACCTCCCCTACGTGATGGCGGTGGAGCGCCTGCTGGGGATCGAGGTCCCCGAGCGCGCCCAGGCGATCCGGGTGCTCATGTGCGAGCTGTTCCGCATCGTGAACCACCTGGTGTGGGTGGGCACGTACGCGCAGGATGCCGGGGCGCTGACGCCGGTCTTCTACACCTTCGAGGATCGCGAGCAGATCCTGGACTTCGTCGCCAAGGTGACGGGCGCGCGGATGCACCCCAACTGGTTCCGGATCGGCGGCGTGGCGCAGGACCTGCCCGACGGCTGGCGCGGAAACATGGAGTCCTGGATCAAGCGCTTCCCGGGCCAGTTCGACGAGATCGAGAAGCTGCTGACCGGCAATCCGATCTTCGTGGGCCGCACCCGCGGCACCGGCGCGATCTCGCTCGACGACGCCATCGACCTGGGCTTCACCGGACCCAACCTGCGCGCCGCGGGCCTCCGGTGGGACCTGCGCAAGATCGCGCCCTACTGCGGCTACGAGCGGTACGAGTTCGACGTCCCGACCGCCACGACCGGCGACAACTACGACCGCTACCTGGTGCGCATGGAGGAGATGCGCCAGAGCCACCGCATCATCGAGCAGTGCGTGCGCAACCTGCCGGACGGGCCCTACCTCGCCCAGGACTTCCGTTACGGCATCCCCGAGCCCGGGCGCATGCTTCACGACATCGAGAGCCTGATCCACCACTTCGTCAACGTGACGCGCGGGTTCGTCCCGCCCGCGGGCGAGGCCTACGTGGCCACCGAGGCCCCCAAGGGCGAATACGGCTACTACGTGGTGAGCAACGGCAGCAACCTCCCCTACCGCCTCTACATCCGCACGCCGTCCTTCGCCCACATGCAGTCGCTGCTCCGGCTGGTCAAGGACGAGCTGGTCTCGGACCTGATCATCACGATCGGCGGGATCGACTTCGTGCTGGGAGATATCGACCGGTGAGCGATCCCAAGGGTCCGCCCGCGGCCGGGCCGCAGGCGTCCTCCGGGGCGGCCGGCGGCGCGCTCAGGGTGCTCGGGCCCGACGAGCGCGCGCTCAAGCGCGAGCGCATCGTGGACGTGCTGTGGTCGCTGCAGAAGCAGCGCGGCTTCATCGACGACGAGGCGGTGAAGCTCGCCGCCGCCGAGTGCGACCTCACGCCGCTCGAGGTCGACGAGATCGCGACCTTCTACAACCTGCTGCTGCGCCGGCCCGCCGGGCGGACGCAGATCTACGCGTGCGACAGCATCTCGTGCGAGCTGTGCGGAGCCTCGAAGCTGATCGAGCAGCTCTCGCGGGTGCTGGGCGTGGGGCTCGGCGAGGTCACCGCCGACGGCGAGTTCGGGCTCCTGCCGATCGTCTGCCTCGGGCACTGCGAGCGCGCCCCGTGCGTGCTCGCCGGCGAGACCGTTCACGGGCCGCTCCAGACCGATCGGGCGTCGGTCGAGGCCCTGCTCCAGAGGATCCGGGATGAACGAGGTTCTGCTTAGGGCTAGGGGCCGGCACGGCGGGCCCGCCTCGCTCGACGAGTACCGAGCGGCGGGCGGCTACGCCGCGCTGCCGCGCGCCCTCAAGGAGATGAAGCCCGAGGAGATGATCGCGGTGGTCAAGGACTCGGGCCTGCGCGGGCGCGGCGGGGCGGGCTTCCCCTCGGGGCTCAAGTGGTCGTTCGTGCCGAGCGGCGACCAGTGGGACGGCGGCCCGAAGTACCTGATGTGCAACGCCGACGAGATGGAGCCCGGCACCTTCAAGGATCGCGTGCTGATCGAGACCAACCCGCACGCGCTGATCGAGGGCATGATCCTCGCCGGCTACGGGATGGGGATGACCGAGGGTTTCATCTTCATCCGTCGCGAGTACTTCAGGCAGGCCGACGGCCTGGAGCACGCGATCCAGGAGGCGCGCGGGGCCAAGCTGCTGGGCGAGCGCATCGCCGGCAGCGGATACTCGTTCGACATCCACATCCACCGGAGCGGCGGGCGCTACATCTGCGGCGAGGAGACCGCACTCCTGAACGCGTTCGAGGGCAAGCGCGCCACGCCGCGCGCCAAGCCGCCGTTCCCCGCCACGCGCGGGCTGTGGGCCCGGCCGACCACGGTGCACAACGTCGAGACCCTGGCCTGCGTGCCGGGGATCGTCGAGCACGGGGCGCAGTGGTTCAAGGGGCTCGCCGCCAACCCCGAGGGCGCAGGCACCAAGCTCTACGGCGGGAGCGGCGCGGTGGAGGACCCGAAGTGCGTCGAGCGCCCGATCGGCACGACCCTGCGCGCGCTGCTCGACGAGATGGGAGGGGTGCGCGGCGGCAAGAAGCTGCTGGGCGTGATCCCGGGCGGGGCGTCGACCGCATTCCTCACGCCCGAGCACCTCGACGTCCCGATGGACTTCACCCCGCTCGAGAAGGCTGGGAGCCGGCTCGGGACCGGCACCTTCATCGCGTTCTCCGAGGACGACTGCCCGGTCAAGGGCACGCTCAACCTGCAGCGCTTCTTCGCGCGCGAGTCGTGCGGCTTCTGCACGCCGTGCCGTGACGGACTGCCCTTCGGCGTGTGGCTGCTCGAGCAGCTCGAGAGCGGCCAGGGGACGCGGGAGCACCTGGACTGGATCGAGGACCTCTATCGCGACATCGGCCCCAACTCGTTCTGCGCCCACGCGGCCGGGGCGGCCGAGCCGATCAAGGGGCTGTTCCGTCACTTCCGCCCGATCCTCGAGGAGCACGTGAGTGCCTCCGGCTGTCCGTTCGCCGAGAAGGCCGAGGCGGTCCATGCCTGAGATCCGGTTCGACGGCAAGAAGGTCGAGGTCGCCCCCGGCACGAACCTGGTCGAGGCCGGGCTCCAGGCCGGCGTCCCGGTGCCGGTGTTCTGCTACCACAAGGACCTCGGCGCGGTCGGCTCGTGCCGCGTGTGCGCGTGCACCGTGACGGCGGGCGGCAAGAGCCGCCTGGTGATGGCCTGCATGACCGAGGCCCAGGACGGGATGGAAGTCACTACGCTCGACAAGGCCTCGGTGGAGCTCCGCAAGAGCGTGATCGAGTGGCTGATGATCAACCACCCGCACGACTGCCCGATCTGCGACGAGGGCGGCGAGTGCCAGCTTCAGGATTTGACCATCGCCGGCGGGCACGGCATCCGCCGCTACAGCGGGCGCAAGCGCACCTTCCAGAACCAGTACCTGGGCGAGTTCATCCAGCACGAGATGAACCGCTGCATCACCTGCTACCGCTGCAGCCGCTTCTACCAGGAGGTCGCGGGCGGGCGCGA
>VBOT01000108.1 GCA_005893225.1 Candidatus Eiseniibacteriota bacterium
ACCGGGGCTCTACCTCGCCCGCCTCCAGCTTGCTTCGGAAGTCCGGACGCTGCGTGTGATCGTCTTGCCCTGACGATTCCCGGAAGACGACCCCTCGCGTCCGGAGCGACGCGGGGGGTCGCGCGATGGCCGGACCGCGACGCGATAGCCCGGATTCACACCAAGCGATCGGCCCGCCGTTTTTCGCTTCCCACGCCCCGGAGTATGATCGCCGGCACCTGATCTCGCCCCGGCCCGAGTCCGGGGGAGGTCGCCCGGAGCCCGGCTCCGGCCCGTTTCACCGCCCCTGGCGAAAACCCTCTCATGAACGAAGAGAAGCCCCGCCGCATCCTGTGGGCCGATGACGAGATCGACCTCCTGCGGCCCCACATCAAGTTCCTCGAGCAGAAGGGCTTCTCGGTCACGCCGGTCCCGAACGGCGAGGACGCCCTGGCCGAGCTGGCGCGCGGCCGCTTCGACGTCGTGCTGCTGGACGAGATGATGCCGGGCCTCGGCGGGCTCGAAACGCTCGACCAGATCAAGTCCCGCGACCTCGGGCTGCCGGTGATCCTGGTGACCAAGTCCGAGGAGGAGACGCTGATGAACGAGGCGATCGGCCGGCACATCACCGATTACCTCATCAAGCCGGTCAATCCGTCGCAGGTCTTCATCGCCTGCAAGCGCGTGTTCGACGCGCAGCGGCTCCAGGAGTCTCAGCGGACGCGCGACTACGTGTCCGAGATGCAGCGCTGGCAAGCGCTCGACCTGCGCGCGCTGGACAGCGAGGGGTGGATCAACCTCGCGGTCGAGGTGGCGCGCTGGGACGTGCGGTTCGACGAGATGAGCGACGACGGCCTCAAGCAGGCGCACGGCGACTTCCGCCGCGGGCTCAACATCGAGTTCGGGCGCTTCATCGAGGAGCATTACTCGGGGTGGGTACACGGGCGCACCGCGCGGCCCACGCTCTCCACCGACGTGGTGCGCCAGGCCATCGTCCCGCACCTCCAGCAGGGGCGCCGCGTGGTCTTCATCATCATCGACTGCATGCGGCTCGACCAGTGGTTCGCGCTCGAGCCGCTGCTGGAGAGCCTGTTCGAGCTCCGGCGCGAGCACTACTTCTCGATTCTGCCCACCGCGACCCCGTACTCGCGCAACGCGATCTTCTCGGGTCTCCTGCCCGCCGAGCTTCGCCAGCGGCATCCCGACCTGTGGCAGGAGACCAACCCCGAGGAGCGCACCAAGAACCGCTACGAGCGCCAGCTCCTCGACCACCAGCTCGAGCGGCTTCACTCGGCCCCGGAGCGCGGGACCAAGTACCTCAAGATCTACGACGCCGACGAGGCGCACCAGACGCGGCGGCAGATCAACTCGTTCTCCGGCGTGCCGCTGGTGAGCCTGGTGTTCAACTTCCTCGACATCCTGGCGCACGGGCGCTCCGAGAGCGAGATCCTCCAGGAACTGGCGCCCGACGAGGCGGCGTTCCGCGCCGTCATGAAGGCCTGGTTCGTGCACAGCCCGCTCTACGACATCTTCCGCGCGCTCGCTTCCCAGGACTGCGTGGTGGTGCTGACCACCGATCACGGCGCGGTGCTGGGGCGGCGGGCGGCGCTGATCTACGGCAACCGCGAGACCTCCACGAACCTGCGGTACAAGTACGGCACGAACCTCAACTGCGACGCGAAGCACGCGGTGATGGTCCGCAAGCCGATGGATTTCCAGCTCCCCGACGACGGCGTGGGCAAGAACTACGTGCTGGCGCGGGAGGACTTCTACTTCGTCTACCCGACCCGCTTCCACGAGTACGAGCGCCAGTATCGCGGCTCGTTCCAGCACGGCGGGATCTCGCTCGAGGAGATGATCCTGCCGCTCGTGACGCTCACGCCCCGCCGCCCGTGAGCGCGGCCCCGAACGATCCCGAGCACCGGAGCCTGGCGCGCCGCTCGACCTCGGTCGGGTCCACCGAGCGGATCGGGGAATCGCTGGCGCCGCATCTCCGCGTCGGCGACGTGATCTCGCTCACCGGGCCGCTCGGCGCCGGCAAGACCCGGCTCGTGGCGGGTCTCGCCCGCGGCCTGGGCTCGAGGTCACGGGTGCGGAGCCCTTCCTTCACGCTCGTCAACGAGTATCGCGGGCGAGTGCTGCTGCTCCACCTGGATCTCTACCGGGTCGAGCCCTGGGACGCCGTTTCGCTGGGTCTCGAGGAGGAGCTGGAGCGCGGCGCGCTGGTGGCGGAATGGGGCGAGAAGCTTCCCTCCTCGCTGCGCGCGGATTGCCTCGAGGTGGGCTTCGAGATCGTCTCCGACCACGAGCGCTCGCTGACCGCGTGCGCGAGCCGCGGCCGGGGTCTCGAATTGCTCGGAGCGTGGGGCGGGCTCGGAGCCGAGGAGTCGGAGGCCCGCCGATGACCGGCCTCGCCATCGAGGCCGCCACCGAGCACGTCGAGGTCCTGGTGATGGGCGAGGAAGGCGAGCCGCTCGCGCACGAGGTCGAGGACGTCGGGCACGGGCACACGCGCCGCCTGGCCCCGCTCGTGGCGCGGGCCCTGGCGCACGCGCGCGTTCGCCCCAAGCATCTGTCGTGGGTGGCGGCGGACCTCGGGCCGGGGTCCTTCACCGGGGTGCGCGTCGGCCTCGCCACCGCCCACGCGCTGGCGCTGGTGGCGGGCTCCGAGCTGTGCGGAGCCTCGTCCCTCGCCGCGCTGGCCCTCGCCAGCGGCGTGCGCCGGAGCCTGGTCGTCCCGCTGGTCCCGGCGGGCCGGCGCGACCTCTACGCCGGCTTCTTCCGGGCCGATTCGCGCGGCAACGTCTACGTCCTCGCGGCGCCGCGCGTGGCGCCGATCGAGGAGCTGCTGGGCGACGTCCGCGAGGCGCACGTGCTGGTCCCGGGAAGCGCCGTGCGCTTCGTGGGGCCCGGGGCGCCGCGCGTCGCGGAGATCCTGGAGCGCGCCTACCCGGGCAGCACCGGTTCCGGGTGGCGCCACGGCGGCCTCTCGGCGCTGGATCTGGCCCGGGCGGCGCGCTCGGACCGCGGGCCCGCCGCCGGGCTTCCCGCGCGCGGCGCCGCGTTCCGGGCGCTCTACGTGCGTCCGGCCCAGGCCGAGGAGCGAGTGCGACGCCGGGTGAACGCCGCCGAGCCCACGCAGATCCGCGAGCTCCGGACCACCGACCTCGGCGAGGTGGCCGCGGTCGAGCGCGAGGTCTTCAGCGATCCCTGGCCCGAGTCGTTCTTCGCGCGCGAGCTCGGAACGCCTCTCATCTACGCCCGGATCGCGGAGCGCGAGGGGCGGCTCGCCGGCTACAGCGTCGCCTGGCTCGGGCACGGCACCGGACACCTCGGGAATCTCGCGGTCGTGCCCGGGATGCGCCGGCGCGGCGTGGCGAGGGCGTTGCTGGAAGATCTCATGGCGCGCGCGCGCGCGATCGGCGTCGAGGACATCACGCTCGAGGTGCGGGTGTCGAACTTCGCTGCCCAGTGGCTCTACCGGGCACACGGATTTCGGCTGGCCGGGCTCCGTCGCGGGTATTATCGTGACACGGGCGAAGACGCGCTGGTGATGGAATGGCGTCCCTGACGAAGCCGTGACGACCGGCGCCCGAAAGCAGCCCGGGTTATTCATGACCCCGCGTCGTTCTTGCAGCGGGGGGCTCATGAATGATCCGGGCTAGACCCAGACGGACGGTCCATGTCCTGGCTTAAACGCGAACGCGCCGGCATCAAGTCCAAGACGAACAAGGAGCAGCGCCCCGACGTCCCCGAAGGACTGTGGACGAAGTGCGAGGGATGCGGCGAGGCGCTGTTCCAGACCGTGCTCGACGAGAACCTGTGGACGTGCCCGAAGTGCAACTTCCACTTCCGCGTGCCGGCCCGCACCTACCTGGGCTACGTGGTCGACCCCGGCTCGTTCGAGGAGCGCTTCGCCGACCTCGAGGCCGGCGACCCGCTCGAGTTCCGCGACGCCAAGATGCGTTATCCGGAGCGCCTGAAGCTCGCGCAGCGGGACACCGGCATGAAGGACGCGGCGCTCTCCGGGGTGGCGAGCGTTGGAGGCAGACCCGTCAGCCTGACGATCATGGACTTCTTCTTCATGGGCGGCAGCATGGGCTCGGTGGTGGGCGAGAAGGTGGCGCGCTCGATCGAGGCCGCGATTTCCGAGCGCCGCGCCCTGATCGTGGTCTCGGCCACCGGCGGGGCGCGCATGCAGGAAGGGATCCTGTCGCTGATGCAGATGGCCAAGACCTCCGCCCTCCTGGCTCGACTTCAAGACGAGCGGCTGCCGTTCATCTCGATCCTCACCGATCCCTCCACCGCCGGCGTGCTGGCGTCCTACGCCTCGCTCGGCGACGTGATCCTGGCCGAGCCCGGGGCGCTGGTGGGGTTCGCCGGCGCGCGTGTGATCCGCCAGACCATCGGCGAGGACTTGCCTCCCGGCTTCCAGCGCGCCGAGTTCGTGCTCGAGAAGGGCTTCATCGACCGGATCGTCCATCGGAAGCAGATGCGCGAGGAGGTCACGCGCCTGCTCGAGTTCTTCTGGCGCTCGACCCGAGGCTTCGCCGCCGCGGGTCAGGCGTCACCCCACGCGTTCGACCCCGAGCTGCCCGCGGCGGACGGCAGACCCAGGCCGAAACCCGCGAGCGGCTGAGGCATGATCCCGGTCGATCGGTGCACGTGAGCGGTCTTCCGGCTCGGTGAGCGCTCGTCTCCAGGGTGCTCTCGAGGCGCTCTACGGTCTGGAGCGCCACAAGAGCGGGCTGGGGCTCGACGGCTCCCGGCGACTGCTGGAAGCTCTGGGCTCTCCCGAGCGCCGCTTCCGCGCCGTCCACGTGGCCGGCACCAACGGCAAGGGATCGGTGTGCGCGCTGGTCGAGCGCGTGCTGCGAGCCGCGGGGCGCTCGACCGGCCTCTTCACGTCGCCCCATCTGGTGGATTTCCGCGAGCGCATCCGGATCCGAGGGCGCTGGGCGAGCGAGGACGAGCTCGAGGCCCGGCTCGAGCACATCCAGGGCCTGCCCGAGGGCCGGGGCCGGACCTTCTTCGAGGTCACGACGGCCCTGGGCTTCGACCGCTTCGCCGCCCACGCGGTGGAATGGCCGGTGGTGGAGGTCGGACTCGGGGGGCGTCTCGACTGCACCAACGTGATCACGCCCGAGGTCGCGGTGATCACCGGCGTCGGTCTCGACCATACCGAGATCCTGGGCGACACGCTGGAAGCGGTGGCGCGCGAGAAGGCCGGCATCGTGAAGCCCGGCGTTCCGGTGATCTCGGGCGCCGCGGGCGCCCCGGCGGCGGTGATCGAAGAAGTCGCTCGAGAGAAGGGCTCGCCGCTGGTCGCGGCCGCCGCGCGCGTGAAGCTCCGCGAGTGCCGGGTCGGCCCCGGGGGGACGCGCTTCGAGGCGGAAGCCGCGCCGTGGGGGACGCTGGCGCTCTCGCTCGGCCTCCGCGGCCGCCTTCAGCTCGAGAACGCGCAGGTGGCGATTGCTGCCCTCTCGGTTCTGGCCGAGCGGGGGCTCGAGATCCCCGCCGGAGCGGTGAGAGAGGGGATCGCGGCCGCGGCCTGGCCCGGACGGCTCGAGCCGTGCCCCACCGAGCCGCGGCTCTGGTGGGACGGAGCCCACAACCCTCAGGGAGCCGAGCGGCTCGCGCGCGCCTGGGTCGAGGACCTGGGCTTCGAGCCTCCCGAGGCGGTGGTGTTCGCGGTGTCGCGCGACAAGGACGCGGCCGCGATGCTCCAGACACTCGCCCGACTCGCGCCGCGCGCCCGGCTGCTCGTCACGCGCACGCGGAGCGAGCGCGCGCTCGCGCCCGCGGCGCTCGGCGAGCGAGCCGCGGAGCTCGGCTGGCCGGCGGAGAGCGAGCCGGACGTGGCGCGGGCGCTCGAGCGGGCGCTGGGGCGGGCGGGAAGGGGCAAAGTGCTGCTCGCGGGATCCCTGTTCGCCGTGGGCGAGGCGATGGAGGCCCTGGGCGGGGCGCCGGGAGAGTGGCTGTGAAGAAGCCCGGCCCGCTCGTCGCTCTCGCCGCGCCGGCGCTGTTCTTCCTCGCGAGCGCCGCGACCGGTCAGCCCTCGCAGGCGCCGGCATCGCCCGGGCCGCCGCTTCACCTCTCGGCCGACCGCATGACGGGCAGCCATACTCCCGAGGGAGACATCGTGCTGCTCCACGGCAACGTGCGCATCATGCGCGGCGGCACCGTGATCACCTCCGAGAGCGGGCGCTACGTGCGCGCTGACAGCATGCTCTATCTCGACGGGAAGGTGCGGATGGTCGACAGCACCACGACCATCACCTGCGACCACGCCTCCTACTCGGAGAACTCCGACGTGCTGGAGCTCCAGGGCAACGTGACCGCCGTGGACCGGGAGGCCACGCTGCGGGCGCCGGCCGCGACCTACGACCGGCGGCTGGGGCGAGCCGACCTGTGGGGCGGCGTCGATGGCCGGGACCGGAAGCAGCACATCCTCTCCGACCGGGCGGCCTACTTCCGCGACTCGCTGCTGCTCCAGGCGCGCGGCAACGTGCGCGGCATCGACGAGCAGAACCGGCTCGAGCTGGATGCCGCGGCGGTGGACTACGACCGCGCCAACCACGAGGCGCTTGCGACCGGCGATCCGGTGCTGCGCGCCCGGGACGACAAGAACCGCCTGACGTCGATCCGAGCCCTCCGCCTCAGGCTCAACACCGAGACCCGGCTTGCCGAGGCGATCGACTCGGTGCGGGTCCGCCGCGACTCCCTCCAGGCCGCCGGCGACTACGGGCTGTTCGACGATCGCGCCAACCGGGGCTGGCTGCTGGGCCACCCGCGCGCCTGGGACAACGAGACCCACGTCGGCGGAGACACGCTCGAGATGTGGACGCGCGAGCGCGAGCTGGAGCGGGTGGTGGTGCGCCGCAACGCGGTCATGGACTACGCCGGCTCGCGCTCCGGCAGCCCGGGCGAGACCAACCGCCTGACCGGGGATCGCGTGGACGTGTTCTTCGCGGGCGAGGACATCGACAGCCTGGTGGCGACCGGCAAGGCGAACAACCTGTACGAGGGCGCGCCCCAGCCCGGCAAGACCACCGAGCGCAACCTCGCCGCGGGCGACACGATCACCGTGTTCTTCAAGGATCGCAAGATCGACCATGCGCGGGTCGAGGGCAAGGCGAGCGGCGAGTACCATCTCGCGGCCGACCTCTCCGACACGACGGAGGCCGCCAAGGAGGTGGTGCAGTACGACGCCGCGCGCATCGAGTACGCCGTCGGAAGGGGCAGGATCGTGCTCGACCCGGCGGCTCACCTGGTCTATCGGGACCTGGCGCTGACCGCGCGCCACGTCGAGTACGACGTCGACCACCAGACGCTGGTGGCGAACGGCGACCCGGAGCTGGTGGACCGGGGCGAGAAGGTGGCGGGCCACCTCATGACCTACGATCTCGAGTCGCGGGTCGGCAACATCTACAAGGCCGAGACCGCCTACGAGAAGGGGCTGTACCGCGGCGAGCGCATCCGCAAGGCCAACGAGAAGGAGCTCGACGTGATGAACGGCGCCTACAGCACCTGCGACCTCGCCGACCCCCACTATCACTTCGCGGCGCACTGGATGAAGATCTATCTCAAGGACAAGCTGGTGGCGAAGCCGGTGGTGTTCTACGTCGGCCACGTCCCCCTGCTCGCGCTCCCGTTCTGGATCTTCCCGATCAAGCCCGGGCGTCACTCCGGGTTTCTGCTGCCGCAGGTCGACTTCGGCTTCAGCAACCGGGCGGGACAGTTCTTCCGCAACGCCGGCTACTACTGGGCCCCGAACGACTACATGGATCTCACCCTGTCGGGGGACTACTACCAGTTCGAGCCCTCGTGGGTGGTGCGCGCCGACGGGCTCTACAAGCTGCTCTACGTCCTCGACGGCAGCTTCCGGGGGAGCTTCGCCCGCAACGATCGCACCGGCAGCGAGGACTGGGACTTCACCGCCGACCACTCCCAGGAGCTCACGCCCAGGACCCGGCTGGTGGCGCGCGCCTCGTTCGTCTCGAGCCGCGACTACAACTCGAGCGACCTGTTCGGGCGCTCGCTCTCGCAGCGCTTGAACCGCTTCCTCACCTCCAGCGTCGCGGTGTCGCACACCGCCGACTGGGCGAGCGTCAACGCCGTGGTCGAGCGCCGCGAGGACCTCGACGCCGACGCCGAACTCGAGGACCCCGACGGCGCGGGGCCGCTCAAGGGACCCGCTCCCGGGACCCAGGCGGGGCTCGCCAACCTCACCGAGAGCCTGCCCAGCCTCTCCATCGCCTTCCCGACCCGCACCATCGGATCGCTCGGTTTTCTCAAGGGCACGTTTCTGGAGAAGCGGCTCAGCACCCTCTACTTCAGCCTCGACAGCCGCTACCTGTCCTATCGCGAGCGCCGCGGCTTCGCGACCGGCCCGGACACCGCCAGCGCCATCGACCATCACGTCCTGACGCGGCGGGGCTTCGCGAGCAACTCCGCGCTCTCGGATTCGCGGCGGCTGTTCGGGTGGCTCAACGTGCGTCCCAGCCTTCAGGGGGAGGTGGCGGTCTTCGACTTCGACGAGCTCGGTCACAGGCTGGTGCCGACCGGGACCTGGTCCTCGGCGCTCACCACCAGCGCCACGTTCTACGGGACCTTCCGTCCCAACCTCGGCCCGATCCAGGGTCTCCGGCACATCCTGTTTCCGAGCGTCGCCCTGGCCTACAGTCCGGAATTCCCCCAGCTCACGTACTTCGACGCCCAGGGCGTGAAGCAGAACCGCTTCCGCGGCTTCGGCGGCATCGACGTCTCCGGCTTCCGGCGCTTCCGCATGGACTTCGGGCTCGACCAGCGGCTTCAGATGAAGCTGGGGCGCGGGGACAAGGTGCGGAAGCTCGACAACCTGCTGTCGTGGACCCTGGGGGGCTCGTACGACTTCCTCTACCGGGAAGAGAACCTGCGGCACCCGCTGTCCAATATCAGCTCCAACGTGCTCCTCCAGCCGCCCGGGCTCGTGAGCGCCAGCCTGAGCTGGGTCACCGACGTGTACTCGCCGCGCCCCGTGCGCTCGCTCGGATACAACATGGGATTCAACCTCGCGAGCAGCGGCCGCCGGCGGGCGGCCGCGCCCGATCTGCCGATCGATCGCACGACCACGCCCATCGCCGGGGCCGAGGGACTGTGGCCCCGCACGAGCCTTCGAGCAGCCAGACGGCCAACGCGGTGATGCACTACCAGCTCACCCCGGCCTGGGGGCTCGACTACTCGGCCTCGTACGACGTGACTTCCCACCAGATCGGCACCCAGCGCTTCGCCCTGACGCGCGACCTGCACTGCTGGCAGGCGGTGTTCACCCGCACCTTCGCGCCGGGCGGCGAGGCGGAGTACTACTTCCGCCTCGGCGTCAAGGAGCAGAAGGAGATCTACATCGAGCGGGGCACCCGGTCCGGGAGCATCGGCGGCATCCAGTAGGGCATCCCTCCGGGCGGCGCGCGCGCCCTGACGCTCCCGCTCGGGAGCTCGAGCCCCCCGCCGGCCGACCGCCCCACGCTTTGAGTCCACGATTCCTGGACTTATGCGCCCAGAGACGTGAAAGAATCGTGGTAACGACCTGCCGGTTAATACATCTGAAAGTTCATAAAATGGTGTAAACTAGGCCCTCGCACCGACCCCCGAAGAAGCGTTGACTCCAGGGGGTTTCATATATGGGCGCCTGACGCTCGAGAAGGGATTTTCGGGCGCTGGCAGGAGGTGAGCCAGCGTGTCGACCGCCGCTCCCCGAGAATCGCCCATGGAGGAGGCGCCGGCTGCTCGAAGGCTCGTGCGGGGCCACAGTCCCTCGGCCCCGGCGCCGCCACTCGTCCGGCCCCGCGTGCGCGGCAAGTTCCTCTTCGCCGGCGACGACAAGCTCTACGTGCGCGGCGTCACCTACGGGGCCTTCCGTCCCGACCCTGCCGGCCGCGAGTACTGGCGCCCGGACGTCATCGAGCGCGACTTCGCCCTGATGGCGGCCTCGGGCCTGAACGCCGTCCGGATTCCCCACACCATGCCCCCGCGGTCCCTTCTCGACGCCGCGAGCCGTCACGGCCTCCGGGTGATGGTGGGGCTCTCGGCCGAGCAGCACATCGGCTACCTCATCGACCGGAAGAAGAGCATGTCCGAGATCGAGACGATGATCCGGATGGCGGCGCGAGAGTGCGCCGGGCATCCGGCGCTGCTCTGCTATGGACTCGGCAACGAGATCCCGGCCCCCGTGGTGAGATGGCTCGGCCGCCGCCCGGTGGAGCGTTACCTCAGGCGGCTCTACGGCGCCCTCAAGGCCGAGGACCCCGAGGGTCTCGTCACCTATGTGAACTACCCCACGACCGAGTATCTCCAGCTCCCCTTCCTGGATCTGGTGTGCTTCAACGTCTACCTGGAAGAGCGGGAACGACTGGAGGCCTATCTCGCCCGCCTCCAGAACGTCGCGGGCGACCGCCCCTTGCTCATGAGCGAGCTGGGGCTCGACAGCCTCCGGAACGGAGAGGAGGCGCAGGCGCGGGCGCTGGACTGGCAGGTCCGCACCACGCTTGCCGCAGGCTGCGCCGGCGCCTTCGTGTTCGCCTGGACCGACGAATGGTTCCGCGGCGGAGCCGAGGTCGATGACTGGTGCTTCGGCCTCACCCGCCGCGACCGCCGCCCGAAGCCCGCGCTCGCCGCCGTGGCGAGGGCGTTCCGCGAGGGGCCGGCTCCGCTCGATCGCGCCTGGCCCTCGTTCTCGGTGATCGTCTGCACGCACAACGGCGCGCGCACGCTTCGCGACACGCTGGCGGGGCTCCAGAGGCTCGAGTATCCCGATTTCGAGGTGATCGTCGTCGACGACGGGTCGACCGACGCCACCCCGGCCATCGTCGAGGAGTACGGATGGCGCCGGATCCGCACCGATCACCGGGGCCTGGCCGCGGCCCGCAACGCGGGCGCCGAGGCCGCCACCGGGGAGATCGTGGCCTACATCGACGACGACGCGTACCCCGATCCCCACTGGCTCACCTATCTCGCGACCACTTTCATGACGACCCGCCACGCGGGTGTGGGAGGACCGAACCTCCCTCCGGCGGGCGACGGCCCGATCGCCGAGTGCATCGCGAACGCGCCCGGCGGCCCGGTGCACGTCCTTCTCTCGGACCGCGAGGCGGAGCACATCCCCGGCTGCAACATGGCGTTCCGCGCCGAATGTCTGCGCGCCATCGGAGGGTTCGATCCGCGCTTCCGCGCGGCCGGCGACGATGTCGACGTGTGCTGGCGCCTCCGCGACCGCGGCTGGAGCCTGGGGTTCAGCGCGGCGGCGGTGGTCTGGCACCACCGCCGCAACTCGGTTCGCACCTACTGGAGGCAGCAGCGCGGGTACGGCCATGCCGAGGCGCTGCTGGCCGCGAAGTGGCCCGAGAAGTACAACGGCCTCGGTCATGTCACCTGGGCCGGGCGTCTGTACGGGAAAGGACTGGCCCAGGTCGGAAGCCGGCGCAGCCGGGTCTATCACGGCGTCTGGGGCAGCGCCCCTTATCAGTTCCTCTATCAGGGCACTCCCTCGGGCCTCGCGTCCCTGACGGCGATGCCGGAGTGGCATCTCGTGATCCTGGGTCTCGGCGTGCTCTCGGCGCTCGGCGCGTTCTGGCCGCCGCTGCTCTTCGCGCTGCCCCTGTTCGCGCTGGCGGCGCTGGCTCCCGTCCTGTCCGGCGTCCTGGGCGCCGCGCGAGCTTCGTTCCCGGGTCCGCCCCGGCGGCCCGCCTCGAGATTCGCGTTGCGCCTCCTCACCGGGTGGCTCCACGTGATCCAGCCCCTGGCCCGCCTGATCGGCCGGCTGCAGCACGGCCTCACGCCCTGGAGGTGGCGCGCCGCGCCCGCGGCGGCGCTTCCCATCCCCGGACGGTGCGCCGTGTGGAGCGAGCTCTGGCTGGATCCCGACGAGAGGCTTCGCCGCCTCGAGGCCAGCCTGAGGGCGGCCGGCGCCGCCGTCCGCCGCGGCCAGGATTACGACCGCTGGGACCTCGAGGTCGCGGGCGGGGCGCTGGGCACGGCCCGGGTGCTGATCGCCGCCGAGGATCACGGCGCGGGCACGCAGCTCGTGAGGTTCCGCTGGTGGCCGCGCTTCTCGCTGGGTGCACTGTCCCTCACCGCCCTGTTCGCGGCGCTCTCGCTGGGAGCCGGCCGGGCAGGCGTCTGGACGGCCGGCGCGTTCCTCGGCGCCGTCGCCCTGGCGCTCGCGCTGAGGACGCTGCTCGAGTCCGCCCGCGCCTCGAGGATCGTCCACCGGGCGCTCGGAGCCCCAGCGGCCCGAGGGGGCCGAAGTCATGGCGGGTGACCGCAGGCTCGTCACGTTGCGCCGGCTGCTCGGGCAGACGAGGCGCTACCGGCCTTCCGTCGAGGCGCTCTTCCTGCTGAGCCTCCTCGCCAGTCCCCTGGAGCTGCTGACGCCACTTCCTCTCAAGATCGTCGTGGACAGCGCGATCGGCTCCCACCCGCTCCCGCGCCTCGTTGATCGGGTGCCGGAGGCCGTCAGCCGTTCACCGGCAGCGTTGGCGTCCTTCGCCGTCGTTCTCCTGGTGGCGGTCGTGCTGGTCAGCCGGCTCCTCGCTCTCTGGCGCACGTTGCTGCGAGCACGCCTGACGGGGCGGCTGATCCTGGACTTCCGTGGACGACTCTTCCGCCAGGTGCGGCGCGTCTCGGGCGCCTCCTTCTCTCTCTCCAGCATCCAGCACGACGTCCCGGCCATCCCACGCGTTCTGACCGAGAGCTTCATCCCCTTGATCGTCTCGGCGGTCACGCTCCTCGGAATGATCTACGTCACCGACCGGATCGACCGGCCGCTGGCGCTGATCGCGCTCGGCATCTCACCGGGTCTGTTCGTGACTTCGCGCGCCTTCCGCGGGCGCCTCCGCCGCCGGTCGCCGCAGGCGGAGAAGCTCGAGAGCTCGGAGCTTTCCATCGTGCATGACGCGCTCGGCGCGCTGCGCGCGGCGAAGAGGTTCGGGCGGGAAGGGCGGGAGGCGAGGCTCCACGCCCGGCGCTTCGGGCAACGCATGAGGACTCGCGCGCGACTCGCCACGACCAAAGCGACCCTCGACCTTCTGGTCGGGCTCATCACGGCAGGGGGCGCGGCGGTTCTGATTCTGGTGGGAGTCCAGCACGTCCGGGCCGGCACGCTCACCCTGGGATGCATGCTCCTGGTGATGTCGTACCTGAACCAGCTCTACCGGCCCGTGAGGACCATCAGCCAGAAGGCAGCGAGCCTCGGACCGGAGCTGGCCCGCGCCGGGCGCGTCCTCGCCCTGCTCGACCGCCGGCCCGAGGTCGAGGAGCGACCGGACGCGCTTCCGCTCGCTCTGGCCCGCGGCGCCATCACCTTCCACCACGTTTCCTTCGCATCCGGCGAGGGACGGCCGCTGCTGCAGGACGTCTCGTTCGAGATCGGGCCCCGCGCGCGCGTCGGCATCATGGGCGCCTCCGGAGCGGTGGCGGACGCGCTGAACGCCTTGCTCACCCGACTCCGCGATCCGACCGAGGGGGAGATCCGGCTCGACGGAGTGGATCTCCGCCGCTACCGGGTCGCGGATCTGCGGCGCCAGTTCGCCGTCGTGCCCCGCGACCCGGTGCTCTTCCCGGGCACCATCGCCGAGAACATCGCGCTCGCGAGCCCGGTAGGCAGGGACGAGCTCATTGCGGCGGCCCAGGGAGCCAATGCTCACGAGTTCATCGTCCAGCTCCCCCGCGGCTACGACACGCGGGTGGGCCGGGGCGGGGTCGAGCTCTCGAGCGGCCAGCGACGGCTCATGGCCATCGCCGCGGCGTTCATAGACGATGCTCCGGTGGTGATCGTGGACGATCGTGCGAGCGACGTGGATCCCGAGACCGAAGCCGCGCTTCGCGGGGCGATTCGCCGTCTTGCGCGCGGGCGCACCTCCATCCTGATCACCCATCGGGAGAGCTTGCTCGAGCGGTGCGACGAGGTGATCGCGCTCGAGCACGGCCGCATCGTCGCCGAGACGGCCCGCGCCGCGCGCGGCGCCCCGCCGGTGTCCTCGACCGGGAGCTCGCGTGGGCCGAACCTTGCTAGTCACCCGGCCGCTCGCGCCTGGAGCCGCCTCCACCCCGACGCCGAGCCGCTCGGGATCGAGCCCCTGAAGGTTCGCCAGCACAAGAACATGATCTACCGGCTCGCCGGCGCCGGTCCGAGCGGCGCCCCGGTGATCGCCAAGCGGTGTCCGAGGGAGGTCGCGCGGCTGGAGCGCACCGTTTACGAAGAGATTCTCCCGCGTTTCGGAGTCCCCTCGCTGCGGCAGTACGGCTACCTCGAGGAGCCGGAAGGCCTCTACTGCTGGCTCTTCATGGAGGAGGCCGCCGGGATCAGCTACTCGAACCTGATCCCCGAGCACCGCGCCCATGCCGCCCGCTGGCTCGGCCTTCTCCACAGCGGCCTCGCGACCGATACCGCCGCCGGCCGGGCGTTGCCCGATGCGGGCCCGGCCCGCTACCTCGGCGTGTTGCAGTCGATCCGCGAGGCGATGCGGCGGCACCTGGACAATCCGATCCTGTCGGAGGGCGACGTCGGCTTCCTGCACGCGATGCAGTCTCGCTTCGACGATCTGGCGGCACACTGGAGCCGGCTCGAGGACATCTGCGACGCCGCGCCGCGGACGCTCGTGCACGGCGACTTCAACGGCAAGAACATCCGCCTGCGATCCGCGAACGGGGAGAGCACGCTCCTGGTGTTCGACTGGGAGAACGCCGGTTGGGGCGTTCCGGCGGTCGACCTAGCCCAGCTCTCGGTCCAGTCGAGACGCCTGGCCGCGAACCCCGACCTCGCGACCTATGGCTCGCTGGTGCGAGAGCGCTGGCCCGAGCTTCCCCCCGCGGCGTGGGAGCGACTCGCGTACTGCGGAACGGTCTTCCGCACGCTTTGCGCCCTGTCCTGGGACATGGAGAGCCTGGCCACGGACTGGGCGCACCAGTACGTCGGCAACATGCACATGTACGCCGAGGAGCTGGAAAACGCGCTCGAGCGACTCGGGTGGGTGGGGCGCGCACCGTGGCGGGAGGTGGTCGGGGCATGACGCTGAGGGTCGGATTCCTGCTGCCGTACTACAGCCGGCAGAGCAAGAGCCACATGCCGGCGGCGATGCGGATGCTCTCGGAGCGGGGCGTCCGGGTCGACGTGATTCATCCCACGGACCTGGTGGTCCAGCTCTCGACCCTGCGGGCCGAGCACGATCTCTACGTCCTCAAGCATACCGGCAGCTTCACCATGAGCCTCGCGGGGGCGCTGCACGCCCGGGGCGCCGCGATCCTGAATCCATGCGCGGTGACGGCGGCGCTGCAGGACCGAATCATCAGGGGTCTCATCCTGGCGTCGGCCGGGGTCCCCACACCCGCCACCTACGTGGTCCGGCACCCCGCCCAGCTGGCGCCTTTCCTCGACGACGGGCCGCTGGTCGTCAAGCCGTACCGGGAAACCGGCTGTATCGACAATTGCCTGGTCCGGGGCGCCGGCGACCTGGAAGGCCTGCCGGACGGCAAGGAACCCCTCATCGCCCAGCGTTACCACCCGCCCGACGGTCGCGATCTCAAGATCTATTCGATCGGCGGCACGCTCTTTGGCGTCAAGAAGACCTTCCCGCCCAGGACCGAGGCGGAGAAGCACGGCGAGCCTTTCACCCCCAGCCCCGAGCTGTGCGAGATCGCCTGGCTTTGCGGGCGGGCGTTCGGAATCGACCTCTACGGGGTCGACATCATCGAGAGCGGCGGAAAGCCGTACGTGGTCGACATCTCCAGCATGCCGGGGTTCAAGGGAGTCCCGGATGCCGCCTCGCACCTGGCTTCGTACTTCCATCGGGCGGCGGAGCGCGCTGCTCACGCCCGGCATTCGGTCGGACCCGAGGCGCCGGCCAGGCCGACGGCAGGCGAGGCGCCCGCGTGAGCGTCACGGTCTGCCTGGCGCCTGCGAACACGGTCGGATACCCCGAGGGGGGCGGCCACTTCTGGGTGTACCTCAACTGGGCCCTCTCCCTGCGTGAGGCCGGAGCCCGCGTGATCTGGCTCGAGGGCATCGATCGCACCGGGGCGGACAGCTCGGTGGAGAGCCGCCGCCGCTGGCGCGGTCGCGACGTGCGGGAATGCGTCGCGGCCCTGAGGTCGCGGCTCGCCTCCCACGGCCTCGCCGAAACGATGGCGCTCTACTCGATCGACGGCGGGACCTTGCCCGACGACATCACCCAGGGCTGCATCGACCTGGACGCAGCCGCGGGCGCCGACCTGCTCCTCAACCTGTGGCACTCGCTGCCCGCGCCGGTGGTGCAGCGCTTCCGCCGCACCGCCTTCGTCGACACGGATCCGGGTCTGCTCCAGGTGTGGATGACCACCGGCGACATCCGCGTCGCACCCCACGACGTCTACTTCACGATCGGCGAGACGGTGGGCACGCCCGCGGCCCGCTTCCCGGACTGCGGCATCGACTGGCACTACACTCCGCCGCCCGTTGCACTCTCGGCGTGGCCTGTGACCCGTGCCGACGGGGCCGCGCCCTACACGACGATCACGCACTGGTGGGGAGGATCCTTCGAGTTCAGGGGGGAGCAGTTCTCCAACGACAAGGGGGCCGCCTTTCTCGAGTACTCGGACCTCGCCTCGCGGGTCACCGCGAAGCTCGAGCTGGCGGTGTGCTTCGGCAAGCACCTCGACGAATGGCGAGCACGGCTCGAGCCGCTGGGGTGGCGGATCCGCGAGGCCTGGGACGTGAGCGCCACGCCCGGCCAGTACCGCGCCTACATCCAGGGGTCGAGAGGGGAATTCTCCTGCGTCAAGCCCTACTGCCCCCAGTTCGTCAACGGCTGGACGAGCGACCGCACCGTCTGCTATCTGGCGAGCGGGAAGCCCGCCGTGGTGGGGTACACCGGCCCCAGCCGGTTTCCGGAGGCCGAGGGTCTGTTCCGGTTCCGCAGCATGGATGAAGCGGTGCGAGCGCTGGCGGCCGTCGAGGCCGACTACGAGGGGCACTGCCGGCGCGCTCGCGCGCTGGCCGAGGAGTTCTTCGACGGTCGCCGGGTGGTCGCCCGCATCCTGGAGCGGGCGCTGGACGGGAGCCTGTCCCATTCGGCCGGAGGCGTCGAGTGACGGCGAGCCCGGGGAGGGACGGGAACGAGCTGCGCGAGGGACTCGGCCGCTCGCTGGAGCAGTGGGGAGAGCCCGGCGCGGCGGAGCTGAGCGAGCTCTTGCGGGAGATGCTCGGCGAGGGCGTGACGCAGCCGACCTTGAGGCTCGAGCGACTGAAGAACGAGGTCTACCGCCTGGGGGTGGACGGGGAGGCCGGGCGCACGCTGGTGCTCAAGCTCCTCAAGCCGGCGGTCGCCCAGACCGACCGCCTGGTGGCCGAGCGCTGGCTGCCGGCGTTGGGTCTCGGGGACCGCTGCCCGCGGCTGCTCGGGGCCGCGGCGGAGCGTGAGGGGCGCTGCGTGTGGCACGTCTACGAGGATCTGGGCAAGCGGAGTCTCGGCCTCGAGCCCGATCCGGCGTATCTCGGGGCGGCGATCGACCTGGTCGCCGAGCTCCACGGCCGCGCCGCCGTCCACCCGCTTCTTCCCGAGGTGCGATGGCGCGCTCGCGACCTCGGTGCCTCCTTCTTCACCTCGAACCTCCAGGATGCCATGGCGGCCCTCGAAGCTCTGGCCACCCTCCACGAGGGTGTGCCGGTGGAGTTCCCGGCCTCCCGGGCGCGCCTGCTCCAGCGGCTGCAGGCGGTTCTCGAAGATGCCCCGCGGCGCCTCGGGGTCATGAAGGAGGTCGGGGGACCCGACACGCTGCTCCACGGCGACCTCTGGCCCAGGAACGTCTTCGTGACCGCGGACGGCCAGGGCCCGCGCGCCCGGCTCATCGACTGGGACCACGTCGGGGCGGGTCCGTTCAGCTACGACCTCTCCACGTTCCTCTACCGGTCCTCTCCCGAAGCGCGGCCGTGGATCCTGCAGCGCTACCGCGAGGCGTCGGAACGCTGGGGCCGGCGCCTCCCCGGAAACGAAGAGCTGAACTTGCTCTTCCACACCGCGGAGTTCGCCCGCTGCACCCACTGCATCCTCTTCGACGCCATGATCGTCCTCGACGAGAGAGCCGAGTGGGCGGTCCAGGAGCTCATGGATTACGAGCGCTGGCTGGAGACTCTCCGCCCGCCTCTCCCGGACGGAAGCCCCGCGTGAGGTGGCTCTCGGTCACCGGGGACGATTTCGGAATCACCCGGGGGATCAGCCGCGGCATCGTAGAGGCCAACCTGAACGGAATCCTCACCAACACGAGCCTGATGGTGGACCGGCAGGCGTGCGAGGAGGCGGTCGCCCTGGCCCGCCGGTGCCCCGCTCTGAGCCTCGGGACGAAGGGGTCGAGCCCGAGCGCGTCCCGGGCGAGCTGGATCGCCAGCTCGGGCGGTTCGTGGCGCTGGTCGGCGCCGCCCCCACCCACGCGGATTCCCACCACGACGTGCACTACGACCCGCGCTTCCGGCCCCACGTGATGGAGTGGGCGCGGCGCCACGGGGTGCGCGTGCGCGGCCTCTCGGGCGTGGCTCATTTCCGGAAGTTCTACGGGCAGTGGGGAGGGGAGACCCATCTCGAGCAGATCGGGGTCGAGGGGCTCCTCCGCCTGGTGGACGCGGGGCTCGGGGAGGGCGTGACCGAGCTGAGCTGCCACCCCGGCTACGCCGACCACGACCTTCCCTCCAGCTACCTGGCCGAGCGCGAGGTGGAGCTCCGGACGCTATGTGACCCGCGCGTCCGCACCGCACTCCAGGAAATGGGGATTCGCCTGGTCGGCTTCCGCGATCTTCCCGCGCTCGCGGCCCCCGCCCCGGGGACCGAGGAGGCGACGTGAGCGCAGTCGTGATGTCGGTCTACAAGGTGGCCAACTTCCCGGACGGGGGCGGCCACTTCTGGGTGTACATGCAGTACGCGCAGGGGCTCCGCCGCCTGGGATGCGATGTCTACTGGCTCGAGCAGGTCCGCTTCCCTCTCGATCCCGACCGGAGGGCGCACCTGCTCTCGACCTTCCACGAGCGAATGAAGTGCTTCGGGCTCGAGGGGAAGACACTCCTCTACGAGCTCGACCGCCGGCCGGCGGAAGGCGCCGGCGCGCCGAGCTTCATCGGCCGCACCTGGCCCGAGGCCGAGGCGGTGCTGCGGCGGGCGGATCTGCTGCTCAACTTCCATTACGCGATCGATCCGCGGCTGCTCGCCTGCGCGAGGCGAACGGCGCTCGTGGACATCGACCCCGGGCTCCTCCAGCTCTGGATCAGCGGCGGGCAGCTCGCCGTCGCCCCGCACGACTGCTACCTGACCACCGGCGAGACCGTGGGAACCCCGGCCGCCCGCTTCTCCGATTGCGGCCTGCGCTGGATCCACATCCGGCCGCCGGTGTGTCTCGACCTCTGGCCCTTCGCCCACGAGCCCCGGGCCGGGGCCTTCACGACCGTCTCGAGCTGGTCCTCGACCGACTGGCTGAAGGTGACCGAGGGCGGGAAGATCGTGCTGCGCGAGAACACCAAGCGAGTGGCGTTCCTCCCGTTCGTGGAGCTGCCCCGGCGCACCCGCCAGCCACTGGAGCTGGCGCTCTACCTGATCGATCGCGACGGTGACCCGACGCGCCTCGAGCAGGTCACGAAGGATGCCGAGGACCGCGCGCTTCTCGAGCGCCACGGCTGGCGCGTGGTCGACTCGCGGGAGGTCGCGGGCAGTCCCGAGGCCTACCGCGCCTACGTGCAGGGATCGCGCGGCGAGTTCAGCTGCGCCAAGCCGTCGTGCATCGAGCTGCAGAACGCCTGGGTCAGCGACCGGACGCTGTGCTACCTGGCCAGCGGGAAGCCGGCGGTCGTCCAGGACACCGGACCGAGCTCCTTCCTGCCCAGCGGGAGCGGCATGTTCCGCTTCCGCTCTCTGGACCAGGCCGCCCAGGCGCTCGAGGAGGTCAACGCCGACTACGAGCGCCACTGCCGGGCCGCCCGCGAAATCGCCGCGATGCACTTCGACTCGAAGCGAGTCCTGGAGGCGGCCCTCAACGCCGCGCTGTCCGGGCCGAACGTGGCGGAGGGTTCGGCAGCCTCCTAGCGCCCTGTCACGCGTGAACCATCAACGCCGACCCGAGGGCCGTAGCGAGACTCTCGCAGCGCGCGGAGGCGGAGCCGGAGCGCGCGTCGCGAGTCAGCGAGCCGGAGACAGGACGTCGGAGGCCGCGGGTCTCGCAGAGGCCCTCGGGTCGGCGTTGATGGTTCACGCGTGACAAATGACTAGGCCAGACCCCACTGCTCGAGGTCGTCCTCGTCCAGCCCCAGCAGATGCCCGACCTCGTGCTGGACCGTGATGCGCACCTCGTTCGCGAGCTCCTCGCGGTCGCGGCACACGCGGAGCAGGTTCTTCCGGAACAGGAAGATCGCTCCCGGCCCCGCGGGCAGGTCGTCGTGGCGCCGCTCGAGCATATCCCGGCCCACGAACAAGCCGAGGATGTCGGGCGAGAGCGGGGGCTGCTCCGAGGCGATGATCTCGTGCCGGGGGAGAGGCTCGACCATCACCGGCAGCTCGTTCAGGTGCTCGCGCACGCGAGGCGGCAGCTCGCTCACGCTCTTCTCGACCAGCCGGTCGAACTCCTCATCGGGCACCTCGAGCGGCGCCGGGAAGTCCTCGGGATCCAGCGCCTGGGCCTCCTCCCGGTGCTCGCGGGCTCCGGCCTCGTCGCCCAGATGATCCAGGATGCGACCCAGCAGGTCGTGGGTGTTGGCGGAGTCGGGCCGCACGGCGAGCGCGCGCTCGGCATCGGCGCGCGCACGGTCGAACCGCCCGAGCTCGTACTGCACCGCCCCGCGCAGGTGAAAGAACAGGGCCGGATCGGCGGAGCGCTCCGCCCCCGCGAGCGCGCGGAGCGCACGCTCCGCCTCGCCCTCGTCCAGCGACACGGCGGCGTCCACGATGCGCAGATCGGCGTGCCCGGGGCGCTTCTCGAGCAGCGGCCCGAGCTCGATCCGCGCGCGCTCGGTGTTTCCCTCTTCGAGCAGGTCCCAGACCCGCTGGACCTGCTCCCATTCGATCTCGGTGAGGGTGACGTAGGCCACGCGGTCTCCTCCGGCGGCGGCGATGAGCGTCACGAGCTTCTGACTCGAGACACTAGCGCGCCGTGTTTCGCCGCGCCAGCGCGGGGGCGAGTGGGAGGGGTCGCCGCCCGGGCCGTCGCGGAGAAATCCGGGGAGGTCCTCGAGGGCGCTCTGATAACATGCCCCGCGGTCTCGAGCGCAGTCCAAGGAGGGAGCTCAAACATGACTCAGAGTCAGGTCCTGAAGAAGCTCAAGCGCGCGCACTGGCGCTCGCTCGAGCGGATGCTGCGGAAGGTATTTCAGGAAGGCTTCGAGGCCGGCCTCGCGCGCGCGCACGGCCTGGGCCGCAGGGGCCGAACCGTCCGCGGGGACGCGACGGTGGAGGGACTCGTGCGACTGATCGAGCGCCACTTCGGCCTCGAGCGCTATGGGTTCGAGGTGCGGATCGTCCATGCGGGCTCGGGGCGGCGGGTGCCGGCGGGAGACGAGCTCCGCAAGTACCGGGTGGAGGCGTAGCGCTTCGCTTTCCCTCGACGGCGGGGGGCAGGGGCTGACGCGGGCCCCCGGGAGCGGGATCGCGTGCCCTCGAGTGGAGGGTCGTTCTGGAGCAGGGACCGCCGGGCGGAGGCGAGCCGTCCGGTCAATTCGGTGTCAAGGAGCGCGGCCAGGCTGCCGATGACTGGACAGCGCCGCCGAGGCGGATGGCGTGCCGACTCCTGGTCCCCACGTATGGGGGCTTCGAACCTTGACGCGTGTCGGCCCGCCTCTTAGACTCTTTCCTCCCAGCCGGCCAACCGGCTTCGACCCATTTCTTCTTCCTTCCATTTCCGGAGATACCGATTCATGAAGGTTCTCTCTTCCCGGATCCTCGCCTCCGCGGTGCTGGCGCTCCTTTGCTGGCTGGTGCTCATCGGCGCCAGCTCGAAGGGGCCGCTCCTCAAGCGCGACAAGGTCATCATCCTCAGCACGACGGACGTCAAGGGCAAGACCAGCCCCTGCGGCTGACACACTCCCAAAGGTGGTCTGGCCCGGCGGGCCAGCTTCGTCGACAGCGTGAGGAAGGAATACGGCCAGGTCGTCGTGGTCGATAACGGCGGGTTCTTCCCCGAGGACGATTCGCACCGGGACGTCGCCTGGTTCATGATGGACGCCATGAAGGTGCTCGGGACCGACGCCGTCGGTGTGGGCGAGCGCGACCTCAGGTTCGGCCTCGCGTACCTGCGCCTCCAGACCAAGCGCACCGGGCTGCCGCTGGTGTGCGCCAACCTGATGGACAAAAAGACCCACAAGCCGGCGCTCCAGGGCTACGTCATCAAGAAGGTGGGAGACGTCAAGGTCGGGATCTTCGGGCTCGTCACCGACAAGCTCGACCTCGGACCGGCCAAGGATTCGCTCGAGGTGATCGCGCCGGATGTCGCCGCCAAGCAGACCGTGGCCCTGCTGCGCCGCCAGGGCGCCGGGGTGGTCCTGCTGCTCTCCCAGGTCGGCAAGGTCGAGACCGAGGATCTGGTCGCGGCGGTCGACGGCATCGACGCCGTGATGGTGGGGCGCAACACGCCGATCATCCAGAAGGGCCGGATGATCAAGAACACCGTGGCCTGCTACGGCGGCGAGCAGGGACAGTACCTGTGCCGGACCGAGCTCACGCTCGACGCGAAGCGCCACGCCACCACCGGCGACGCCGAGACCTTTATCCTCGGCCCCGAGGTGGGCGAGAAGCCCGAGGTCCAGCAGCTGGTCAAGAGCTTCGAGGACGGGTTCAACGAGAAGCTCCGCAAGGTCGAGATGGAGAAGGAGGCGCAGGAGAAGTCCAAGTCGGTGGAGAACAATCCCGACCACTATCTCGGCGCCGAGGTCTGCGAGCGCTGCCACACCGAGGAAGCCCAGCAGTGGAAGACCACTTCCCACTCGGTGGCCTGGCAGACTCTGGTGGACGTGAAGAAGGACGCCACCCCCGAGTGCATCGGGTGCCACGTGGTGGGCTTCAACCAGGCGGGCGGATTCCAGAGCGCCTCGGCCACTCCCAAGCTCGGCAACGTGCAGTGCGAGAACTGCCACGGCATGGGGACGGAGCACGACGCGTTCGCCTCCGCTCCCCATCACATCACCGAGCAGACCTGCACCACGTGCCATCACGGCGAGAACGATCCCGAGTTCAACTTCGAGAAGAAGCTGCCCTTGATCGCCCACGCCAACACCTCCGGCGAGACGCTCAAGAACCGCAAGGTCAAGATGGGGCAGGGGTCGGGGTCGATGATCAAGGAGCACGGGTCCCACTAGGCGCGCTCACCTCCACACTTTCAGCTTCTTCGCGGAGCCGGCGGTCTTCCCCGCCGGCTCCGCCGCTCTCTCGCCGGACCCCTGGGCTTCCCCATCCATCACCGAAGAATTTCGCGTCTACCACAATATCGTCACGCCATTGATATGAGGCGTGGTACCATTGATCCGTACAATGTCCTACCGTGTTCTGAGCCGTGAAACCGTGGCCCTTGAGCCGCCGGGCCCGGTGGTCCGCCCCGCCAGCTCCCTCGCCCGTCCTTCCGCCCGCGGCAAGTTCCTGTTCGTCGGGAGCGAGAAATTCTATGTCCGCGGCGTGACTTACGGGACGTTCCGGCCCGACGAAAGCGGGTCCGAGTTCCCGCGTCCCGTGGCGGTCCGGCGCGACTTCGAGCTGATGGCCCGCTCGGGCATCAACACGGTTCGCACCTACACGGCCCCTCCGCGCTGGGTGCTCGACGCGGCCCAGGCCCAAGGCCTAAGGGTGCTGGTCGGGCTGGCAGGAGAGCGCAGCGCTGGCTACCTGTGCGACGGACGGCTGCCTCCCGTCGAGGAGTGGCTGGAGCCCGCCCTGGGCGCCTGCGCCGGACACCCAGCGGTGCTCGGGTACGCCGTCGCCAACGAGATCCCCGCCCCCACTGTGCGCTGGCTGGGCGCCCGGCGGGTGGAGCGTTACCTGGAGCGACTGTGCACCCTGGTCCGCCGCGCCGACCCGGGGAGCCTCGTCACCTACGTCAACTATCCCACCACCGAGCACCTCGAGCTGCCGTTCGTGGACTTCCTGGGATTCAACGTCTACCTCGAGTCCCAGGAGCAGTTCGGGGCCTACCTGGCGCGGCTCCAGAACCTGGCCGGCGATCGGCCGCTGCTCATGACCGAGCTCGGGCTCGACAGCCTGCGCAACGGCGAGGAGGCGCAGTCGAGCTCGATCGCCTGGCAGGTCCGGTCCGCCTTCGCCTCCGGCTGCGCGGGAGCGTTCGTCTACGCCTGGACCGACGAGTGGTATCGGGGCGGGGCCGAGGTCGACGACTGGGCCTTCGGCCTCACCCGGCGCGACCGCTCGCCCAAACCGGCCCTGGCCGCCGTGCAGCGCGCCTTCCGCGACGTCCCGTTCGGTCCGGACTCCCGCTGGCCCCGCATCTCGGTGGTGGTGTGCAGCTACAACGGCGCGCGCACGCTACGGGACTGCCTCGAGGGGCTGAGACGGCTCGAGTACCCCGATTTCGAGGTGATCGTCGTGGACGACGGCTCGACCGACGCCACGGCCGCGATCGCGCACGAGCATTGCTTCCGGGTCATCAGCACCGAGAACCGCGGCCTGAGCAACGCGCGCAACACCGGCGCCGCCGCGGCCACGGGCGAGATCGTGGCCTACACCGACGACGACGCCCGCCCCGATCCCCACTGGCTGCACTACCTGGCCGACGCCTTCCGGCGCGAGGGCTGGGCCGGGGTCGGCGGGCCCAACATCGCCCCGGCGGCGGACGGATGGGTGGCGCACTGCGTCGCCAACGCCCCGGGAGGGCCGCTCCACGTGCTGGTCTCCGACCGCGAGGCGGAGCACATCCCGGGATGCAACATGGCGTTCCGGAAGACGGCGCTGGAGAGTGTCGGCGGCTTCGATCCGCGCTTCCGGGTGGCCGGGGACGACGTCGACCTGTGCTGGCGCCTGCTCGACCGGGGCATGAAGCTCGGGTTTCACCCCGGAGCGATGGTGTGGCACCATCGTCGCAGCTCGCTCAGGGCCTACTGGCGCCAGCAGCGCGGTTACGGCAAGGCCGAGGCGCTGCTCGAGGCCAAGTGGCCCGAACGGTACAACGAGATGGGACACGCCACCTGGACGGGACGGCTGTACGGGGCCGGACCCACGCGCGCCCTGTCCTGGAGGCGGTCGCGAATCTACCAGGGGGTCTGGGGCCTCGCCCCTTTTCAGTCCCTCTACGAGAAGAGCGCCGGCACCCTGGCGTCCCTGACCCTCATGCCGGAGTGGTACCTGGTGGTGCTGACCCTCGGCGCGCTGTCGCTGGGCGGATTTGCCTGGCGCCCCCTGGGATACGCGCTCCCGGCGTTCGCGGGAGCGCTCGCGGTCCCGATCCTCCAGGCGTGGCGGAGCACCCGTAGCGCCTCGTTCCCGGGCCCGCCCCGCACGTGGCGCGAGCGCCTTGGCCGACGGCCATTGACGGCCTTCCTGCACCTGGCCCAGCCGGCCGGGCGCCTGATAGGCCGCCTCCGTCACGGGCTCACCCCCTGGCGCCGGGGGCCGGCGCGGGGCTGGTCGATGCCCGTGGGGCGGACGCTCCGGACATGGAGCGAGAATCCAAGCCCGTCCTGGCAGCGTCTCGAGTCGGTGGAGGCCGCGCTCAGGGCGTCGGGCGGGGTGGTGCGTCGCGGCGGTGACTTCGACCGCTGGGACCTCGAACTGCGCGGGGGCCTACTCGGGGCGGGGCGCATGCGGATGGCGGTCGAGGAGCACGGTCAGGGCCGGCAGATGGTGCGGATGCGGCTCTGGACCCGCTGCGCGCCGGGAGCGGTCACGCTGGCGGCGTTCCTGACGCTCGCGGCGATCGGCTCGGCGCTCGCAGGGGCGCCGGCGGCCGCGCTCGGTATCGGCGGTGGGGCCGCGGCCCTGGCGGTCTGGATGGCGAGGGACTGCGGCTTCGCCATGGCCGGCCTGCGCCGCGCGGCGGCGGAAGCCGGGTCCGAGCCGCGATGAACCCCTCGCGAAGCACCGACCTCGCGCTCTTCCGCCGCCTCCTGCTGGAGGTGCGTCCCTATCTCCCGCACATGGGCCTCCTGCTCTTGGTCGGGCTCCTCGCCACCCCGCTGACGCTGGTCACGCCGCTGCCCCTCAAGATCGCCGTCGACACCGTGCTCGGCTCCCATCCGCTCCCCGGTCCGGTGCGCGCCGCCCTGCCCCGGGGCATGGCCCCCACGCAGGGCCAGTGCCTGGCCATCGCGGTCGGGCTCCTGGTCGCAACCGCGCTGCTCAAGCAAGGCCAGGATCTGGCCAACAACCTTTTGAAGAAGTACGTGGTCGAGAGAATGACGCTCGACCTGCGCGCCCGGGTGTTCCGGCATGCCCACCGGCTGTCGTTCACCTACCACGATCGACAGGGAACGGCGGACGCCGCCTATCGGATCCAGCAGGACGTTCCCGATGCCCAGTCCATCGTGGTGGAGAGCGTGTTCCCCTCCATCACGGCGTTCATCACGCTCGTGAGCATGTTCCTGGTCACGGCGAAGATGGACTGGCAGCTCGCCCTCGTGGCGCTCTCGATCACGCCCATCCTGTTCTTCGTGAACCGGCACTATCGCCGCCAGTTCAGGGGCCGCTGGCGCGCGGTCAAGAACCTCGAGAGCTCCGCCCTCGCGGTCATCCACGAGGCACTGGGGGCGCTGCGGGTGGTGAAGGCTTTCGGGCAGGAGGATCGCGAGGAGAGCCGGTTCCTCGATCGCTCCGGCCAGGGCATGTGGGCGCGCATCCGGCTCACCGCCTACGAGGGCGGGTTCGGGCTCCAGGTCGGCGTCCTGACGGCGATCGGGACGGCGGGAGTGCTGTGGCTCGGCGTCCAGCACGTCCGCACCGGGGTTCTGACCCTGGGCCAGCTCCTGGTCGTGATGGGCTACCTGACCCAGCTCTACGATCCGCTCAAGACGCTCAGCAGGAAGGCGGCGACGTTCCAGTCCAAACTGACCAGCGCCGAGCGGGTGTTCTCACTGATCGACAACCCGCCGGACGTGCGCGAGAAGCCCCGGGCGCGCTCGCTCGCGCGCGCGCGCGGCGAGATCGAGTTCCGCCACGTGTCCTTCGGCTACACGGACCGGCGCACGGTGCTGGAGAACGTCTCGTTCGCGCTTCCCGCCGGCGCGCGGCTCGGGATCACGGGCCCGACCGGCGCCGGCAAGACCACGCTGGTGAGCTTGCTGTTGCGCTTCTACGACCCGGCCGAGGGGGAGATCCTGCTCGACGGCGTGGACCTGCGCGATTATCGCATCGCCGACCTCCGCAACCAGTTCGCCCTGGTGCTCCAGGAGCCGGTGCTGTTCTCGAGCAGCATCGGGGAGAACATCGCCTACGCCCGGCCCGGGGCGAGCGACCAGGCGATCGTCGAGGCGGCGAAGGTGGCGAACGCCCACGAGTTCATCACCCGGCTGCCGCAGGGGTACGACACGGTGGTGGGTGAGCGCGGCATGAGCCTCTCGGGCGGCGAGCGCCAGCGCATCTCCCTGGCGCGGGCGTTCCTCAAGGACGCCCCGATCCTGGTGCTCGACGAGCCCACCAGCGCGGTCGACCTGCGCACCGAGGCGCTCATCATCGGGGCGCTGGAGCAGCTCATGCGCGGCCGCACGACCTTGATGATCGCGCACCGGCTGAGCACGCTCGAGAGCTGCGATCACCGCCTCGACGTCGACCACGGCCGGGTGCACGAGGGGCGCCCCGCGGCGCCGCTGGCTCAGGGGCTGAAGTAGGCGCGACTTTCCGGCGGAGTCTGCGGAAGCCGGGTCCGTCGGGTGTACAATCCCCACCGATATCTCAGGTGGAGGGTTTCCGGTCATGATCTTCGGCTGCCGGTGCGCCGTGCCTCTTGCCGGGCTCGTCCTGGTGCTGTGGAACACGGGCTGCGCCAGGGAGACCACCCGCCCGCCCGTCGCCCAGGTTCGGATCGCTTTGAGCCCAACACCGTCCACGGGCGGCCCATCCCATCCGGTCGCTCTCGTCGTGAGGGTCACCAACGCCGGCGCCACCCGGGTGTGGCACTGTGAGGGCTGCGGCTGCGGGAACGGCATCCATGTCACGGTGCTCGGACCCGACGGCCAGACCGTCGCGCTTCACGATCCGAACGCGATCGGGCCGGCGTGCCCCGATGGAGAGGTTCCGCTCCTGAGAGGCGGGGCCCTCGAGGCGCACGAGGCGTTCACTGGCACGCTCTTCGAGCGTGATTCGCACTCGGCCCCATCACCCACGTACCCCGCGCCAGCCGGCACGTACATGGCGATCGCCGGATTCAGCTACACGACCGTCCCGGGAGCGGAGGGGATCTCGGTCGAGCGCCGGGCGACCTTTGTCTGGAAGCCGTGAGATAGCGCGGTAGCGCCCGCCGTGCAGGAAGCTCGCCCCGCGGCGACGCCAGCGAACGGGCGCTATCATAGTGAACGGAAGGGGAAGGGGGGGGCAACCATGCGGCTAGAGAAGCGGTCTTGGCTCGCGATGGTCGCGGTGGGGAGCTTCGTTTTCGCGTCTGGCCATACAGAACCGAGCAGACGACCTTGGGTCGAGCCGCCAATGCTGATGGTGACAGTCGTAGGCGACTCAGTGGACTTCATTCTTACCGACCCGCATGGCCACGTGGGAGCATTGGCCGTTGATAGCGCGTTCTGCGAAATTCCGGATTGTCAGATGGAAAAGTATAGCGACGACGTCGGCGATGATCCCGACGAGTCCGAACCTGTAGACACATCGGCGGTTGAACCTCGTTTGCCGTACGGTGGCGGACTCTATGCGTTGTCCGACCCCGCGCCGGGGACGTGGCATTTGGAAGCGCATGTGGCCAGGCCTGTCGCCCGCGTCAACGTCCAGAGCTGGTTGACGCCGGAGGTAGTCGATGGAGTAGAAACGTTGCTTGAGACCGGGAAGGCATTTCGGTGGCGGCTAGTAATCGGACCCCGGTCAAAGCGGTCCGGTAAGGCATGGGCGAAGCTTTACCCCGAGTCGGGATCCACTAGATCTAGAACAAAGTGATCTCAGGCGTTGCGTTGGGACTCTGCGTCTCTTATGTAATCGGGACGCTATTTAAGGGGTGAAGTAGTAGGAAAGCTTGGCCATGAGCACGTTCTCCGGACGTGCCAGCCCCAGCCGCTCGCGCACCTGACCCAGGTCGAAGACGCCGATCGGCTCGGAATCCGAGCGCTTCTGCGTCCAGATCAGGAACAGGGCCGATCCCGGCCGGTACTCCCATCGCATCACCGCACTGCCCTTCAGGGAGCGGACCGTGAAGTCCGGATTGTCCCCCGAATAGGGAGCGGGCGCGAAGGCGTAGCTGCGCGGACGGATCAGCGCCTTGAAGTCGAAGTAGTCCGCCGTGGACACGAAGGGCTGCACGTAGGTCTGAAGGCTCAGAGTGGGCGTGAAGGCCCAGTTGAGCCGCAGGCTGGCCGAGACCGTGTTCTGCTGCACGGTCGCGAACAGGTAGCGCTGCCCGTAGGTCTCGATCGCCGTGGTGTCTTTCTGGGTGTCGACGTACTGGGCGTCGTCCTCCACGTGCTCGTAACTGGGGCCGACCTTGATCGTGAGGGCTCCGGTCGGTCTCCATTCCATGCCGGGAGAGACGTGCAGGCTCCACGCGCCCGACTCGGACCGGCCCCCGCTTGCGCTGAGGTAGTAGTAGAGCCTCTTCTGGCTGTCGGTGTTGAAGTCGCTCCCCAGGTACCACTGGCGGGGGTTGAGGGTGAGCGGCCCGCCCCGGGTGCGCCGGTTGTTCAGGGTCTGAGGATTGTAGGAAGCGTAGTAGTCCCAGGCGTACCCGTTGTTGAACTCGGTGTAGCCCAGGACCTGCTGGCCCTGCTTGGTCAGGTTGCCGCCATAGTCGAAGGTGCCGAACGTGGCCACCTTCAGGCTCTGGTAGCGGCGGCTGCGCGTGGGCCGGGTCCACTTGTATCCGGTGCCGATGTGCCCGTTCACGAGATCGGAGCGCGTCTGGTAGCCGAGGTCGTTGACCTCGAACTCGGGCGTAAGGAATCCGATCGCGGCGTTGAACAGGGTCGCGCCCTTCTGCTTGTTGATCCAGTAACGACTGCCGTAGCCGGTGAGCTGGGTGAGGCTCGAATCGACCTCCACGTGGCTGGCGTCGCGGCGCTGGAAATAGTGGGTGGAGCCCTGCTGCAGCTTGATCATCCGCGCGCGGTCGCCCTCGACCCGCGACATCGCGGACCATCCCGACAGCACCCACGTTCCGTCCCGGTCGAGGGTGAGCCAGCCGTCGACGCCTCCCATCAGGGCGGCGTGGTCGAACTGGGAGCGCAGCGCGGGCTCGTCGAAGGAGCGAGCGGTCGCCGTGCCGAGGAGCCCGATCCCGGCGCGCCCGCCCCCGAGCGCGCGCTGCAGGCGGGTCACCCCGTAGTAGGCGCGGGGCTCGATTTCGCTCCGCCAGGTCCTGCCGTCTTTCGAGAGCCGGGCGGTCTCGCGATCCGTCACGGCGTGCAGCGTCCCGACGTTCCATCCGCCCGCCGTCCGGCCGATCAGCTTCGCCGCGCCCAGGATCCGCGTCGCCGGAGGCACGTCCTCGAAGTCCGACGACGGGATCTTCCCCTCCGGCTCGCGCCCGATCCGGCGGCTGTAGAAGAACACCGGGTCGTCCCAGTCGTAGTCCCAGTAGTCCCCGGCGCCCTGGCGTCCGAACTCGAAGGCCGAGACGCCCTCCACGAAGAAGGGGCGCTTCTCGTCCAGCGAGGTCTCGACGTCGGTGAGATTGACCACCGACGGGTCCACCTCGACCTGACCGAAGTCCGGGTTGGCCGTGGCGTTGAGCGTCATGTGGCTGCCCACTCCCATCCTGAGGTCGCCGCCCGCGTTGGGGCGCAGGCGCCACCCGCTGTGGAACGGATCCCCGGGGTCGTGCCGCAGGTCCTCGCCCTTGGATGTGACGTAGGGCATCAGCTCGATCGAGCGCGGCGGGGCGATGCTCTCGATGCCGACCAGATCCGGGAAGCGCGACACGAAGCTGCTCTCCTTGCGCCGCGGATAGGCCGCGTAGTCGTCCTCGCGCCGCCGCGGGATCTCGCGCCCGAAGTCGATGCCCCAGACCTGACGGTCGTTCCTCTGGAACCTGAGCTGCGAGTAAGGGATCCGCATCTCGGCGGTCCAGCCCTGCTCGTCCACTCGGGCCGCCCCGCTCCACACGCCGTCCCACGACTTGTCCTTGTCGACGTCGTTCGAGAGCGTGCCGTCGTAGAGGGTCCCGGCCGCGTTGATCTTGAAGTAATAGCCGCTGCGCCGGTCGTGGAAGGGGTCGAGGTAGAGGGTGAAGAGATCCGACGAGATCGAATCGTCGCGCCGCGCCAGGCGGGCGAGGATGGAGTCCGGGGCGGTGTCGAGGAGCCGCGCGCCCACGTAGATCGCGTCGTCGTCGTACAGCACGCGCACCTCCGTGCGCAGCGTGGCCGGCGCTCCCTCGTGCGGGCTCCTCTGCTGGAACTCCGTGAACGGCTCGGCTGCCGCCCAGGCGGGCTCGGAGAGACGGCCGTCGATCTCGACCGAGCCTTGGACCCTGGCGGCCGCCACGCCGGGCCCCGCGGGCGGTTTCGCGACGGCGCGGCCGGAGGTGTCGGGGGAGAACCCGAACACCCCGAGGCTCAGGGCGATCACCAGGCCCAGGGTCGAGGTCACGGGCGCCATGACCTCATGCCAGCGCCACCGCGAGGATGCGCGCGATCACCTTCCTGGCGTCGAAGTGGGTCTCGGCCAGCGCCCGCGCGGCGCGGCAGTGGCGCGGGTAGTCGGCGTTCACCGCCTCCAGGGCCGCTGAGGCTTCCTCCAGGGTCGAGAACCGGAACAGGCCCTCGCCGTTCGGCAGGTAGCCGCTCGGGCCGGTGTTCTGGACCACGGCGGGCTTGCCGCTCGCCAGGTAGCAGACCGTCCGGTCGCTCACCCAGGCGTTCTGGAACCTCATGCACGACGGCTTGGCGCAGCTGAACTCGCCGCGCGCGCTCTGGATGTACTCCTGGTACGAGTCGGGCGTTCCCGCCACCTCGCGCGAGGGGCGGATGCGCCAGCCGTGATTCTCCATGAGCCGCCGGTCCTCCGCGTCCGCGGCGGTTCTCAGGAACAGCGCCAGCTCGAGCGGCTGCGGGGTGCGCTGCGGCAGCTCCTTGAACGCCAGGAACGACATCCGCTTGGTGTTCTCGTAGACGCTCTCGCCGTCCACCACCCAGTCGCCCCCGTCCCAGGCCGAGATGGTCGTCATCGCGCCCTCGCCGGGGTCGCTCCGGACCGGCCAGCGCTCGAGGCACACCACCGGGCGGATGTGCACCCAGTCGATGCCGCAGTCGGGGAACAGCGCCCTTGGGGTCCCGACCGTCTCTCCGGTGGTGAAGTAGTGATCGTGGGGCGGCATGGTGAGTTGCCCCCGGCTGATCCAGAACTGGAGCAACCCCGGATCGATGTCCACCAGCGCGGTGCGGCGAAACCGGGGGAGCAGGCGCGGATCGATCGCGTAGTGGAAGTTGAGGAGCAGATCGGCTCGCC
>VBOT01000109.1:0-424 GCA_005893225.1 Candidatus Eiseniibacteriota bacterium
CGCGCAGTCCCGATCGCCTACGAAGCTCCGCCCCGGAGGAGGCTCGAGACACACCTCGTGCCCGAATATTCCACTGGTGCCCGACTGCCACTGGTCGCGCTCCGAGTGGACGCTGTCCGGCAGCAGGTTCGCGGTCACGCCGTGCTGGAGGTAGAGCGCATTGGCGGCGGCCGCCATCAGGTGGTCCATGTCCTCGGCCGCGACCAGCGCGACGTCGAAGTCGATCGACTGTCCGGGCTCGAGGGTCGTGAACGGACCGCACGAGACCAGCGCCACGTAGTCCCCCTTCAGGTCCTCGGGCGACGATGGCCATTGCCCGGCCAGCGCGGTGTAGCGCTCGGCGTCGACGATCGGCGTCCCGCCCTGCGTGGAGATGCGACCGTTCAGGAACACCGAGGTCCGGAACGACACCTGGCCCGGGGCG
>VBOT01000109.1:438-10970 GCA_005893225.1 Candidatus Eiseniibacteriota bacterium
AAGGCGAGAGGGTCCGTGGTGTGCTCGAGCGGGATCGTCGCCACGGCCGGGAGCCCCGAGCCCCGAACGCCGTCCATCACGACCGGGATCTCACGCTCGATCGGGCTGATGCAGGTGAACGGGCACGCCTTTCCGTCGACCGTGATGACCGAGGTCCCGCTGCTGAATGAGCGCGACGCGATGTGGCGCTCGATCCGGTCGTTGACGTGGTCCAGCCGGTCCTTGCGGGCGCGCGAGTCGAGGTCGGCCAGCAGACCCACGTATACCCGGCGCAGCGTCGCCCTGCCGTGATTGGTGATGTGGAACTGCAGCCCCGCGATCCCGTCGTAGCCCGGCGTGCTCCAGGCGTACGCCTCCTGGTGCACCGACAGCCCCAGCGGCTCGTGGTTCTCCCCGCTCGGATACACCGTGTTCACCGCCTCCGGCCGGTCGTCCACGTAGTCCGCCGCCAGCATCTGGTCGGCCGAGAACCCGAGGTCCTCGTCGATCTCCCCGTCCCCGTCGTCGTCCTTCCCGTTCAGCACCTCCTCGTCGATCCGCCCGTCGCCGTCGTCGTCCACCAGCCGGCGCGTCCCCGGATCCCCACGCCGCACCGCGCGCACCCGGTCGTCCTCCGCCAGCGTCGGCCGCCACTCCAGCAGCGGCCCGCCCGAGACGTGCGCCCGCCCCGAGGCGTCGATCCCTCCCACCCACAGCGCGGCGTAGTTCAAGCACTCGATTCCCGAGTTCGCGGGGAACTCGAACGAGGGGTCGCTCGAGAGTCCGACGTCGAAGTAAGCGTTGCCGATGATGCCGGCGTTGGTGATGCGCATCACGAAGTTGCCGGCGTTGAGGCAGGGGCCGCGATCGTCGATGTCGAGCACCGCCCCGGCCGGCGCGGCCGAGACGAGGAGCACGGCCAGCGCCGCCGGCAGGTGGAAAGGCGCGCGTCGCAGAGGCGGATCCCCGGGGAAGGAGGTAAGGAGCGCCCGCGGCAATGGACGCCGAACGGATTTTAGGAGACGAGGGTGTGAGGCGCAACGGCCGCGGCGCGGGGTTGCGCGCGCTCAGCGCGCCGCGGCGCGACCCGTCATGGTGAGGCCGAGGGTCCGCTCGTCGGTCGCGGCCGGCTCCGTCTCGTGCACGATCCGGCCCTCGTACATCACCAGGATCCGATCGCTGAGCGCCAAGATCTCCGAGAGCTCGGCCGAGACCAGCAGCACCGCCCGGCCGTGATTGCGTTCCTCCATCAGGCGCCCGTGGATGAACGCCACCGCGCCCAGATCCACGCCGCGCGTGGGGTGAGCGGCCAGGATCACCGCCGCCTCACGCGTGAGCTCGCGCGCGACGACCAGCTTCTGCTGGTTTCCTCCCGAGAGGCGCCGCGCCTCGAGCTCGGGATCCGGCGGGCGGACGTCGTACTCCCCGAGGAGCGGCGCGGCCCGGCGAACCAGCGTGTCTCGGTGAAGCATCGGCCCGCGGCCGAGTCCGGGATCGCGATGGCGGCCCAGCACCAGGTTCTCGGCCAGCGTCATCTCGGCGATCAGGCCCCGGTGCAGCCGGTCGCTGGGGATGTGGGCCATGCCGGCGCGGAAATGCTCCAGCGCCGAGCCCCGGGTGCACTCGCGGCCCCCGATCGCCACCGTCCCGCTCGAGGGCGTCCTGAGTCCCGCGAGGCACTCGACCAGCTCGTGCTGGCCGTTGCCCTCGACTCCCGCGATCCCCACCACCTCGCCCGCGCGGACCGCGAGCGAGACGTCGCGCACCGCTTCGAGGCCGCGGTCGTCCCTGGCCCGCAGCCCGCGGACCTCGAGCAGCGGTCCGCCGGGCGTGCGGTGCGCGCGCTCGTGGAGCGGGGCGATCGGGTGTCCGACCATGAGCTCGGCGATGCGCTCGAGGCTCATCGCGGCCACTTCGCCGGAGCCCACCACGTTTCCCTGACGCATCACCGTGATGCGCCGGGCCAGCATCTGCACCTCCGCCAGCTTGTGGGTGATGAGCACGATGGTGGTTCCGTCCGCGGCCAGCTCGCGCAGCATCTGGAAGAGCTCGTCCACCTCGTGGGGCGTCAGCACCGCGGTCGGCTCGTCGAGGATGAGCACGCGCGCGCCGCGGTAGAGCGCCTTCAGGATCTCGACTCGCTGCTGGGCGCCGACCGAGAGTCCGTCGAGCCGCGCGCGCGGCTCCACGGGGAGGCGGTAGATCCCGGCGAGCGCCGCCACTTCGCTCTCCGCCGCCGCGCGGCGGAAGCCCCCGAGCAGCCCGGCTGGCTCGTGCCCCAGGGTGACGTTCTCCGCCACCGTGAGCGTCCCGACCAGCATGAAGTGCTGGTGCACCATGCCCAGGCCGAGCCGCATCGCGTCGGCCGGGCTCTGGAGGCGCACCGGCCCGCCGTCGAACTCCACGTGGCCCTCGTCGGGCTGGAGCAGGCCGTAGAGGATGCGCATGAGGGTGGTCTTGCCCGCCCCGTTCTCTCCCACCAGGGCGTGGATCTCGCCCGGCTCGAGATCGAGGGAGACATCCCGGTTCGCCGTCACCGGGCCGAACCGGCGGGTGATGCCGCGGAGCGCGACGCGAGGAGCCTTCACGGGCGGGAGAACATCACGCGGCGCCGCCGGAGATCAAACGCGATCGAGGGCCCCTCCGGCGTCAGCGTGAGGTGCGGTCCCGGTGCGGGAGGATGCGGCGCCCGCTCCGGTCGACCACGACGTCCAGGCGCTTCCCGCGGACCTGCAGGTTGCGCAGGACGAGCCGCCCGACCGACGAGGGCAGGACCGGTGGAAAGGCCGGTTCCAGCCCGCTCTCTCCCAGCCGGAGTCCGGTCCAGCCGAAGATCACCTGCTGGAGGAAGCCCCCGGCTCCGGTCAGGAAGTTCACCGCGTCGTTGGTCGGGGTCTCCGATAGGAGCAGGAAGGGGCCGCGCAGGTGACCCCGGTAGCCGTAGGGGAGGAGGGAGTCGACGAGCGCGCGCTCGCCCAGCTCCGCCGCATCCACCGACAGCAGCGTGATGCCCATCATGGCGCCCGATGCCTCCTGCTCGAGGCGCGCCAGGGCTTGCTCGAGATGTGTGCGCTTGACTCGATCGCTCATCGGCACGCCGAGGGGGAAGCTCAGCAGCGGGGTGATGACCCCGAGCGTCGAATCCGGCGCCCCCTCGTAGGTGCGAAAGGCCTGGCTCGTGGAGTCGACGGGCAGGTGCAGCCTGGCCGCTACCTTGGTCCAGAGAGGATTCGCCTGCTTCCCCAGCCTGCGACTCGCGGCCGCGCCGATTTCCAGATTCCGGCGCGCCACGCAATTCGTGTACGCGTCGTCGGTCACCCCGATCAGCCCCTCCGCCACCGACACCACGTTCTTGATGTCGTAGCGGTCGCGCAGCGAGTCGTAGGATGCCCGGCTCACCCAGAAGTCGGCGGTCTCGCGGATCACCGGAAATCCCTCCCGGGCGAGCCAGGCCGAGTCGCCGGTGGCCAGGTAGTACTGCCACTGCGCGAGCGCCACGTCGCCGCTGATGTGGATCTCGGAGTGCGCGTTCTGCACCGCGAAGTACGGCGTGGTCTCCTGGCCCAACTCATCGGCCTCCCATGGAAACATCGCGCCCCGGTAGCCGTTGGCGCGGGCGTTGGCGCGCGCGGCCTCCAGCGTCCGCCGGCGAAACGCCACCAGGGAATGCGCGATGTCCGGGTGGGTGAGGAGGAGCGGCGGGAACATCCACGTGTCGGAGTCCCAGAAGATGTGCCCGTAGTAGCCGGCGCTCGAGAGCCCCATCGGCGGGATGCCGAGCGCCGTTCCCCGGTCCGCGCTGCAAAGGAGGTAGAACAGCATCGAGCGGACGACCTTCTGGAGCGACGGATTGCCCTGGATCTCGAGGTCTGACTCCCAGCGCGCGCGCCACGCGCGCGCGCTCGCGGCGGCCAGCGCGTCGTATCCGCGCGACCGGGCGGCGTCCAATTCGTGCTGGGCACGTTCTAGCGGCCCGGGCCCATCCGCCGACGTCGCGATGCTCACGAGCAGGGTGAAGGCGTAGGACGCGCCCGGGGCGGGATCGAACGAAACCTCCAGCGCGGCCGCGTCGCCCGACGACACCGTGCGTGCGGAGGCGCGCGGGAGGTCCTTCGGCCACGAGACGCTCGCAGCCTCGGCGACCAGCGTGTCGCGTCCCTCCGGAGCCGAGGTCATCGAGAGGCGGCCGGCCGCGGGCGTGAGGGTGGCATGGCGATCGCGTACGATCGTGTGTCCGGGGTACCAGACGTCCGACTGCTTCCATTCGGGCAGATAGCGTTCCAGCTTGGCGAGCGCGAGCCGCCGCGGCGGAGGCCACGCGGTCATCGCGAATCGCAGGCGCATGGGTCCCGCCTCGTGCGGGGTGACCTCGAGCCGGATCGCGGCCAGGTGGGGATCGGCGCGCGAGACCCATTCCGTCACGCGCACCGAGGTCCGCCGGGTCCTGTCGATCCAGTCGTAGCGGGTGCTCGCCGTGCCGGTCGACATGTCGACCGCCTGCCGGTAGGCCCGCACCGCGCTGTCCGGCCGAAGACCCGCCACGAGCCAGCCGCTGCCGTCGAAGACGTCGATGTCGTTCCAGGCCGGCGGCGAGGTGATTCTCGGCACGTCCTGCGGGCCGTGCTCGTAGAGCCCGGCGAGGAACGAGATCGACGGACCGATCCCGAGCGGCGGTATCAAAACGCCGATGTGACCGTTGCCGATGAAGGGCGAGGGCGAGCGCCCCGGATCTTCCGTGGCGAGCAGGAACGCCGAGTCCGGCGCGGTCCCGCTCGCCGCCGCCGGCGCCCCGGGGCGAGGGGCCGCGTGGGCTTGGCCGGGCCCGAGCGCCACGAGCCCGGCCAGCGCCCCGAGCAGGATCGAGCGTCCACCCCTCACGGCATCTGCGCTTGCGGCTGCTCCGCCTCCTGCGGCTGGGATCCCGTCGCCCCGAAGTTGTACCGCATCGACACCGAGATGCGGCGCGGCAGGATCGGACGTGCCAGAAAGATGCTGTTCCCTCCGGTGCTGAGGAGCCGAGGGTTCCCCTCCTCGAGACCGCGGCTCATGAAGGCGTTGAGCAGGTCGACGTTGATCGTGGCCGCCTGCCTCGGCAGCGTGTACGACGCGCCGAAGTTGAAGTAGTTGTACGAGGGCAGCGCGGTGCCGACGGTGACGTCCACGAAGCGCTTCGCGACCCAGTGCCAGTCGCCCCTCACCTGGGCTCCGGGGAACACCGTGTACGCCGCCGAGAGATTGCCGATCGAGGCCGGCACGCCGTTGATACGACTCCCGATGTCGGCCCCCGCCCCGGATCCCAGCTCGGCCTTGAGGAAGGTGCCGCTGCCGAGGAGCTGCAGGCTCCTGGCCGGTGTCGCGAACAGCTCCAGCTCGGCGCCGTAGGAGTTGTTCTCGGGGGACGTGACGATGATCCACGCCGAGCGCCCGAGCGAATCGATCACCAGGCCCTGGCTCACGATGTTCCTGAGCCGGGTGTAGAAGCCGTTCACTGTGAAGCCGAGCGGGCCCGCGAAGCCCTTCACCCCGCCTTCGACCGACTCCACCCGTCGCGACTCGAAGAGATCCACCTGCCGCTGGGCGATGAACGGTTTGTCGGCCCCGGCGTTCAGGAACTCGTCCAGCGCCGGCATCTTGTACCCGCGCGAGCCCGAGGCGTAGAGGGACAGGTTCTTCTGGAGCGCGTAGTTGAGCCCCACCGAGCCCGCCCAGTCGGTGAGGCTGCGGGAGACGTGCCGGAAGGTCCCGTTCCCGAACGTCTCTTCGTCGTAGGTCGTCGTGGTGTCGGCGTCCAGGTCGAAGGTCGACGTGTTCTCGGAGCTCTGCACGAAGTCGTCGTGCTCGATGCGCACCCCGAGATCGGCTCGCAGGCGATCGATGGGGCGGAACTCGCCGCCCAGGACCCCGGAGAAGATGGTGGCCTGACCGGCACCGTTGGCGTACCCGGAGAGGAAGTTCAGGAAGCCATTCTTGGTGATGGCAACCGGCCCGGCCCCGCCGGGCGTGTCGACCACGGCATCGATGAAAAGCGGGTTGTCGCGAACGTCGGTCAGGACCTTCGTGAAGAACCAGTGGTTGTCCTGCGAGTAGTTGGCGAAGTAGGCGCCGGCCGAGAGGGTGTTCTTCCCGATGCTCTTGCGGAGCTGCAGTTGGTCCTGGAACGCCCCGATCGGCTTGGAGACGTGAATGTCCTGGCCGGGAGCCACGAGGCCGTTCGGGTTGTCGTAGGGCAGCGGACGCCCCAGGGGATCGAAGTGGTTCGTGTAGTAAAGCTGGATGGTGGTCCCCGCAGGCAGTTCCAGCCCGGCCTGGCCCTTCGGCGCCGTGATGAAGTCTCTGATGGTGAAGGCATTCGACGGCACGAGGGCGTTCCATTCCTGGTCGTCATGCATGATCTGCGCGCTGTTCTGCAGGTGCCATCCGTTCCCGAGACGGAACGCCGCCTCGGCGGTGTACCAGGCCCCGCTGGTCCTGAGCCCGTTGTCCACCGGCAGCGTCAGGTCGCCCACCGGCGTCGGCACGCGCAGGTCGAGGCCCTCGTTCGTGTTCATGGAGCCATAGTCGCTGAAGCCGGAGACGAAGTGGGGGTCCGAAGCGTCGGTGAACGGCAGGTCGAGTATGAACTGATTGCGATCGTCGATGAGCTTCGCCGACAGGCGCAGGTACCCGTTGTCGAGCGCGCGCGTCAGGCTCGCCTTCATCTGACCGCCGCGGATGCCGGGGAAGCCGGGGTCCCGCACGCCGTGGTCGTAGCGGTAGAAGCCGCCCACGTTGAAGCGCCAGTCCTGGCCGAGCGGGCCGTTGCCGTTGAAGTCGTAGCGGGCGAGCCCCTTGGTGGCGGTCGAGGCCTGCATCGTGCCGGCGAACTGCTCGCCCCCCGTCTTGTTGATGAAGTTGACGATCGCGCCCGGGGTGTTGGATCCGAACAGCGAAGAGGTGCCGCCGCGCACCACCTCCATCCGGTCGATGTTCTCGTCGTGACGGAACAGGTTGTCGGCGTTCATGAAGAACGTGTGCATGGTGGGAAAGACCGGGAGCCCGTCCTCCATGAACATCACGTACTCGACCCCCAGCACCCCGCGCATGCTGATGTTCTCGTTGACCTCGCCTCCGGAGCTCTCCACGCGCGTGAAACCGGGCACGTAGCGGAGCATCTCGGTGGTGCTCCGGGGCGCGGCGTGAGCGATCTCCTCGGGGGAGAGGGTGGTCGCCGCGACACTCGACTCGAGGTTGACCCGCGGCGTCGTCGTCCCGGTGACGATCAGGGTCTGGAGCTGGAGGGGATCGCGGTGGAGCGTGAAGTCCTGGGTGGCGCGCTGATCGGCGGTGACCACGACGCTCGCCGAATCGGGGCGGTAGCCCATGAGGCGGACGCGGAGCGTCTGCGTCCCTACCGGCACCCGCGCAAGGACGTAGCCGCCGTCCGCGAGGGTCCAGGTGCCGATCGATGTGTGGTCGACGGAGACCTGGGCGCCGGCGACCGGCGCTCCGAGCTCATCCACCACCTTGCCGCCGATCGTCCCGGTCGGCGGCGCTGGCTGCGCGGTCGTGATCGATGGTCGAGCGAGAGACATCGAGAGCAGCGAGGCGACCACCAGGGCGGCGAAGCGGCCTGGCGAGAGTCGTCGAGAGGAACGTGATCTCATGCGGGCATCCTCCATTCTCGATGGTGCCGGCGGCCTCACCAGGGTGCTGCAACGTGCAGCGTGAGGTGATGTTGCAGTCTAGGCTCTGATATAGGGGAGCCGCTGGTTCCACGTCGACCGGCTCGCGAATCGCTGTCAGACAGCGAATATCAACCGGATGCGTGGCGGGCGGCAGGTGATATGGGAGGGAACGAGGCTCGGGAGAGGGATGCACCGCTCGGGGGAGCGACGGCGGGGCGGATCGCGGATGCGGGGCCGCGTCAGCTCGATTTCGCGTCGGCGCCATGAAAAGCGGGCGCCCTCGCATGCACCAGTCCACGGCTCCAGTTTCCCGGCCAGCCATACAAGGTTAGCGCCGGCTCGAGCGAGTGTCCAACCTTGTTCACGGGATCCTCGAGGTCGCCGAGGCTCAGGCCCGGGCCGCGTTCTCGGCGGCGCTTCGAGGTCGAGGCCCGGCGGCGGGCCGGGAAGGCGCTCTACGCGATCACCGGAGGAGGACCATGCGTCTCGTCGCCACGTAGCCACCGGACCGGAAGGTATAGAAGTAGAGGCCCGGGGGCACCGGCCGGCCCGCGGCGTCGCGCCCGTCCCACTCGATCCGGTGGCGGCCGGGCGGCAGCAGGCCGTCGACCAGGTCCCGGACCGTGCGGCCCCCGGCATCGTGGATCCGGAGCGTCACCCGCGCGGCCGCCGGCAGGTCGAAGTCGATCCGGGTGGAGCTCCGGAACGGGTTCGGCCTGCTGGGGAGCAACGCGCGAGCCGTGGGGAGATCGCCGTCCTCGACTCCCGAGGGCGCGATCGCCGTGAGCGTCACCGGCACGAGGATCTGGGGCTCGTCGGGATCGCTGGAAGAGATCCGCAGGCTGGCCATGTAGTCGCCGAGCTGGAGCCCGGTGGCGTCGAGGTGGAGCGTCACGTCCGCGCTCGCTCCCGCGGGGATGGTCCCCGAGCGCGGGGCGACCGTGAGCCACGGGGGACCGAGCCCGATCGAGCCCAAGAACGCGTTCATGATGTCGAGCGTCTGCGTATCGTCGACGTAGCCGCCGTCGGCGGAGGCGTAGAGCAGGTAGTAGATTCGATTGATCTCTCCCAGACCGAAGACCCGGTGATAGTCCTCGTCGGTGTTGGGCGAGAACTCGTGATTGACCCCCGGATCCTCCGCCACGATGACGAGATGGTTCACGGAGGGGTCCATCGCGGAATGGACGCGCTTGACGTACCCGCGATAGCCGACGCCACTCACCTCGGTCTGGAGCACCGCACCGTCCACGCTGCCCCAGCCGTCCGCTCCGAGGTTGCCGGAGATGGTGAAGCTCGTGACGCCGCTCATGTCGGCCGCGAGCAGGAACAGCCCCGGGTACTTGCGGGTGAAGTAGAACCCGCCGCTCCCGAACAGCGGGCTCTGGGCGATCACGCCGTCGCTGTAGGAGATGAACGCGCCGAGGCTGGTGCTCAGGTAGTTCCCCAGGTCGTACATGTCGTTCCCGCCGTCAGGGATCAGGATCCCGGTCTCTCCGTCCGTGAAGTCGAAGCGGTCGGGGATGGCGTCCGTCACCTGGAGATACCTCTTATCGAGGTTGTCGAGGATCGCCTCGAGCGGCGTGTCGGCATGCACGGGGTGGCGCGGGAGGGCGGCCGCATCGGCCCCTTGCCGCTTGAGGGCGCCCGGGAACACGTAGACGCTCCGGGGCGGGGCCGGCGAGGCGCCGCCGGCGGGCCCCTCGGGCTTGATCCCGGCCGGATGCTCGGAGGAGATCTGCGGGCTCGAGGCCACGACCGAGGGACCGGTGCCGAAGAGAGGCGTCAGGCTCCAGCTCAGGCCGGACCCTCCGGTGTTCCGGATCGTGAGCGTGCGGTTGGCGGTCTGGCCCGGCGTGCCGGGAACGAGCGTCTCGCGGAAGTCGCCCGGGCTGACCTCGATGTCGGGGGGCGCGACCCCGATCCCGCTGAGCGCCACGGTCACGAGGGGCTGGCCGGGGTCGTTGCTGGCGAGCTTCAGCGTGGCGGAACTCGAGCCGCCGCGGCCGGGGTGAAAATCCACGTACACCGGTCGCTGCTGGCCGGAAGGGAGATCGAAGGACTTGGGCTGAACCGCGAACTCGGCGCTGTCGGTGCTGACCTCGCTCACCACCAGCAGGTCGGTTCCGGGGTTCGACACCGTCAGGCTGTCCCGGCGGGTGAAGCCCAGGAACACGGTCCCGAAGCTCAGCTCTCCCGGGGCGACCGCGATGCGGGGCCTGCCGCTCAGGTGCAGGTGCACGGGCACGCGGGCCCTGGGTGTGCCCGGATCGTTGCTCGTGACCACGATGCCGGCGTCGTAGTCGCCCACCGGCACCTGGGTGGTGACGAAGTCCACGGCGAGCGACTGGCTGGATCCCGGCGTCACCGTGCCGGCGAGCGGGTGCAGGGTCAGCCAGGGCACGCCCACCGCGGTCACGAGCACGTCGTCGAAGAACCACCCCGGGAAGGCGTTGTTGACGGGGTCGATCGTGTCGAAGTAGAAGCGGATGCGAATGGCCCGCCCCGCGTACCTCGAGAGATCGAGCGAAGTGGTGATCCAGCCGCCGCTCGACCCCGACGGAGCGCTCCCGATCCCGCCCCGGAGCGGCTCCCAGCTGCTGCCGCCGTCGGCTGACACGTCCACCATGCAGAAGTCCCACCCCTGCTCGGTGTTGTAATTCTCGAAGAACTGGAGCGTGATCGGCGCGCCGCGTCCGACGAGGTCGATGGTCGGGCTCACGGCGGCGGTCTGGATGCGGCGCCCGGTATCGTAGGAGCCCTTGGGCTCGAGGGCGCACCACCAGCTCGTGGACGGGCTGCTGAAGCTCGTGTGGGTCTGGTGCCAGAGGTCGTCCTCTCCGTAGGCCTGGGTGGTCCAGCCGTTCGGGCCCCTCTCCATGTCGTCGAAGT
>VBOT01000110.1:0-3292 GCA_005893225.1 Candidatus Eiseniibacteriota bacterium
GCGCTCCCGATCCCGCCCCGGAGCGGCTCCCAGTTGTTGCCGCCGTCGGCTGACACGTCCACCATGCAGAAGTCCCACCCCTGCTCGGTGTTGTAATTCTCGAAGAACTGGAGCGTGATCGGCGCGCCGCGCCCGCCGAGGTCGATGGTCGGGCTCACCGCGGCGGTCTGGATGCGGCGCCCCGTTTCGTAGGAACCCTTGGGCTCGAGGGCGCACCACCAGCTCGTGGACGGGCTGCTGAAGCTCGTGTGGGTCTGGTGCCAGAGGTCGTCCTCTCCGTAGGCCTGGGTGGTCCAGCCGTTCGGGCCCCTCTCCATGTCGTCGAAGTAAACCCTCGCCTGGCTCGAGAGGGCGGCGAGCTGGCGCGCGAGCCGCTCTTCGAATCCCGAGGGACCGTGCGGCGGGCGCTGGTCCCGGCCGTCGGGACCCCGGGCTCCCCTCGCCCGCGAGGGGGCCGGCTCGACGCGCGTCACGGGCGAGGGCGGCGGGGCCGCCTCGGGGCCCGCGGCGGCAGCCGCGGCCGCGCCCGCGTCGAGATCGACCTGGAAGACCAGATCGCTACCGCCCGTGTTGCCGAGCTGGAGGAACTGCGTCATGTGCTCGCCGGTCGCGAGGGAAGCCGTGAGCGAGGCGGGCGAGAGGGTGGCGTGGGGCGGGGCGACGGCCTCGGCGTGGAGCGCGACCGAGACCTCCGGGTCGTCAGGGTCGTCGCTCCGGATGGTGAGCCTTCCGTCGTAGACCCCGATCGAGGCGGAGGAGAACGTGACCGTCACGGGCCGGCTCGCCCCCGGCGCGAGCGAGAACCCCGATGGGTCGAGCGTGAACTCGGCCCGGTCGACCCCGAGCCCACTCACTCGCAGAGTGTCGGTCCCCACGTTCGAGACCACCAGCGTGTCGGTGCGCGAGCCGCCCGCGAACACCTGCCCGAACGAGAGCGTTCCGGGCGACACCTGGAGCTGGGGCACGCCGATCGCGCGCAGGAGCGTGGGGACGCGAAGGGGTGGCTGGCCCGGGACGTTGTGCCGCACCACCAGGTTGGCGGCATGGTCGCCGCCCAGGAGCCCGGTGGCGTCGAAGCGGACCGAGATCCCGGTCGATCCGCCCGCCGGTACCGTCCCGGAGCCCGGGGTCGCGCTCAGCCACCGGGGGGCGAGGTCGAGCGCCTGGAGAAACGCATTCATGATCTCGAGCGCGGGCCCGTCGCCGATGTAGCTCCCGCCGGCGCCGGCGTAGAGCACGTAGTAGAGCCGCCGTGTCTGCGAGAGCCCGCTCACATTGTGGAAATCGCTGTCTGTGCTCAGCGAGAACTCGTGCGCGAGCCCCGGACCGTCGGCGACGATGACGAGGTGGTTCACCGACGGGTCGCCGGCGTTGTAGACCCGCTTGACGAAGCCGCGGTAGGTGGTACCGGCCACCTCCGTGACGAGCACCGCGCCGTCGACGGAGCCCTCGCCATCGGCTCCGAGATTGCCGGTGATGGTGAAGTCGGTGACCCCCTCGAGGTCCGCCGCCAGCACGAACAGGCCCGGGTACTTGACCGTGAAGTACCTGCCGCTCCCTCCCAGGATCGGGGCCGTCTGGATCTGGCCCGCCGAGTACTCGAGCGGTCCGCCCAGGTTGGTGAACAGGAGGTTACCGAGGTCGTACATGTCGTCGCCGCCGTCGAGGATGAAGGTGCCGTTCTCGCCCTCCTGGAAGTCGTAGCGGTCGGGGATCAGCACGCTCACAGCGTCATGGTTCTGGTCGAGGTGCTGGAGAAGGTCTTCGAGCGGCGCGCCGGGCGAGGTCCCGAGAGGCTGGGGCGCGGCCGGAGCGCTCCGGAAGATCTCGCTCTCGGGGGGGCGAGAGGGGCGGCCCAGCGAGCCGCGCGCCTGGGTGCTCGGGCTGGTGAGCCCCGCGCCCTCGACCTTCACCGCCGTCCGCCGGGGCGACGAGAACACCGGACTCCGGCTCTCCACGCGAGCGTTCGCGAGCGAGGCGCCCGAGGGGAACGTCGGGCCGATCTCCCAGATCAGGTCGCTCCCTCCCGGGTTCCGGAGCGTCAGGGTCCTGGTCGCGCTCTGTCCCGACAGCAGCGTGAGCGCCAGCGAGTCCGGCGTCACCTCGATGCCGGGCGGGACGAGCCCCTCGCCGTGGAGCCCGAGCGAGAGCACTCCCTGGTCCGGATCGTTGCTCGTCACCGTCAGCGTGCCGGAGCGCGCGACGGCCTGGGTGGGGCGGAACGTGACGGTCCGGACGAGGCTCTCGCCGGGCGCGACCGTGAAGGGGGAGGAGTCGAAGATGAAGTCCGGGATGTCGGTCGCGAGCCCCTTGACCACGAGCTGGTCGGTCCCGAGGTTCTTGACGATCAGCGTATCGCTGCGCTCCGTGCCGATGAACACCTTCCCGAAGTCGAAGGCGGTCCTCGAGAGCACGATGTTGGGCACCCCCGTCACGCGGAGATGGACGGGAAGGCGGCGCTCGGGTTCCACCAGGTTCGCGCGGTAGTCCCCGCCGAACAGCCCGCCGGCGTCGAGGCGCACCGCGAGCGTCGCATCGACCCCGGGCGCGGTCCTGCCCGATCGCGGCTGGACCTCCACCCAGCCGATCCCCGGTCCCGTCACCAGCGTCTGGTAATAGGCCGCCGCGTCGCCGAAGGCGTCCGAGGGGACCGCCTGGCTCGGGTCCGGGGGGAAGTGGGCCGTCGGGGCCCAGTTCCAGCCAGCCCCGGCAATCAGCTCGCCGAACGAGGCGGGGATCGGATAGGGCGAGATCTCCAGCTCGTTGAAGTATTCGCATACCTCCTCGAACGAGGCGCAGATCATGTAGTAGCGGCCCGCCACGAGCTGGACGTTGAGGGGACCCGAGCTGTACCAGCCCTCGCCCGACACTGCCGGGCTCACGTTCGAGGCGCTGACCAGGTTGTAGGTGCCGTACTGCTGCATGCCCTCGTAGACGAGGAACCAGAGCTGGGTCGGTCGAATCACATGGAGGTACAGGCGGTGCTCGCGCAGGCTCCGGTTTTTCGTGCAGCGGAAGATGTTCCCGCGCGTGCGCGGCCCGAAGAAGAAGGAGTTCTGGGTGCTCCCGAACACCTCCTCGCCGGCGACCCGCTTGCCCGGGGGCGCCGCCGGCGCGCGGGAGGTGAAGCGCGTTCCCTTGTCCGTCTCGCCGGCGGGCGCCGCCTCGAGCGCTGCCGGGAAGCCCTTGCGGGCGGCGAGCCGCTCGAGGGGAAAGGCCTTGCCGGAGGCGATCACCGGGGTCGCGCCGAGGCCCGCGGGGACGGCGGCGAGCCCGGCCTCGTCGGGCCCGG
>VBOT01000110.1:3340-29682 GCA_005893225.1 Candidatus Eiseniibacteriota bacterium
GAGGCGTTCTGGCCGGTGAAGAGATCGGCCGAGAGCGAGTCCGGCGCGACCGAGAGGTCGGGCGGGAACACGCCCGATCCCCTGAGCGGGATGCGGAGCTGGCCCTCGTCGGGGTCGTCGCTCGCGATCGTCAGCGTGCCGACAGAGGCGCCGACCGTGGTGGGCTGATACGAGACGAGGAGGATGCGGTTCTCGCCCTGCCCCAGGCTGAAGCCGCCGGCCGGGGCCGAGAAGCCCGCCCCGGTCAAAGTGACGCCCTGCACCACCAGCGTTCCGGCTCCGCAGTTCGAGACCACCAGCGTGTCGCGGCGCGTGGTGCCGATGTAGACCTCTCCGAAGTCGGACGCGCTGTCGGATACGGCGATGTCGGCCGCCCCCGTCACGTGCAGATGGGCGGCGCTCCGCACCTCGAGCTCGTCGGGGTCGTTGCTCGAGACGACGATGCTCCCATCGTAGTCGCCCCCCGAGAGCCCGGCGGCGTCGAAGGTGACGTCCACGATCGCCGTGGTCCCGGCCGGCACGACGCCCGAGTCCTGGCCCAGGGACATCCAGTTCACCGCGCTGCCGGTCCAGAGCGCCGCGTTGTGGAGGATCAGCGGGACGTCGCCGGTCCAGAATCCGGCGTAGCCGACGAAGATGTTCACGGCCGCGACGTTGCCCCCCTGGGTGGCGACGAACGGGTATCCGTTCGACCAGCGGGCCACGTCCTGGGCGCCGGGGGCGAGGCCGACCTCGCCGAGCAGGTCCCCGTACGCGGAATTGACGCCGGCCATGATCGGGTGGCTGCCGTCGAAGGTTCCCAGGGAGCTGGATCCGGCCGGGCCGAAGCCCAGATCGAAGGGAAAGTAGCCGCCGGAGAGGAATCGGCCGCCGATCTGGTAGCCGGCGATGAACGAGGCGAGCGTCAGCACCACTCCGCCACCCTGGTCGGCGTAGTCGGCCAGCACGTTGCCGAGCTCGACGGGGTTGGCGAAAGGACTGGCCTCGACCACGATCACGGACTGGTAGGCGGCGAGCTGGCTCGAGGTCGGCACTGCGGCGTTGCCGTCGAAGACGTCCACGGCCGAGACGTCGGGGAAGGCGCGCAGCAGATCCCGGATCTCCGAGACGTCGCTGGAGCTCTGGAGGATGAGAATGCGCGTACCGCCGCAGGGAGGCAGCCGCCCGCTCTGGACCGCCGGCTCGGGGGCGATGAGCGCCCGCCGGGGCACGGCTCCCTCTCCGTAGGGCTCCCGCGCCATGGCCAGGACCGGGAACTCGCGCGCCCGCGCCTTGCCGGCCCGGCTCTCGGCGATCCGCGGCCCGCGCGTGACCGGGAGCCCCCCCTGAGGAGCGAAGGCGACCTTGTAGAGGAGCTCTCCCACGCCGCCGTTCGTGATCTTGAGCGTCCGCTTCGCAGTCCCCCCGGTGTAGAGGCTCGCGCTCATCGAGGCGGGCAGCACGCTCACGTCGGGGGGCCCGAGCGTCGTCCCGGCCGTGAGATTCGAGATAGGCGACGAGTTCCCGCGCTCGTCGATCGCCTTCAGCGCGAAGTAGTACCGGGTCGAGAACGCCAGGCCGGGCCCGCCGCCCGGGGGCGCGGGGCGTCGGTGGCGCGCGGGGACTCGGCGAAGCTGGCCTCCGTGATGGGCGAGGTGGAGTAGCGGACGTCGTACCGGCTCGCCGTTCCCGAGCGGCCGTCGTCCCCCGTCGCGGTCCAGAGCAGCTTCATCAGGTCGCCGTCGGGGCTCGTGGCCCTGAGGTCGGTGATCCGGTCCGGCGCGATGCTGTCGGCCACCGCGAGTGCCAGGAACGCGTCGAGCCGCCCCCCGGTCAATACCAGGCCGGTGAGTCCCGGCACGGGATCGGCGGCCGCGAGCAGCGAGGCCTTGGCCTCGGGCGCCGAGATTCCGGGGTAGCGGCCGAACATCAAGGCCAGCGCCCCGGTGACGTGCGGCGTGGCCATCGACGTGCCGCTCAGGTATCCGTAGCTCGCGCCCGGCAGCGTGCTCAGGATTTCCACCCCGGGAGCGCCCAGGTCGACGCTCGTGGGCCCGTAGTTCGAGAAGTAGGCGAGCTGGTCGTTGGCGTCGGTGGCCGCGACCGCGACGATGTTGGGCAGATCGTAGCTCGAGGGATAGTGGGGGTTGATGTCGTTGTTGTTCTGGTAGTTGTTCCCGGCCGCCGCGGTGAACAGGATGCCCGCGTCGTTGGCGTCCGCGATTGCCTGACGCAGCGCCTCCGAGTAGCCGCCGCCTCCCCAGCTGTTGCTCATCACCTGGGCGCCCATCAGCGTGGCGTACTGGATGGCGTCGATCGCGTCCTCGAGCGAGCCGCTCCCGCCAGCGTCCAGGAACTTGACCGCCATGAGCTTCACGCGCCACGCCACCCCGGTGACCCCGAGAGCGTTGTTGCCCACCGCTCCCACGGTCCCGGCGGTATGGGTCCCGTGGCCGTTGTCGTCCATCGGGTCGCTGTCGTGGTTCGAGAAGTCCCAGCCGTGCACGTCGTCGACGAAGCCGTTGCCGTCGTCGTCCATACCGTTGCCCGGGATCTCGCCGGGATTGGTCCACACATTGGCGGCCAGGTCGGGATGGAGGTAGTCGATCCCGGTGTCGATCATCGCCACCCGCACGTCCTCGCTGCCGGTGGTGATGTCCCACGCGGGTGGGGCGTGGATGTCGGCTCCCGGCGTGCCTCCGGTCTGCCCGAGGTTCAGGAGGCCCCAGAGCTTTCCGAACTGGGGATCGTTCGGTGTCTCTTCCACGTGATAGATGAAGTTGGGCTCGATGAACTCCACTTGGGGGTGGTTCTTGTAGCGGCGGATCGCCTCCTCGACGCTGGCGTGCGTGATCCGGGCGCGCTCGGCCCGGATGCGGGTGAAGTACTTGACGTCGGTGGCCCCGAGGTCGGAGAGGATCGCCTCGGCGTCCTTCTCGCCCACCCCCGAGCGGAACTTGAGGATGACCTCGCCGGGCCGGAACCGGTGGTCCGGGTCCGCCGCCCGCGCGGGCATCGGCAGGGCGCACCACAGCGCCGCGATGATCAGCGCTGAACCGAGCCAGCGGCGATGCGGCGTCATATGACTCCGGCCCAAGTCGAGTGAAGCGCGGCGCACGCGACCGTTCTTTGGGGAGGGCTGCGAAGGTGCCCGAGCGGCGGGCGGTCACCCGCCGCCGCCACCTCTGTGAGAGTCCGATGTGATGTTACGGCCGTCGTGCGGCGAAAACAATCGCCGGCCTTCGCTCAGGGTCGAAGCGATCCGAACGCCCGGTCGGGCCCGGAGGCGGCCAGCCGGGCGATCGTCTCCACCTCGGCCAGCCCGGCCGCCCGATGGCCCTCGAATGCTCCCTTGGCCCCGAGGATCCGCACCTCGAGCGAGTCGGCTCGTGGCGCCGCGATCCGGACGCGCGTGCCCCGGGGGCTCAGGGGCCCGGCCCGGCACCGCGCCACCTCGCGGCTCCCATCGAACAGCACGACCTCGCAGCTCAGGACCTCGAGGCTCGAGCCCTCGCGCGAGTCGGGCCGCGGGGCGTAGAGCACCGCCTCACGGATCTCGAGCGGGAGCGCCCAGCCGAGCCCGAGCCTCTCGCCCTGGTTCCCGCCCGCGATCCACGCCACCTCGCGCGTGCGACCCCGCGTGCGCCGGTCGACCGCGGCGTGCGCCCCGGCGGTCCCCGGAGCCGCGCTCGTGGCGGTCACGCGTGCCCCGGGCGAGGCGTCGAACCATCGCCGCCCCTCGTGCCGGCCGAGCGGGAGAGCGGAGTGGCCGAGATGGCAGCCGACGCATCGTGTGGTGCCGCCGGGCGCACCGAAGTTGAAACCGGCGACGTGGGCGGGCCCGGCCCCGGTCGAGACCGGCCGGCCGCCGGCATCCACGAGCTGCTCGAACATCGGGCGGCCCGCGGGCAGCCCGCCGGCCCGGATCGCGCCGTCCGGCTCCACCGGCGCCTCCCGGATCAGGAACGCGCTGTCCCCGTGCGCCGGGGCCATCGCGGGCGCCACGGCGAAGAAGCGCAGGACGAGGCCGGGCGCCGGCGCCGGCCCGCTCGGGCTCGGGCCATCGATCGGCCCGCCGGCGAAGACGTTCTCGCACAGGAAGGTGAAGGTCGAAGGGTCCTTGGGATCTCCGGGACGCCGCGCGAGGTCCGCTAGCCATGCCCCCGCGCCGCGAGACGGCGTGCGCGGGACGACCGGGGCCGGATCGAGCTCGAGGGTGCCCGGGAAGTCGGCGAGCGGCGTGATCCTCGATCCGTCGGCGTTCATGGTGAAGATGCCGAAGTCGCCGCGGCCGCCCGGATCGTAGGCGAACACGATGCGCCCGTCGGGAAGCCGGGCGGGCGAGCACGCCGAGGGCGAGGCGAGGCCGCGCGGGCTGCCGTAGGAGCCGCCGCCAGAGTCCATGATGGGGCCGGCGAGGCGTCTCGCCGGACCGAGCCGCCCGGCGAACGCCTGAATGCCGGTCGGGCCCGGGCGCGGCGAGAGCCCGAGGTTCGCGGCGTAGACCCCGACGATCTCGGTTCCTCCAGTGAACGCGGGCTGGTACGCCGTGGTGGTGCGCCGCGAGCCGATGTCGCCGGCGGCGAGTTTGACTCCCTCGTTCCTGGAGAGCTCGACCACCTGCCAGAGGTTGGGACGATCCGAGGGCAGGGCGCGCCGCGGATCGAGCGTGATCCCGCGCGGCCCGAGCGCCGAGGGAAGGTGGCGGTTGTACCACCACCTCGCGTACACGAGGCGCCCGGTCCCGGGGTCGAACGCCGGCTCCTCGGCCCCGTTCCGCTCCGCGGTCAGACGCGTGATTCGCCCGCCATCGGCGCGCACCAGGTAGAGGTTCGTCACCGGGACGCTCGCGTACTCGGCCACGCCGCCCTCGCGCGTGCTCGCGAAGCAGAGGAGGCTGTCGGAGATCCAGCAAGGGTCGAGGTCGTCGAAGCGCGCGGAAGGGCCGGCGCTCCCGGAGCGGGTCACGGCCCTTAGCCCACCGCCATCGAGCCGCGCGACGTAGATGCGCCAGGCGCTGTCGGGATGCGGTGTGCCGGCGAAGGCCACCCGCCTCCCGTCGAGCGAGACGGCTGGATCGCTCACGTCGTGGAGCGCCCCCCCGGGGAGCAGCGGGTGGATCCTGCCCGATGCCTCGCGGATCATGAGACGCCCGCCCGTGACGGTGGCGCGGTGGTGGGGCCCGAGCCCGGGGATGGCGCCCGGCTCGCCCGGGATGGGGTTCCGGGAGACGAACACGACCGCGGGCGCGGGCCGCCCGGGCGGGCCCGATCCGAGGGCGAGCACCAGGAGCAGAACCAGCGCCGAGAGCCTGACCGACACGGCCCGATGCTACACTTCATCCCCCGCTCCACGACAGGAGGAGACCCGAGTGACCGAGATGCTGCTCGTCTTCACCACCTTTGCGGGCGAGGAGGATGCCGCGCGGGTAACGCGGGCGCTGATCGAGGAGCGTCTGATCGCGTGCGGCAACATCCTGACCGGCGCCCGCTCGCTGTATCGCTGGCAGGACGCGATCGCCGACGATCCCGAGGTGGTGGTGCTGATGAAGACCCGCAAGCAAGACTGGAGCGCCCTGCTCTCGCGACTCCACGAGCTCCACCCCTACGAGACGCCGGAGTGCGTGGCGGTCCGGGTCGCCGCGGGGGCGCCGCGGTACCTGGCCTGGCTCGAGGAGGCGCTCGCGCCGGAGAGCCCGGGCACCGGGAGCGGGACGTGAGCGCGCCACGCCTCGAGAGCGAGGCGACGCGGCTCGTGCTCGGTATCGAGACCTCGTGCGACGACACCTCGGTGGCCGTGCTGGAGCGCGGAACGCTGCTCCGCGCCCATCTCATCGCCGCCCAGGACGTGCACAAGATCTACGGCGGGGTCGTCCCGGAGCTCGCCTCGCGCGCCCATCTCGAGCTCCTGCCACGCCTCTTCGAGCGCGCCCTGGCCGAGGCCCGGGTGGCTCCCTCGGACCTCACGGCCATCGCCGTGACCTGCGCCCCGGGACTGGTCGGATCGCTGGTGGTCGGCGTGGCCTTCGCGAAGGCGCTGGGGCTCGGGCTCGCCATCCCGGTGGTGGGCGTCAACCACATCGAGGCCCATCTGCATGCGGCCGCGCTCGAGCGCGGCCCGAGCCCCGAGCCGGCGGTGGCTCTGGTGGTCTCGGGCGGCCACAGCGAGCTGGTCGAGGTGAGCGGCTTCCGGCGCTACCGGTGGCTCGGCTGCACCCGCGACGACGCCGCGGGAGAGGCCTACGACAAGGTGGCGAAGCTCCTGGGTCTCGGTTTCCCTGGCGGGCCGCTGATCGACGCGCTCGCCGAGCGCGGCCGCCCCGATGCCTTCGCGTTTCCGCGCCCGATGCTCGAGAGCCGCGACCTCGACTTCTCGTTCTCGGGCCTCAAGACCGCGGTGGCGCAAGCGCTCGGTCCGCACGGGGCGCCGCCCCATTCCGAGCGGCTGCTGACCGACGTCGCGGCGTCGTTCCAGGCGGCGGTGGTGGATACGCTGGTGGGGAAGACGATGGCCGCGGTCGCGGCGACCGGTGCCCGTGCGGTGAACCTGGGCGGCGGTGTGGCGTGCAACCGCGAGCTGCGCCGGCGTCTCGAGGCGGCGTGCGCGGCGCGTGGCGTGGTGCTGCGCGTGCCCTCGCCGCGGCTGTGCGCGGACAACGCGGCGATGATCGCGCTGGTCGGCGCGTGGCAGCTCGAAGGCGGCGTGAAGCCCGATCCGGAGCTCGACGCGGCGGCCTCCCTGGAGGACTCCGGGCTGCCGGTGATCGCCGCCGACGCATCCTGATCCGCGGCTCGGCGTAGCCGCAGGCGGAAGGGCCGGGCGTGCATCGCCCGGCCAAATCCTGCTCAGCCGATCCCCAAGGCCCGTGCCATTTGCAACCCCCGGGGCGCACGGAGCCTTTCTTCTCCACGCTCCCCGATGCTCCAAATGCTTGTTGCCGTGCGCCTGCCCGCGTCGCTGCTCGCTCTGCGCGCGCCCCCCGTATCCGGCTTCCGTGGCACGAGGATTGCCTTGGCGAGAGCAGGCTGTTCCGCAATCCCGTTCATGGTGCCGATCGAGGAGCCGAGGAAACGTGTCCAAGTCCAGGATCCTGGTGGCGGAAGACGAGCTCCACCTCAGGGAAGTGCTGCGCTACACGCTCGAGAGCGCCGGCTACGAGGTGCTGGAGGCCTGTGATGGCGAGCAGGCTCTGACCGTCGCGATGGAGGCCGTGCCCGACCTGGTGCTGCTCGACGTCATGATGCCGCACCTCAACGGTTACGAGGTCTGCCAGCGACTGCGCGCCTCGTTCAACACCCGCCACATCCCGATCATCCTGCTCACCGCCAAGTCCAACGTGAGCGACAAGATTCACGGGCTGGAGGGCGGAGCCAACGACTACGTGACCAAGCCGTTCCAGACCCGCGAGCTCCAGCTCCGCATCCGCAACGTGCTCGAGTGGAGCCGCCAGCAGCGCTCGGCGAGCCCCCTCACCGGGCTGCCCGGGAACGTCTCGATCAACGAGGAGATCGGGCGCCGCCTGGGTCTCGGCCAGCCGTTCGCGCTGCTGCAGATCGACATCGATTTCTTCAAGTCCTTCAACGACCACTATGGCTACGCGCGCGGCGACCAGGCGATCCAGCAGCTCGCCCAGATCGTCGCGGAGGCCTCGCAGCGTCACGGCGGGCCCGAGAACTTCCTGGGCCACATCGGCGGCGACGACTTCGTGGTGCTGGCGAGCCCCGAGCAGGCCGAGGACCTCGCCGAGGAGATCATCGCCGAATTCAATCGCGCCGTGGGCACGCTCTACGACCGGACCGATCGCGAGCGCGGCTACGTGGAGGTGCGCAACCGCCTGCATCACCTCGAGCGCTTCCCCATGATGAGCCTCACCATCGCCCTGGTGAGCACCGACCGCATGCCGGTCTCCCACCTCGCCCAGCTCATCGACATCGCCCAGGAGCTCAAGGCCCACGGCAAGGGGATTCCGGGCAGCGTGCTGGTGGGCGAGCGCCGCCGGCCTGCTCAGCCCGCCGGCCAGCGGCACGTGGCGTGAGGAACGGCGGGATGTCCGCGGCCGCCCGCGCCGAGGAGCGCGGCCAGGCCTCCGCTCTCGAGGCGCTGGGCCAGGCCCTGCTCGTGCTGCGCGAGGCCGGCGATTTCGGCGCGGCGTCCGCGATCGCGGGCGGGCTCGCGGCTCAGGCGCTGGGGGCGCGCGAGCACCGGCTGCTGCGCGTGGATACGCGCACCGGCGCGCTGCTGTGGCTCGACGAGTCGGGCACCGAGCGGCCGTGGGTGGCCGAATCGGACGGCCCGGTCCACTGGGTGCTGCGCCACGAGACGCCGCGGCTCGACGAGGACGCGCGCCGTCTCGAGCGGCTGGACGCCGGCCTGCTGCTCGATCCGCCCGGGGCGCTGGCCACCGTGCCGCTCCTGGCGAGCGGAGCGATGCAGGGCGTGCTGCTGCTCGGCTTCGCTTCGCCGCGCCGCTTCGCGCCCGCGGAACGCGCCCTGCTCGAGGCGTTCGGGGACGCCCTCGCCCTGGCCTTCGAGCGCCACGCGCTGCAGCGGGCGGTCGGACGCCAGCGCCGGCTCATGGCCGGCCTGGAACAGCGCGTTCAGGAGAACGCCCAGGCCTCGTCGCATCTCATGTCGGTCGTGGCGCACGAGATCAGGAGCCCGCTCACCGCGATCAAGGCCTACTCCGAGGCGCTGCTCGACAGCCGCTCGGATGCCCCCGCGCCGCGCGAGCGCTTCCTCGGCATCATCAACGACGAGTGCGATCGCCTGGCGCGGCTGGTGGCGGACATCCTGGACCTGTCGCGGCTCGAGGCCGGCCACCGTCCCCTGCGACTCGCCCGACTCGGGGTGCAAACCCTGGTGCGCGAGACGGTCGAGACCCTGACGCCGGTGGCGGGCCCCCGGCGCATCCAGTTCGAGCTCGACCTGCCACCCGACCTGGTGGTGGAGGCGGATGCCGACATGCTGCGCCGCCTGCTCGTGAACCTGGCGGGGAACGCCATCAAGTACTCGCCGGCCGCCGGCCGCGTGCGGATCGAGGCACGCGGCGAGGGCGACGACTGGACCACCTCGGTCACCGACCAGGGACCGGGCATCCCGGCCGAGGACCTCGGCCGCGTGTTCGATTGCTTCTACCGCTCCCGGCCCGCCGAGCGCCAGGTCGAGGGACACGGGCTCGGGCTCGCGATCGCCCGCGGGATCGTCGAGGCCCACGGTGGGCGGATCTGGGCCGAACGGCACGAGCCCACCGGGACCCGGCTTAGCTTCACCCTCCCGCGCCGCCATCTCGCCTCGACGCGAGCCCGCGCCATCTCGCGCCAGATCTCCCGGCGTCCCGGCGTGCGGGCGCTGCTCGAGCACGGCGTCGACGTGGCGGCGGCGGCTGTGGATGCAGCGGTGGTGTCGCTCATGCTGGTCGACCCCGACCAGGGCGACCTCATCATCGTCGCCTCGCGCGGGCTCGAGGGCCACCAGCTCCTGGGCCGGCGCGGCACCTTCCGGGCGGGCGTTGCGGGAACCGTGGCGGCCAGCGGGGCGGCGGTGCTGGTCGACGACATCGAGACCGACCATCGCTTCCGGCGCCTCAATCACCCGCAGTACGTGAGCAAGTCGCTCCTGTGCGCCCCGCTCCGCGTCGAGGGGGAGGTGCTCGGGGTCTTCAATGTCACCTGCAAGCTTTCCGGCGAGGCTTTCGACCAGCGGGACCTGGCCGTGATGACCGCCCTGATCGAGCGGATCGGCGCCCTGCTGGAGCAGGTCCGGACGCATCCGGACCAGGAGCTCAGGATCGAGGACGTGCGCGCCTCGCTGAACGGGGTGAGCGGGCTCGAGCGGGCTTCCGCCGACCCGGAGCGCGTGGCGGACCTGGCCCGATCGGTGGCGCTGGCGCTGGGGATGGAGGGAGCCGAGGCCGAGCGGGTCGTGGCGGCGGCCTCGATCCCCGGAGAGCCGGCGGCGCCCCGGGTGCAAGGCCAGGTGCGGGTCGAGACGCTGCGGCCTTCCGGTTACCTCAAGCGCATCGAGGAGCTGCTCGTCCACCAGCACGAGTGGTGGGACGGGAGCGGGCTTCCGTCCGGCCTCGCCGGGGATTCGATTCCGCTCGGGGCGCGCATCCTGGCCGCCGTCGGCTGCTACCGCCGAATCCTGATGGGCGGGGCGTGCCGCCCGGTGGCGGGCGGCGACGGGGCCTTCGCCGAGCTCCGCAGCCGGGCCGGGACACGGCTCGATCCCCGCGTGGTGGAGAGCCTGATCGGGCTGGCTGCGTCCCGGGAGGTCTCGCGGTGAAGCGCCGCCCGGACGGCCCGTCGGCGGCCGAGATGAAGCTCCGTTCGGAGGTCGATCGCCTGCGCCGCGATCTCTCGAAGGAGAAGAAGAAGCAGCCCGAGCCGGCGACCCCGGCGTCCGTCCCCGAAAGCCCTCCGGCTTCCGAGGTCGAAGCCCTACGCCGCCAGGTGGCCGAGCTCACCTCCGCCAAGCAGCGCCTCGGCCAGCTCTATTTCAGGCAGCTCGCCGAGAACCGCCGGCGGGCGCACAAGCTCCATCAGGTCCTCGAGGACATCTGCGGGATCAACTCGGAGTTCGATCTCGAGGCCCTGCTCGGACGGCTCGCCCAGACCCTGAGCGCGAGCCTCGAGTTCCGCGTGGTCCTGATCCGGCTCCGCGAGCCCGGCACCAACCGGCTCAAGGCCCGGGCGTTCGCCGGGCTCGAGGGCCCGGAGCGCGAGCGGCTCGAGGCCGAGGACGTCCTGGTCGAGGACTTCCTGTCGTGGTTGCGGGACGACTTCAAGGTCAGCCGCTCCTATTTCATCAGCCACAGCCATGCCTTCAACCAGTCGCTGCCGGCCGGCTACGCGCCGGACCTGGGACCGCGCGAGGACTGGGAGTGGCATCGCGACGACGTTCTCCTGGTGCCGCTCTTCAGCCGCAATCGCGAGCTGGTCGCCTACTTCTCGGTGGACGACCCGGCGGACCGCCTGGTCCCGTCGCGCGAGGTGATCGAGCAGCTCGAGATCTTCGGGAATCACGCCGTGGTGGCGATCGAGAACGCGCACCTCTACCGCAAGCTCGAGAGCTACACCCACGAGCTCGAGACCGCCGGCCAGCACATCCACGAGATGCACGCGCTCAAGAGCAACTTCGTCTCCACCGTCTCGCACGAGCTGCGCACGCCGCTCACGGCGATCCGCGCCTACATCGACACCCTGATGGCCGCCCCCGAGGGCGAAATCACCCACGGACGGCTCCAGCACTTCCTCGGCGTCATCAACGAGGAGAGCCAGCGGCTCGCCCGGCTGATCGAGTCGGTGCTCGATCTCAACCGCTTCGATTCGGGCTCCGTGCGGCTCGCACGGCAGCCGATGGACCTGGCCGAGTTGCTCGAGGACACCGCCCGGATCCTCGATCCGGTGGCCCAGGTGGGTCAGGTTGCTCTCAAGGTCGTTCGCGACTGCGCCGATACCGTGGTCGACGCCAACCGCGACCAGATGCGGCAGTTGGCACTTCACCTGGGCAGCAATGCCGTCAAGTTCACGCCCCCGGGGGGAACCGTGACGTTGCGACTTCGGGGGGACGAGAAGGAGGTCGCGATGCAGGTCGAGGACACCGGCATCGGGATCCCCGAGGACGCGCTGGAGAAGGTCTTTGAGCGCTTCTACCAGGTCGACTCCTCGCTGGTGAGGCGCTACGGCGGCACCGGGCTGGGGCTGGCGATTTGCAAGTCGATCGTGGAGTGGCACGGCGGGCGGATCTCCGCCGAGAGCGCTCCGGGGCGCGGCTCGCGCTTCACCGCCGCGCTGCCGCGGCGCAGCCTGCCGCGCGTCGTGGTGCGCCAGGGCCCCAAGGTCAGGACGGCTTCCGAGGACATCCTCAAGATGGCAATCGAGATGGTGGCGGAAGTGATGGATGCCCGGGTGGTCTCGATGATGGTGCCCGAGCCCGACGGCGACCTGGTGATCCAGGCCGCGGTGGGACTCGAGGCGAGCGTGGTGCGCGAGACGCGCCTGCGGCCCGGGGCCGCGGTGGCCGGATGGGTGGCCGAGAACCGCCGTCCGGTATGCGTCTCGGGCGCGGAGGAGCATCCGGAGGTGACGGGCTCGGGGGCGGCGCGCTACCAGAGCCGTTCCTTCCTCTCGGTGCCGCTCGAGAGCGAGCGCGGACTGCTCGGGGTACTGAACGTGACGGATCCGATCTCGCAGAAGCCGTTCGACGCCGACGATTGCTACCTGCTGCTGCAGCTCGCCGAGCGCGTGGCCACCGCCTGGGAGCAGGCGCTCGACATGGAGCAGAGCCAGGCCGGGGCGGAGGACGCGGCGCAATCGCTGCGACAGGTGCTGCGCCATCTGGAGCGCGGCAAGAGGAGCGCGCCCGACCGGGTGCGGCTCGCCCGCGCGCTGGCGCGGCAGCTCGGCCTCAAGGAGTCGGCGGTGGGCCTCATCAGCTTCGCCGCCAGCGTTCACGACATCGGAATGCGCAAGCTCGGGGAGCAGGTCAATGATGGAGGTGGCACGTTGTCCTTCGAGGACCGTGTGGCGATGGAGCGCCACCCCGAGCTCAGCGCAGAGCTGCTTCGCCCCCTCGAGACCGTGGGGGTGGTGCGGGACGTGGTGCTCTCCCACCACGAGTGGTGGGACGGCAGCGGATATCCGCGGGGGCTCTCGGGCGAGCAGATCCCGACGGGAGGCCGCGTCCTCGCCGTGGTGGACGCCTACGAGAGCATGACCGTGGGACGGGCTCACCGGGCCGCCAAGTCCAGGGAAGAAGCCTTGGGCGAGCTGCGCCGCCTGAAGGGCCGGCAGTTCGACCCCCGCGTCGTCGACGCGTTCGAGAGCGCGCTGGCGGAGATCGAGCGGGAAAACCTGAGCCCTCCGGCGCGAGACCGCGAGGCGGAGACGACCGACGCAAGGAGGTGATCGAGCAATGGCGAAGGGTAGAATCCTGGTGGTCGACGACGAGATCTACATCGTCCACATTCTGGATTTCAGTCTGGGCATGGAAGGCTACGAGGTCCTGACCGCACTGGACGGCGAGCAGGCGCTGGAAAAAGCCCGTCTCGAGCATCCCGACCTGATCGTGCTGGACATCATGATGCCCAAGCTGGACGGCTACGAGACCTGCAAGATGCTCAAGTCCGACGAGAGCACCCGGAACATTCCGGTGATCCTGCTGTCGGCGAAGGGTCGCAACGTGGACCAGAAGGTTGGCTTCGAGGCCGGAGCCGACGACTACATCACCAAGCCGTTCAGTCCCCGCAAGCTGGTCGAGCGAATCAACGCCATCCTCGGCCAGACCAGCTCCCAGCGCATGCAAGCCTAGCCCCCGAGACGGCGGTTCGTCTCATCCGCCGCTGCTCGGGGGTCGTGGGCAGAGCCTGCCCTGCCCCGCGGCCCAGCTAGCCGCGAGATCGGCTCCAAGGCGTACACGCCCGGCGCCAGCCGCGCGTCCCCTGCCTTCCCTCCAGCGCCAGTCGCTTGCTCCCCGAAAGCTCTGTTCGCCATCCGTTGGCGGGAGTAGCCTCTTTCTTTGCCAGCGAGCGGATCCTCTTCCCTTCGCGAGCGAGACGCTCACCGGCGGAAACGATGCCGGCCTAGAAGGCACCTGGAGGAGGATCGACATGAAACCAGCGCTACTCCTTCTTGCCTGCGGTACAGCGATCGCTTTCGTTCCCAAAGTGTGGGCGGGGCTCGATCTGAGCTGGAACGCCTGCAACCTCGCCCCCGGCTCGACGTCAGGGCTGAACTTTGCCTGCGCCGACCCCGATTCGTCGCAACACCTGTTCGGCTCGTTCCAGCTTCCGGCCGACCTCGGGCGCTTCATCGCGATGGATTTGTTCATCGACCTCAAGACCGCCTCCCCGGAGTTGCCCCCCTTCTGGCACTTCGAGCCCGAGGGCTGCAACGACGGCGCGCTGACCTTCTCCGCCGCGAGGCCCCCCGGCAACGAAGCGTGCCAGAACCCATGGGGCGTGAGCGGCGCCACGGCGTACATCGCGGGCTACAGCACCGGCTTCGGCGGCGACCCTTCGCGGGCCCGCCTGGTCGCGTCCGTGTTTCGCCAACGGCCCATCTATCTCACCGCGGGCACCAACTATTTCGGCTTCGACCTGGCGTTCCTCATGGGCAACGCGCCCTGCTGCCCGGGCTGCGAGACCGGGGCCGAGATCGTCTGGAGCGCCGGCTACTTCTATGACAGCACCGGGGCCAGCGTGGTCGTCTCGGGACCGGGGCTGCTGGGTGATTGCGTCGCGGTCAACGGGCCCGGCTGCTTCGTGCGACTGTCCAGCGCCACTCCCGATCCGCTCGAACAGAGGGCGCCGATGCCGAGTCGGAGCGGGATCGGCTGTCCGACCGCGGCCATCGGCCGCACCTGGGGGATGATCAAGCAGATCTATCGGTAGTCTCGCGGACCCGCCCGGGATCCGCGCCGCGGATCCCGGGCGACGTTTGCTCCTAGCCCTCGGCCGAGGCAATCTCCGCGTGCACCCGTAGCGCCCCGCTCCTTCGCACCCCAGCCAAGAGCACGAACATGTCGTTCGCAGAGGTCGCCTTCGCCTTGCCGCTCCGGCAGGCCTTCACCTATCGCATCCCCGACGAGCTGGCCGGGCGGGTTCGCCCCGGGGTCGAGGTCCAGGCCCCGTTCCGAGGCCGGCCGCGGCGCGGGTTCGTGGTCGGGCTCACCGAGCGGGGCGAGATCGAGGCGCCGGCCGAACGCAGCGACGGCGGAGGGCGGGGTCGCTCCCGGCCCGCCCCCGTGGTGCGCGACCTCACGGCGGTCCTCGGCGAGCCGCTCCTCAGCCCCCACATGCTGGCCCTGGCGCGCTGGGTCGCGGAGTACTACCTGGCGCCGCCGGGCGAGGTCCTGGCCGCCGCCCTTCCGGGCGGATTCGAAGGCTTCGGCGGCAGCCGCGCGCGCCGCCGGGCGGCCGAGGATCCGGTGGTTCCGCTGGCGCTCCCTGACCGGCTGAAGCTCACCGACGAGCAGCGCGCCGCGCTCGAGGCGATCGAGCAGGCCCTCGCCGCTCGAACCTTCGCGCCGATCCTGCTCCACGGAGTCACGGCCAGCGGGAAGACGGAGATCTACCTGCGCGCCGCCCGGGCGGCCCGGGAAGCCGGCTGCCAGACCCTGGTGCTGGTGCCCGAGGTGGCGCTCGGCTCGCAGGTGGCGGCGAGCTTCAAGAAGCGCTTCGGCGCGCGCCTCGGCGTGCTCCATTCCTACCTCCCGGTCGGCGAGCGGCGGCGCAACTGGGAGCTGGCGCGCCGCGGCGCGCTCGACGTCGTGGTAGGCGCCCGGTCGGCGGTGTTCGCGCCGCTCCCGAGGCTCGGACTGATCGTGGTGGACGAGGAGCACGAGCCCGCCTACAAGCAGAGCGAGCAGCTCCGCTACCACGGGCGCGACACCGCGGTGCGGCGCGCCCAGATGCTCGGCATCCCGGTGGTGCTGGGCTCCGCCACGCCCAGCATCGAGTCGCTGGCCAACGCGGCGCGGGGGAAGTACCACGCCCTGAGGCTCCGGAACCGCGTCGACCGCCGCCCGCTTCCCACCGTGCGCCTGGTCGATCTCAGGCGCGAGGGCAACCCCGCGGCGCTGCTCACTCCGAGCTTGCGCTCGGCGCTGGCCGAGCGGCTGTCGCGCGGCGAGCAGGCGCTGCTGTTTCTCAACCGGCGCGGACACTCCCACCATACCCAGTGCCGGGCCTGCGGGTTCGTGCCGGAGTGCCCGCACTGCGACATCACGTTGACGCTGCACCTCTCGCCGCGCGAGTGGATGTGTCATTACTGCGGTCATCGCCAGGCCTTCAGCCAGGATTGCCCGAGCTGCCGCGCCCCCCAGCGCGCCGAGCGCGAGCTCGGGGCCGCGTTCCCGGGCGCGCGCGTTCTCCGCCTCGACACCGACGTGGCGCGGGACCGGGCGCGACCGGCCCAGGTGCTGGCGTCCTTCGCTCGCGGCGGCGCCGACATCTTGCTCGGCACCCAGATGATCGCGAAGGGCTTCGACTTTCCGCGCGTGACCCTGGTCGGGGTGCTGGACGCCGACGTGGCCCTCCATCTTCCCGACTTCCGCGCAGCCGAGCGCACGTTCCAGCTCCTCGTCCAGGTGGCGGGGCGCGCGGGGCGCGGCAAGGAAGCGGGCGAGGTGCTGATCCAGACCTGTACCCCGGAGCACCCCGCGATCGCCGCCGCCCTGTTCCACGACGAGCAGGCGTTCCTGGCCCGCGAGCTCGGGCAGCGCCGCGAAGCCTGCTATCCGCCTTACGCGCGGCTCGTGGCCCTGCTCTTCAGCGGCAGGGAGGAGGCGGAGGTCGAGCGCGCGGCGAGCGAGGCGGCGGAGGCGGCGCGCGCCGAGGCCGATGCGGACGGCGTTCAGGTGCTCGGCCCGGCGCCGCGAGCGCTGGGGAGGCTGAGGGGGCTCCATCGCTGGCACGTGCTGCTCAAAGGCATGCGCGCGGGCGCCGTGCGCGAGGTGGCGCGCCGGGCGCTGGACCGTCTTGAGGCCGGCCGCCCGCGCTCGGTGCGGGTGGCGGCGGACGTGGACCCGGTGGAAGCCTTGTAGCAGCCTGCTGAGGAAGGCCGAGTACAAGGCGCGAGGAAAGCGACGAGCGAGTCGTATCTGAAAAGACACGTCGCAGCGAGGAGCGACCGAGCAACGCCGGGGCACCCACACGGAGTGTGAGTCCGGCCTTCTTCAGCAGGCTGCCCGCCACACCCGTGGCGCCAGTGAGACACCCCGAGTCACTCCCATGTCAACCTGGAGGCGCGCCCCGGGAAGGCCTTCCGCCTTGACGCCTCTCGACTTGCGTGCCTAGAGTCCGGTTTTTCCGGTGAGGCCCTCGCGGCCTCGAGCCTGGCATGCTTCCCGCGTCGGAAGGTTCAATGATGGTCCAGAGAGGCACCACCACGCGTGTCGCCCCGGCGGGCGACGCTCCCGCTCCGCCTTCGGCGGACTCGTCTCCCGCCGTCACCTTCGATTCGGTACGCGAGAACCCTCGCGTCAAGGTGTTCATCCGCAAAGCCGACGAGTCGCTGGCCGAGATCGGCTACACCGAGCACGGGGAGCGGCACGTGAGCCTGGTGGCTCACATCGGCTTCAACATCCTGAAGCGGCTGGGCTACCCGGAGCGCGAGTCGGAGCTGGCGGCGATCGCCGGCTACCTGCACGACATCGGCAACGCGGTGAACCGCGAGCATCACGCCCAGACGGGCGCTGTCATGGCGATGCAGATCCTCTCCGACATGGGGATGCCCGACCTCGAGCTGGTGCGGGTCATGGGAGCGATCGGCAACCACCACGAGAATGACGGCGACCCGGTCAGCGCCGTGGCCGCGGCGGTGATCCTGGCGGACAAGAGCGACGTGCACCGCACCCGGGTTCGCAATCCCGACATGATCCGGTTCGACATCCACGACCGGGTCAACTACGCGGTCGAGAAGAGCTTCCTGAACGTCGACGAGGGCTCGAAGCAGATCACCCTGGAATTGACGGTCGACACCGGCATATCCCAGGTCATGGAGTACTTCGAGATCTTCATGACCCGGATGCTCGCCTCGCGCAAGGCGGCCAAGTTCCTCGGCACGACGTTCGGACTGACCGTGAACGGTAACCGCCTCACCTAGCCCTAGCTGGCGAGCTCGGAGAGAAAGAGAGGATCGCGTGAAGCCACCCGGCGCCGGCGCCCAACCTTCGTTCCCGGACGCGGTCCGCGAGCGGGCCAACCGGGGCTCGGTTCGCGGGGCCGTGGGGCTCCTGGTGGCGCTCTTCCTCCTGGCCTCCTGCGGCACCGCCCAGGCGCGCAACCCCCACTGCTCGGGTGGGATCCAGTATTGGAGCCTGTGGTGGACCGACAAGGAGAAGAACAACCTCGAGGATTACAAGCGCGAACTGGGCAAGGCGATCGAGCAGCTCCAGATGTGCTCCGCAGAGGACCCGAAGGACTTCGAGGCCCTCGGCTACCTGGCCTGGTGCTACGCGGAGGCCGACAGCGCAGCGGCCGCGGGCCGGGCCTTCGCCAGGGCCATCGAGGGCTTGAACGCCAAGGGCGACAAGAAGGGCGTCGACCGGGTACTCACGAACCGCGACTCCTACTGGACCACCTACTACAACACCGGAATCCGGAAGCTCAAGGATGCCCTGGACCTCCAGGGGACCATGACCAAGGAGACGGAGTCGAGCGTCAAGCCCCAGCTCGACAAGAATCTGCGTGAGGCGATCGCGGGTCTCGACAAGGCCTTGCTGCTCAAGCCCGGCGATGCGAACACGCTGAGCGCCCTGGCGTCCGCGCACGACAACCTAGGGGATCCCGCCGCCGCCGAGGCTCTGCTGCGGGAGGGTCTCAAGAACGCGCCCAAGGACACCACGCTCCAGGAGGCGTTCCGGCACATCCGCCTGAGCGGCGCGATCCACCAGGTCGGCGAGAAGGCCTACGACCCGGCAATCGCCACGCTCGAGGAGATGGCGAAGTCCGACTCCACGAGCTTCGACGTGGTCTTCAACCTCGCCAGCGCCTACCTGAACCGCGGCCAGACCAGGCAGGGCGACGCGCGCAAGGCCGACCTCAAGTCGGCGGGCCGCTGGTTCGCGGCGGCGTCGGCCTTGAAGCCCGACGATTGCGACGTGGCCTACGACGCCGCGATCGCCTACCAGAACGGGGGTGAATGGGGGAGCGCGGAGGCGTACTGGCGGCGCGCGCTCAAGTGCCACCCGGATGATTCGTCAATGCTCTCGGACCTCGCCATGGTGCTGGTCGAGGAAGGCAAGTACGCCGAGGCGATCGAGACGATGCATCAAGGGGTGATGAAGAGCCCCAAGGACAAGGATCTCCACCACAACCTCGGATCGATCTACTCCAAGGCCGGGAACAAGCAGAAGAGCACCGAGGAGCTGATGGTCTATCTCGCCCTCGACAAGGGGAAGCCGGTGCCCGACGCCGCGGCGGCCGCCAAGGCCGCGAAGCCCGGCAGCACGGCGGCCCAGACCTTCTCCAAGATGGGGCCCCCCGACCAGCTCGTGGTCTGGGAGACCGACAATCAGAAGTTCGAGAGCTGGTTCTACTGGAGCAAGAACAACGTGTTCCACTTCCAGGGCGGGGAGCTGTCGGTGCGGTCGGACTGGAACACCGCCGATCTCAAGCCGAGCGGCGGGACCGGCGGCAAGAAGTAGCGGGCCTGGATCGGCGCCGCGCCCCAGCGAGCGGGGCCGCGCCGGTCACACCAGGGGTCCCGGGGAGGGTGGGCTCGACGCCAAGCGAACGTCTGCTCCGCGGGACCATCGCCATCCTGGGCTTCGGGAACCAGGGCGAGGCGCACGCGCTCAACCTCCGTGACGCGGGCCTCGAGGTGATCGCGGGGGCGCGGCCGGGACGGGCCGCCGAGGCCCGGGCGCGAGCGCTCGGCTTCGCCGCGTTCGAGCCGGCCGAGGCGGCGCGCCGCGCCACGGTGGCGGCGATCCTGCTCCCCGACGAGGTCGTGCCCGAAGTTTGGCCCGAGCTTTCGAGCGCGCTCTCCAGGGCATCCGCCCTGGTCTTCGCGCACGGCTTCAGCCTCCTCTACTCGGACCTGGAGTTCCAAGGCGGTGCCGACGTGGTGCTCGTCTCGCCGACCGGACCCGGCCGCGTGCTGCGCGCCCGGCGGGAGCGCCAGGACCCGCTTCCCGGCTACCTCGCCGTTCACCGGGACGCGAGCGGGAAGGCATGGGCCCTCGCCGAGGCGTACGCCGAGGCGCTCGGCCTCGGCCCTCTGTGGCGGACCACCGTGCGCGAGGAGACCGAGGTGGACCTCTTCGGCGAGCAGGTGGTTCTTTGCGGGGGGATGAACGCGCTCGTCACCGCGGCGTTCGAGACGCTGGTGGAGCGTGGCTACGCGCCCGAGATCGCCTACCTCGAGTGCGTCCACCAGCTCACTTACCTGGCCGAGTTGCTTCACCGCGAGGGAGTCGCGGGCCTGAGGCGCGCGATCAGCGGGACCGCGCTGTTCGGAGACCTGACGCGCGGCCCGCGGGTGATCGGGGCCGAGAGTCGGGCCGCGCTGCGCAAGATCCTCGACGAGATCCGGAGCGGCGACTTCGCGCGCGAATGGAAGGCCGAGGTGGCCCGGGGACGCGGAGGCTTGAACGCCGCCCTGGAGGGTGCCTCGAAGCACCCGATCGAGGCCGCCCGGCGCCTGGCGCTGGGCGAGGGCGGTCCCGAGCGCGCCTGAAATCGTGCAACGCCTTGTGCAAAACCTGGTTGACAGTTTTTCCAGGCGCTTGTTAGCTTGCCCGGGCTTGCCGAGTCCGGTTGCCCAGCGACTCGCGGTCCGAGGAGGGAAGAGAGGAATGACTAAGGCGGATATCGTGGATCAGATTGCGGAGCGGACCGGCCTCACCAAGAAGGATGTGGCCGAGACCGTGGACAGCTTTCTCAACGCCGTGGCCCGAGCCCTGGCGAACGGTCACCACATCGAGATCCGCGGATTCGGGACGTTCCGAGTCAAGGACCGCAAGTCGCGCATCGCGCGCAACCCCCGCACCGGAGAGGCGGTGCCCGTCCCGCCACGCAAGGTTCCGATCTTCAAGGTTTCCAAAGAGCTGAAGGACATGGTCGCTCAGGGGTAGCCCGAGCCCGAGCGACGAGGCCCACGCGAAGCGCGGGTCCGGTCCCAACTAGAACCTGCTCTCCTAGTCGCGGCTGTTGCGCAGCACCAGCAGGCGCAGCAGCTGGAGCGCCGCCATCGCGGCTGCCGCCACGTAGGTCAGCGCCGCGGCGTCCAGCACCTTCTTCGCGCCTCGCACCTCGTCCGGGGCGAGCGCCCCGCTCTCGGTGAGCTGGACCAAGGCCCGCTTCGAGGCGTTGAACTCCACCGGCAGCGTGACGACCTGGAACAGCACGGCGCCCGTGAAGAACAGGATCCCGAGGTCCATGAGCCACGAGAGCCCCGGGCGGTGGAAGATGAACCCGATGAAGAACAGGGGGAAGGCGAGCATGCTTCCGATGCTCGCCACCGGCGCGACCGCCGAGCGAATGCCGAGCGGGAAGTAGCCCTGGGCGTGCTGGAGCACGTGGCCGACCTCGTGCGCGCCCACGGCGATGGCCGCGAGCGAAGGCTCGCGGAAGTTGGCCGACGAGAGACGCACCGCCTTGGCGCGCGGGTCGAAATGGTCGCTCAGCATCCCGCCGACCTCCTCGATGGTCACGTCCTGGATGCCGTTGCGATCCATGATCGCCTTTGCCATCTGGCTGCCGGTGAGCCCGTTGGCCGCGCGAATGCGCGAGTACTCCTGGTAAGTATGCTGCACCTTCCACTGCGCCCACATGGCGAAGATCAGGGCCGGAAGGACCATCAGGTACGTCGGGTCGAAGAAACCGAATGGCATGGCGACTCCTCTGTGTTGAAAAAGGCGCCCGCGCGCGCACTCCTGCGGGCCGGCGGGAACCCGTTCTACATGTAGATGCGTGGGGCCCCCGGCGGGCGTCGCCGAGCGACGAGCGAGGGCGGCGCGTGACCGGCGCGGGTTGTATTGATGAGAAGGCATCGGGAGCCCTGATTTGTCAAGGCCGCGTCAGGCACCGCGCGGACGGCTGGCGGTGCATGAATGGAGAAGGCTAATCTCCTGATCCACTCGTCTTTCCAGGAGCCGTCATGAATCCGACCGAACCCGTCGTCGATCTTCGCAGCGACACCGTGACGCGGCCCACGCCCGAGATGCGGCGGGCCATCGCCGAGGCCGTGGTCGGGGACGACGTCTACGGCGACGACCCGACCGTGAAGGAGCTGGAGCGCCGGGTGGCGGCCCTGGCCGGCAAGGAAGCCGCGCTGTTCGTGCCGAGCGGCACGATGGGCAACCAGATCGCGGTCAAGTGTCTGACCACGCCGGGGGACGAGGTGCTGCTCGAGACCCACTCGCATATCAACTTCTTCGAGCAGGGCGGGATCGCAGCGAACTCGGGATGCCTGTCCCATCCGGTGGAGACCGAGCGCGGGATGCTCGCGCCCGAGGACCTCGCCGCGGCGCTGCGCGCCGACGACGATCACGTGGCGCGCATCACCCTGGCGTGCGTCGAGAACACGCACAACTGGCACGGCGGAACGGTGGCGCCGCTCGATCGCGTGCGCGAACTGTCCGCGGCGGCCCGCGCCCGCGGCGTGCGGGTGCACCTCGACGGCGCGCGGCTCTGGAACGCCAGCGTGGCGACCGGCGTGCCGATCCGCGACTGGGCCGCGACCGCCGACACGGTGATGATGTGCTTCTCGAAGGGGCTCGGCGCCCCGATCGGCTCGATCCTGGTGGGTGAGGGCGCCACGATCGGCGCCGCGCGCCGGGTCCGCAAGCGCTGGGGCGGCGGCATGCGCCAGGTCGGGATCCTGGCCGCGGCGTGCCTCCACGCCCTCGACCATCACTTCGAGCGCCTCGCCGACGATCACCGCCGCGCTCGAGCCCTGGCCGCGGGCATCGGCCGGATCCCGGGCCTCAGGGTCGTCGAGCCGGAAACCAACATCGTCATGATCGATCTCGAGCATCCCGCCCTGGACCGCGTGGCTGCGCTGCGGGGTCTCAAGGCGCGCGGCGTGCTCGTGTCTCCTTACGGGTCGCGGCGGCTGCGCGCCGTGACCCACCTCGACGTCGACGACGCCGGCATTGGGCGCGTGGTGGAAGCCTTGGAGGCGGTCGCCGGCGAGCTCACCGCCGTGCCGGCCCGCTAGACTTCCCGCCTCCGCCCGATCCGGCCCGCTCCGCCGTGTCCCCGACCGGTCCCGATCCCTCGCCGGCGGCCAGGGGCGCGGCCCAAGGCCGGGTCCCCCTGGTCGTGTGCTCCGCGATCGCGCTCGCCGCCCTGGCGCTGCGCCTCCACGGAATCGGCTGGGGCCTCCCCGAGGTCTTCGAGGAGGCCTATCCGTTCAAGGAAGCCTGGGAGATGTGGGGCTGGGGGCCGCAGCGCGGGCTCGATCTCAATCCGCACTTCTTCAAGTACCCGAGCCTCACCCTCTATCTCCAATTCCTGGTCCAGGGAATCCTCTACGTCGCAATGCGAGCCGGCGGGATCATCTCCTCGGCCCCCGACTTCCGGGCGCTGCTGGCAGCCGACCCCACGCCCTTCTATCGGTGCGGCCGCGCCGTCACGGCGCTGTTCGGAGCCGCCACCGTGTTTCCGGCCTTCGAGCTGGCGCGCCGCGCCGCCGGGCCCTGGGCGGCGGTCGTGGCGGGCGCCCTCGTGGCCGTCTCGATGCCGCTCATCGCCAAGTCCCAGGTGATCGAGGTCGACGTTCCGCTCGCGTTCTTCGTGACGCTCGGCCTGCTCGGGAGCCTCGAGCTGTTCGAGCGGCCCGGCCTTCGAAAAGCATTGACTGTCGGGGTGGTCGCGGGCCTCGCGGCCTCGACCAAGTATCCCGGTCTCATCCTCGCGCTGCCGGTGGCGATCGCTCCTTTTCTCGGCCGGACCGGCGCCGGCGGCGAGAGGCCGCGGAGCAAAGCCTCGGGAAAGATTGCCAGGGAGAAGTCCGTCCCGCCCCGGCGTGAGCGTCACCCGCAGCCGGTCTCCAAGACGAAGGCGGTCCACCGCGGCCCGGCGCGAATCGTGCTCTCCCTGGTCGCGCTCGGCGGGCTGGTCGCCGCGTTCTCGCTGACGTCGCCCTTCGTCCTCCTCGACCGCGGCACTTTCCTGAGCCAGCTCGCGGAAGAGCGCGAGCACATGGCGATGGGACACTTCGGGGTCGCGGGCGGAGCCTCGTGGTGGGCATACGCCAGGGCGTGGTTCGGGCCGGTGGCGGGCTGGCCGATGGGCCTTCTGTCGCTGGCCGGGCTCGCAGTGTACGCGCTCGGGCTGCGCCGGCGGTGGGCGATCCTGATCGCGAGCTTCCTCGTCCCCTATTACGCCATCGTGGGCTCGTGGAGCATGAAGGCCGACCGCTACCTTCTGCCGCTCCTCCCCGCCGCGGCCGTGGTGGCGGCTTCCGCGATCGCCGACGCCGCGGCGGCGCTTCGCCGGCATCCGCGCGGGGCGAAGCTGTCCTTCGTGGCGCTCCCGCTCGCCGGCCTCGCCCTCGCCTGGCCATCGCTCGCGGAGCTCCCGCGACATCTCGCGGGCGCGAGGCCCGACACTCGGGCCCTCGCCCGGCGCTGGATCGAGACCCACGTGCCGGAGGGCTCCTTCGTCGTGTCGGAGTTCTACGGTCCCTCGCTGCTGTCACCGCTCGAGGCCAGCAGGTGGGACCCGGAGGTGCGCGAGGCGCTCGCGCGCCGCAAGTTCCGCGCGCCGCTCTACGCGGTCCAGCAGCTCCCGATGTATCAAGTCGAGCCGGAGCGCTCGGCGCGCTTCTACGATCCCCGACTCTACCCGGCGGCCGATGCGGTCATCGTGACCAGCTCGGTGCGAGACCGCTACCGCGCGGACCCGGTCCGTTTCGCCGCCCAGCTCGCGTTCTACGACACGCTCGAGGCGCGTTTCGCGCGAGCGGCGGTCTTCGATCCCTTCCATCCCAAGGGCGGCGCCGGGCCGGAGATCGTGATCTACAGGAACCCGGCTCGAAACCCGCCGTTCGCGCGGCGCGCATCCGTGGCCCCGCCCGAGTCTCTGGACACGAGCCTCCCGCCTGCCGGTGGCGAGCCGTTCTTCTATTACAACCTGGGACTCAACTACGAATGGTGGGGACGCACCGACGCCGCCCTCCGCTGCTACCAGCGCGGGCTCTCCTTCACGCGCTTCGAGCCGCGCTATTACGCACTCGTGGTCGATCGCATGGCGGAGGCACTCACGCGGCGCGGGGCGCCCGACTCGGCGATGCGGTTTCTCGCGCAGGCCGAATCGGCCGCCCCGAGCCCGGCCCAGGCCGAGCAGGTGCGGCGGAGCCGGGAATGGCGCAGCCGGAGGCCCGGGGTCAGGGGCCGGTGAGGACGCGACGCCGCGCGGACCTCGCGCCGCGGATCCCGGCTTCGCGCTGCTGGCGACTCGCGCGCGGAGCCGCTACTCTCGCGCGAGTTCACCGCGACGTTCAGAACGGGGCGGCGAAGAGAAGCGCGGACCATCGCGATCGCGGGCGCGTCCCGCGCCATCGGAGTGAGGTTCGCGCCGTGGGGTTGGCTTGGACCGGTCGAGGTCACGTGCTACGTTTCGCCGGCTTCTGGGCCGTCCTGCCCGCTCCCGTGAAGGAAGCGGCGTGACCGAGGCCCGGGCCCCCGGCGGAGGAATCCTGTATCTGGTGGCCACACCGATCGGTAACCTCGACGACATCACGCTGCGGGCGCGCCGAGTCCTGGGCGAGGTCGACGTGGTGGCCGCGGAGGACACGCGCCGCGCGCGCCTCCTCCTCGATCGGCTGGGGATCGGCGCTCGGGTGGTGAGCCTCTTCGAGCACAACGAGCGCGCGCGGATTCCGGGTCTGATGCGCCGACTGCTGGCGGGCGAGAGCGTCGCCGTGGTGACGGAGGCGGGCTCTCCCGCCGTGAGCGACCCGGGTTATCCCGTGGTGCGCGCCGCCGTCGCCGGAGGCATCACCGTGCAGTCGGTGCCCGGGCCGAGCGCCGTGATCGCCGCGCTCCAGGTGAGCGGCCTGCCGACGGACTCGTTCACGTTCGTCGGCTTTCTGCCGCCGCGGCAGGCGGCCAGGCGGCGGCGGCTCGAGGAGCTGCACGGGCGCCGCGAGACGATCGTGGCGTTCGAATCGCCGCACCGCATCGCGGCGTGCCTTGAGGATCTGGTGAGCGTCTGGGGAGAGCGGCCCATCGCGCTGGCGCGCGAGCTGACCAAGATTCACGAGCAGGTGCTGCGGGGCACCGCGGCGGAGGTCCGCGCCGCGCTCGCCCCCGAGAAGCAGAGGGGAGAGATGGTGCTGGTGCTGGGCGGAATGACGCGCAAGCAGGCCGACGGTTCACAGTGAGCGCGCGGCGGGTCGCGACCGCGGAAGCGGGCAGCGAGGAGAGGGACCGGGGGATGTTCAAGGACCGGGTCAGGCAGGTCGCTCACACCGGGCTCGGACCGCTGGTGCGCCTGCTCGCCCGGGGCCGCGTCGGTCCCGACATGCTGACCGTGGCGGGGCTGGTCCTGAGCCTGGGCGCGGCGGTGCTCTTCCTCGCGGGAGGGTTTCAGTGGGCGGCCCTGCTGCTCGCCGTGGGCGGTCTTTGCGACCTCCTGGACGGGGAGGTGGCCCGCGAGCGGAACGTGGCCTCGACGTTCGGAGCCTTCCTCGACTCCACCCTCGACCGCCTCGGAGAGGCGATCGTGCTCACCGGGATCGCCGGCTTCTACGTGTTCCACCTGGTCCAGTTGGTCGCCGACCCCTCGCAGGTCCAGGCCGAGCTGGATCGAGGGCTCGAGTCGCCCCGGACCTGGTTCTTTGCGGCGCTCACGGCCGTGCTGGCGCTGGTGGGCTCGTTTCTGGTCTCCTACACGCGGGCGCGGGCCG
>VBOT01000111.1:0-11494 GCA_005893225.1 Candidatus Eiseniibacteriota bacterium
ATGCGCGTGTTCTCGCACACGTGGGCGTTTCCGGTGCGGCAGGCGATGCAATGGTTGTCGACGATGTGGCTCTCGCACGCGACCCGGTCGCCGATCTCGACCTCGGTCACGGTAGCGCCGCGCTCCACCACCTCACCCACGAACTCGTGCCCCAGGGTGACCGGCGGCCTCAGCCGCTCCTCCGACCAGCGGTCCCAGGTGTAGATGTGGAGGTCGGTGCCGCACACCCCGGCGCGCAGCACCTTGATCAGGACCTCGGCCGGCCCGCAGGCCGGGACCGGGACTTCGTGGATCTCGGCACCCGGACCGCGACGCGCCTTGACCACCGCGCGCATGGTGAGCGGTCGCGCCGGCGTCGTCGCGGCGGGCTGCTCGACGAGAGCGATCGGCTTCGCGGGGCTCATGTCGGGTGCACCTCGCGGAGCGCCTCCCCGGTGTGCGACCCACGCGCGCGCGCCACTTCCTCGGGAGTGCCGGCGGCGACCACCCGGCCGCCCTCGTCGCCGCCCTCGGGCCCGAGGTCGATCAGCCAGTCGGCGCTCTTGACGACATCCAGGTTGTGCTCGATCACCACCACGGTGTTGCCCCGGTCCGCCAGCGCCTGGAGCACCTCGAGCAGCACCCGCACGTCCTCGAAGTGGAGCCCGGTGGTGGGCTCGTCGAGGACGTAGACGGTTCGCCCGGTCTCGACCCGCGACAGCTCGGCGGCGAGCTTGACGCGCTGGGCTTCGCCCCCCGAGAGGGTGGTGGCCGACTGGCCGAGATGAATGTAGCCGAGCCCGACCTGGTTCAGGGTCTCGAGCTTGCGGCGAATCGGCGGGATCGGGCCGAGGAACTCCAGCGCCTCCTCCACCGTCTGGTCGAGCACGTCGGCGATCGAGCGGCCGCGATAGGTGACCTCGAGGGTCTCCCGGTTGTAGCGGCGCCCGTGGCACAGGTCGCAGCGCACGAACACGTCGGGCAGGAAATGCATCTCGATCTTCTTGAGCCCGTCCCCCTGACAGCCCTCGCACCGGCCGCCCTTGACGTTGAACGAGAAGCGGCCGGCAGCATAGCCGCGAACGCGCGACTCGGGAAGCTGGGCGAAGAGGTCGCGGATGAACGTGAAGGCGCCGGTGTAGGTGGCCGGGTTGGAGCGCGGGGTGCGCCCGATCGGGCTCTGGTCGATCGCGATGACCTTGTCGATCTGTTCGACGCCGCGGATCGAGCGATGCTCCCCCGGCAAGGGGCCCGTGCCGCCGAAGTGGCGGAGCAGGGCGGCGAGCAGGATGTCGTTCACCAGCGTGCTCTTGCCCGAGCCGGAGACTCCGGTGACGCAGGTGAAGACTCCGAGCGGGAAGCGCACGTCGGCCTGCTTGAGGTTGTGCGCGCGGGCGCCGAGCACCTCGAGGGCCCTGCCGTTGCCGCCGCGCCGCGCCTCGGGCACCGGGATCCGGCGCGCCCCGGTCAGGTACTGCGCCGTGAGAGAGGCCGGAGTGCGACGGACCGCCTCGGGAGGGCCGGCCGCCACCAGGCGCCCGCCGTGACGCCCCGCGCCCGGGCCGAGGTCGACCAGGTAGTCGGCCCTCTCCATGGTGTCCCGGTCGTGCTCCACCACCACCACGGTGTTGCCGAGGTCCCGCAGTCGCTCGAGGGTGTCGAGCAGGCGGCGGTTGTCGCGATGGTGGAGGCCGATCGACGGCTCATCGAGGATGTAGAGCACGCCGGTGAGCTGGGAGCCGATCTGGGTGGCGAGGCGGATGCGCTGCGCCTCGCCTCCCGCCAGCGTGGCGGCCGGGCGATCGAGCGTGAGGTAGCCCAGCCCGACGTCATCGAGGAAGCTCAGCCGGCTCGCGATCTCCTTGACGATCGGCTGGGCGATGGTGTGGCGGGTGCCGCGGAACTCGAGCCCGTCGAGCGCCGAGCGGGCCGCCGCCACGGAGAGCGCCGTCCACTCGGCGATGTTGCGGCCCTCGATCCGCACCGCCAGGCTCTCGCGCCGCAGCCGGCGCCCCCCGCACTCGGGGCACGGCGTCGGGTTCATCAGGCTCGCGATCGAGCGGCGCACCGACTCGCTGCCGGTCTGGCGGTAGCGGCGCTCGAGGCTCGGGATCACTCCCTCGAAGGTGCTGTGCTGGATGAACGCCGAGCCCTTCCGGGTGTGGAACTCGAAGCGCAGCTTCTGGTCTCCCGAGCCCTGGAGCAGCAGGTTCCGGACCCGCGCCGGCAGCTTCTTCCACGGCGTCTCGAGCGAGAAACGGAACCGCTGCGCCAGCGCCTTGAGCGTGCCGCCCACCCAGGTGCCGCCGGCGTCGCCCCAGGCGGCGATCGCGCCCTGCCCGATGGAGAGCGAGGGATCCGGCACCACGCGCGCCGGGTCGACGCGCGGCAGCGTGCCGAGCCCATCGCACTCCTTGCACGCCCCGTAGGGCGAGTTGAACGAGAAGCTGCGCGGCTCGGGCTCCTCCACGCTGGTCCCGCACTTGGGGCAGGCCGCCCCCTGGCTGAACGGCAGGTCCTCGGCACCCTCGCGCGAGGCCGCCACCAGCCCGCCTCCGAGCTTGAGCGCGGTCTCGAGCGATTCCGCGAGCCGCGACCGCGAGTCCTCCCTGAGCGTCAGCCGGTCCACCACGATGTCGATGTCGTGGCGCTTGGTGCGCCCGAGCTTCGGGGGCTGCTCGAGATCCACCCACTCGCCGTCGATGCGGGCGCGCAGGTAGCCCTGGCGGCGCACGGCTTCCAGCTCCTTCTTGTACTCGCCCTTCCGCCCCCGCACGAGCGGTGCCAGGAGGGCCAGGCGCTGCCCCGCGCAGCGCGCCATGAGGGCCTCCACCATCTCCTCGACGCTCTGGCGCTCCATGCGCGCGTCGCAGTTGGGACAGTGCTGGACCCCGAGCCGCGCGAACAGCAGTCGCAGGTAGTCGTAGATCTCGGTAATGGTCGCCACCGTGGAGCGCGGGTTCGAACCGGCGCTGCGCTGCTCGATGGCGATCGCCGGCGAGAGGCCGTCGATCGAGTCGACGTCGGGCTTCTCCATCTGCCCGAGGAACTGCCGAGCGTAAGCCGAGAGCGACTCGACGTAGCGGCGCTGCCCCTCGGCGTAGAGGGTGTCGAAGGCGAGCGATGACTTGCCGGACCCCGAGACCCCGGTGATCACGATCAGGCTCTGGCGCGGCAGGCGGAGCGAGAGGTTCTGGAGATTGTGCTCGCGGGCCCCCTGGATCACGATGTCCCGCAGCGCGCGCGGCGCCGGGGCGGATCGGGGCACGACCGGAGTTTCCGTCTGGGTCGCCATGGGCGGACGACTATAGCAGGCCAGCGCCAGGATTCTCGTGGACCCCTGGGGCGCTGCGTGGGGTTCAGCAGCCCGGTCTTCATTCCCACCGCAGCGCCTCGACGGCGTCCAGCCGCGAGGCGCGCACCGCCGGGTAGAGCCCGAAGAAGAGCCCGACCACGACCGAGAACAGGAACGCCACCGCGATCGACCACCACGGGGTGTAGGCCGGAAGCCGGGTGGCCGCGCGCACCCCCTGGGCCACGCCCACTCCGAGGGCGATCCCGATGAGCCCGCCGATCGCGGTGAGCACCCCGGCCTCGCACAGGAACTGGAGCAGGATGGCGGCGCGCGGCGCGCCCACCGCCTTGCGCAGCCCGATCTCCTTGGTCCGCTCGGTCACCGCCACCAGCATGATGTTCATGACGCCGATCCCTCCCACCAGCAGCGCGATTCCCGAGATCAGCAGCATGACCACGTAGGTGGCGCCGGTGAGCTGGCGGTAGAGATCGGCCAGGGCCTCCTCGGTGAAGGCGGCGAAGTTGTCGGGCGCGCGCGACTCGAGATGACGGCGGTGGCGCAGCACCTCGCGGATCTCGTCCAGGGCGGCCCCGGTCCGCTCCGGGGTCACCGCCACCGCGTTCAGGTAGTACTCCCCGCGCCGGGGCACGAAGAACGGCGCGTCCTCCGCAGGCGGGAAGTACTTGGTGAGTGTGGTGTAAGGGATGGTGATGATCTCGTCGGGGTCGAAGAACAGGCTCCGGCCCTTGGGCTCGAGCTCGCCGATGACCCGGAACGGGATGCGATTGATGTGCACGGTCTTGCCGATCGGATCGCCGCCGCTGAAGAGCGCCTCGCGGATGGTCTTGCCGAGCACCACCACCTGGGCGCTGTGGGTCACCTCCTCGTCGGTGAAGAAGCGTCCCAGCCAGGGGTCGTAGACGTTCACCACCTGGACCTCGGGGTCCGCACCGATCACCTGGACGCCGGTCGAGGTCCGGTTGCCGGCCTTGACCGTCACCGCGTCGATGAAGCCGATGATCGAGACCTCGCGCACGTCGGGGCACATGCGCTTGATCGAAGCCGCGTCCTCCACGGTGAACGCGGGCCGGTGGCGGAGGCTGTCGGGGAACCCGCCCACGAACAGGTCGGGCTTGAGTTTCCTCACGTAGATCGTATGGGAGCCGAACGAGCTGATCGACTCGGCGACCGTGCGATTGAAGCCCTGGATGATGCTGGCCATGGCCACCACGGTGGCCACGCCGATCAGGACGCCGAGCAGGGTGAGTCCCGAGCGCAGCCGGTTGCTGCGCAGCGAGCGCAGCGCCATGCGGAAGACGGTGGGGGCGAGAGCCAGGGCCGAGGATGTCATTCGTAGCGGAGCGCCTCGATCGGGTCCTGGCGCGCCGCCCGGGACGCCGGATAGGCGCCGAAGAACACCCCGACCAGGGTCGAGGTCAGGAGCCCGAGACCGATCGCGAGCAGGCTCACGTACACCGGCAGCGGCGTCAGGAGCCCGATCAGCACCGAGGCGAGCACGCCGATCAGGAGGCCGATCGCGCCGCCGGAGAGCGACAGGGTGATCGCCTCGACCAGGAACTGGACCAGGATGTCGCCGCGCCGGGCCCCGATCGCCTTGCGGATGCCGATCTCGCGGGTCCGTTCGGTCACCGAGACCAGCATGATGTTCATGATGACGATTCCTCCCACCAGCAGCGAGATCGCGGAGACGCCGATGATCACCACGAAGATCGCACCCGAGAGGTTGCGCCACAGGCTCATGTACATCTCGGGCGTGACGATCTCGAAGTCGTCGGGCGCCCCCGCCGGAACGTGCCGCCGCGCGCGCAGCAGCGCCCGCGCCTCGTCCTGGGCCTGCTCGAAGTTCTCCGGCCCGCGGCTCCGCGCCGTGATCGTGACCGAGGCCTCCCGCCCGTGGAGCCTGAGGAAGGTGGTGAAGGGGATGAGGGCGTAGAGGTCCTGGCTGGCGCCGAAGGACGAGCCCTTGTGCCGCCCTACCCCCACCACGACGCAGCGCGCGCCGCCGATCCGGACCTCGCTCCCCAGCGGGTCCAGGGAGCCGAACAGTTGGTCGGCGACCTGGTCGCCGATCACGCAGACCCAGGCGCGGGACCGGTTGTCGGCGGGGTCGATCGGACGCCCCCGCTCGACCGGCAGATCGTCCACGCGCATGTAGTCGCTCTCCACCCCCTGCACCTGGACGCGATCGAGGGAGCGGTTGCCGCGGCGGAGGGTGGCGCTGGCGGTGCGCTCGGCGACCGCGGCCTCGACGTGCGGCGCGGAGCGGGCGATGGCGTGCGCGTCCTCGACGGTGAGGTCGCGACGCCTGAGCTTCTCGCGGACACGGGTGAAGTCGAACTCGACCCCCACCTTGTCGATCGAGAACACGTTGGAGCCCGCGGCGGCGAGCCGGGTCGAGACGTAGCGATCGAGGCCCTGCACCAGGGACATGACGGCGATCACCGAGGAGACGCCGATGATCACGCCGAGCAGGGTGAGGAACGAGCGGAGCTTGTTGGCGCGGAGCGCATCGAGCGCGATGCCGACGCTCTCCCGGGGGTTCATGTCAGGTGGAGACGCGAAGAGCGGCCGCCGGAGAGGAGTCGCGGCGGGGCGGCGGTCCCGGGGGCGCCCGCCGGCCCCGCGAGCTCTCCCGCCCCCTCATTCGTAGCGCAGCGAGTCGACGGGGTCGAGCCGGGAGGCGCGCATGGCGGGAAAAAGGCCGAAGAACACCCCCACCACGGCCGAGACCACGAGCCCCACGATCACCGACCACAGCGACACGAAGGTCGGCATCTTGCTCGCGGCGTGGATCGCCCACGAGATCCCGGCGCCGAGCAGGATCCCGATCACCCCCCCGGTGGCGGTGAGCACCACCGCCTCGATCATGAACTGGGTCAGGATAGCTTTCCGGGGGGCGCCCAGCGCCTTGCGCACGCCGATCTCGCGCGTCCGCTCGGTCACCGCCACGAGCATGATGTTCATGATGCCGATGCCGCCCACGAACAGCGACACGAACGAGACCAGGGCCATCAAGGCGAAGATCCCTCCGGTCACCGCGTTGTAGAGCGACAGGAACGCGTCGTCGGTGAAGACCACGAAGTTGTTCCCCTTGTTGCTCGGCAGGTGCCGCCGAATGCGAAGGAGCTCAATGATCTGCTGCTGCGCGATGTCGCCCTCCTCCGGGGAAGTGGCGATCGCGTCGAGGAACAACTCGCCCCGTTTCGGGAACCAGATCGGGGCGTTCTCGGGCGCGGCGAAGTACTTGTCCATGACGCTGTAGGGGATGGTGGCGACCTCGTCGAAGTTGTTTCCCAGCATCCGGCCCTTGGACCGGTACTCGCCGATCACCGTGAACGGGATGCCGTTGAGGTGCACCAGGCGCCCGATGCCCGAGGCGTCGGCGAACAGCGCCTCGCGCGTGTCCTTGCCGAGCACCACCACGTTGGCGCGCCGCTCGACCTCCTCCTCGGTGAAGAACCGCCCGCGCTCGAGGTCGTATCCGTGGGTGGTCAGGTAGTCCTGGTTGGTCCCGAAGCAGAACGTCCCGCGCGTGCTCTTGTCGCCGCGGCTGAGCTTGATGTCCTGGAACGCCCATTTGAAGGGGGCGATCGCCCGCACCGCCGGGGCGCTGGCGAGGATCGCCCGCGCGTCGTCCATGGAGAAAGCCTTGCGCTGCTTGAGGCTGTCCGGCACGTCGTCGGAGAACTGGATGCCGGGGCGGATGCGGCGGATGTAGATGGTGTTGTTGCCGAACGACTGGATGCTCTGCTTGAACGAGCGCTGGAAGCCGTTGATGAGGGCGACCATCCCGATCACGGTGCCGACGCCGATCACGATCCCGAGCAGCGCCAGCAAGGAGCGCAGCCGGTTCGCGATCAGCGCGCGCGCCGCCATGCCCAGGGTCTCGCGCAGCAGGAACAGGTTCACGGGTCACTCGTAGCGCAGGGCTTCGATCGGGTCGAGCCGGGCCGCGCGCCAGGCCGGGTAGGAGCCGAAGAACATCCCGATCCCGACGGACATGCCGATGCCGAGGAAGATCGCGGGGCCGCTGACGGCGGTGGGCAGCGGGCTCAACGCCCCGGCGAGCAACGCGAGCCCGACGCCCCCCACGATGCCGATCAGCCCGCCGCTCAGCGAGAGCGTTGTGGATTCGACCAGGAACTGGGAGAGGATGTCGCGCCGCCGGGCGCCCATCGCCTTGCGCACGCCGATCTCGCGGGTGCGCTCGGTGACCGAGACCAGCATGATGTTCATGATCACGATCCCCCCGACCAGCAGCGAGATCGCCGCCACCCCGATCGTGACCACGAAGATGCCGCCGGTGAGGTTCCGGTAGAGCTCCATCACGTTCTCGGAGGTGGTGATGCCGAAGTTGTCGGGCTGTCCGGGCCGCAGGTGCCGGCGCCCGCGCAGGATGTTGCGGCACTCCTGCTGCGCCACCGGCATGGACGCCTGGTCCAGGCTCTTGACCCCGATCTGGATCGAGGCGCGCTCGCTCTTGAACTTCTGGAAGGTGTGGATCGGGATGGCCGCGAAACGGTCCTGGCTCTGCCCGAACAGCTTGCCCTTGGGCTCGGTCACCCCCACCACCTCGTAGGTCTCGGCGCCGAGCCGGATGCGACGGCCGAGCGGGTCGAGCCCTTGAAACAACTCCTCGGCCACCTCCGAGCCGATCACGCACACCAGCCGGTGGCGCTGGTCGTCGTCCTCGGTGAGCTGGCGGCCCAGGGCGAGCATCAGGTCCTCCACCTGCTCGTAGCCGGGGCCGCGCCCGCGGACGTTCACCCCCTTCACCTCCTTGTTGCGGTAGCGCGAGGTCGTGCGGGCGTCCGCCTGGGCCACCACCAGCGCGGCATGAGGCACCGAGAGGCGCAGCGCGTCGGCGTCCTCCAGCGTGATTCGAGGGTTGTTCTTGACCTTGTCCCACGCCTCCTGGCTGGTCACGAACCCGTAGGGATCGACCCAGAACACGTTGGCGCCGGCGTTCAACAGCTTCTGAGAGACGAAGCGGTTCAGGCCCTCCACGAACGACAGCACCGCGATCACCGACATCACGCCGATGATGGTGCCGAGCAGCGTGAGGAACGAGCGCAGCTTGTTGGCTCGCACCGCGCCCAGGGCGATCCCGACGCTCTCGCGCAGGTTCATGGCGAGGTGGCGGCGGCGGCCTGGAGCGGGCTCTTCCGGTCGCTCTCGATCTTGCCGTCGCGCATCCTCACCGTGCGCCGGGCGTGGGCGGCGATGTCGGCCTCGTGCGTCACCAGGATCACGGTGTTGCCCTGGCGCCAGATGTTCGCGAACGCCGCCATGATCTCCTCGCCGGTGGCGGTGTCGAGATTCCCGGTCGGCTCGTCGGCCAGGATGATGCTCGGCCGGTTGACGAGCGCGCGGGCGATCGCCACCCGCTGGCGCTGGCCGCCGGACAGCTCGTTGGGCTTGTGCTTCATGCGGTCGCCGAGCCCCACCAGCTCGAGCGCCTCCTTGGCGCGCCGGCGGCGCTCCTCGTGCTTGACCCCGGCGTAGACCAGCGGCAGCTCGACGTTGTGCAGGGCGTCGGCCCGCGGCAGGAGGTTGAAGGTCTGGAACACGAACCCGATCTCCTGGTTGCGAATGCGCGCCAGCTCGTCGTCGGAGAGCTTCCCGATCTCCTGGCCCTTGAGCGTGTAGGAGCCGCCGGTGGGCGAATCGAGGCAGCCGATCAGGTTCATGAGCGTCGACTTGCCCGAGCCCGAGGGGCCCATGATCGCGACGTACTCGTTGGCCTCGATGTCGAGGTCCACCCCGTTCAGCGCGTGGACCTGCTCGGCGCCGACCTGGTAGAAGCGCTGCAGTCCGCGGATCAAGATCAGCATCGCTGCCTCATCGTTTCACGCGTCGTCCGGCCACCTCCTGCTTGACCCGCGTCTCGGGCTTGAGCTCGCGCAGAGCCTTGTACGGTCCGGCCACGACGCTCTCGCCGGGGTTGAGGTTGCCGAAGATCTCGATCATCGTCTCGCTGGCAATCCCGGTGCGCACCGGGACGAACCTGGCGACCGCGTCGCGCACCACGAACACTCCCGTGATCTCCTTCTCCTTGCGGCCGATGGTGTCGTCCTCCGCCGCGATGGCGTCGCTGCCCTTGAAGCGGCGCGGCTTGACCCCCTTGCGCCCGGCGCGCTCCAGCTCGCGCTGGGTGCGCACCACCACCGCCTGGATCGGGACTCCCTTGGTGTGCGGCCGGGTCGCGGTCTCGACCTCGACATCGGCCGTCATCCCGGGCCGGATCTGGGGAACGTCCTGGTCGAACACCACCTTGACCTCGAAGTTGGTCTGGCCCTCGACCGTGGCGGTGGTGGAGCGCTTGGCGGTGTTGCCGATCTCGGTCACCGTGCCCACGAACGAGGTGTCGGGAATGGCGTCCACCGTGATCTTGGCCTTCTGGCCGAGCTTCATGTCCACCACGTCGGTCTCGTCCACGTCGGCGCGCACCAGCATGCGCGACAGGTCCGAGACCACCAGGATCTGGGTGCCCGGGTTGTTCATGGTCCCGGTGATGACGATCTCGCCCTGCTCGACGTTGAGCGCGCTCACCACCCCGTCGATGGGGGCGACGAACCGGCACTTGGAGAGGTTGTCTCGCGCCCCCTCCAGCGCCGCCCGGGCGCGGGCCACCTCCTGGCGGGCGGTGGCCACGGCGATCCGCGCCCTGTCGTAGGTGGTGTTGGCCTGGTCCCATTCCGCCTGGGACAGCAGGCTCTTCTCGAACAGCGCCTTCTGCCGCTGGTGGTTTGCCTCGATCACCTTGAAGTCGTTCTCCGCCTCGCTCTGGTGCTCCCGGGCGCTGGCCAGAGCGGCCGCGGCCTGGTCGTAGTTGGCCCGGTACTGGGCGTCGTCGATCTGGAGCAGGAGCTGGCCGCGGCGCACCGAGTCGCCCTCCTTGACGGCCAGGCGAACGATCTTGCCCGGGATGTCGGCGCTCACCTTGATCTGGGTCATGGGCTCGATCTTCCCCGGCGCCCGCACCCGCGAGGTGATGTCCTCCATCCGAACCCGCGCGAGCTGCACCGCCTGCACCTTACCCTGCGCGTTCTTGGCGATCCCGATCGCGAACAGGCCGATCACCACCGCCGCGCCGAGCCCGAGCCACAGCCATTTCTTCTTCATGGGTGTCTGGGGTCTCCTCCCGGTCTCATTCGCGCCCGCGAACCATCTCGATTTGCGCCTCCGCCACGCGGAGGCCGGCGAGCGCCGTGACCCGGTCGCTCTGCGCCCGCTGGAGCTGCACCTGGGCGTCGATCAGGTCGAGAATCGTGGACGAGCCGACGTTGTACTTCTGCTGGGTGAGCTTGAGGTTCTCGGTGGCGGACTCCACCGAGCTGGTCGCGACCCGGCCACGCTCGGCCGCCTCGCGGTAGGCGAGCAGCGCCTGATGGACCTCGGCTTCCAGGTTGCGGTTCAGGGCGTTGCGAGCCTCATCGGCCCGCAGCAGCCGCGCCCGCGCCGAGGCGATCCGCGAGTCGGTGGCGAAGCCGTTGAAGAGGTCCCAGGTGAGGGCGATCTGGCCGCCGAAGGTCCGGTCGGTCTGGCTCCGGCCGGTGGTGACGGGATCGATGACGGTTCCGAGGGTGTCGCGCACGATGTAGTCGTCAGGGGTATGGTCGCCATGCTCGCGACCCAGAATGTAGAAGGTCCCGAAGCTCTTCTGGGTGAACGTTCTCCTGGGGCTGAAGTCGATGAAGCTGGACACGGTCACGTAGGGCAGTCGCGAGAGCCGCGCCGAGAGCACCGCCGCGCGCGCCGCCCGCCACTCGGCGTCGACGGCCTTCAAGTCGGGCCGTGCCTTGGCAGCTTCCGCGACCAGCGCGCCCTCCTCGTAGTCGCGAACCTCGGCGGTGAGCACGGTGTCCACCTCGGCGAGCTCGGACTCGCGCAGCCCCATGAGCTCGGCCAGCGAGATGCGCTGGTTGATCACCGCCTGGTACGCGGTGAGCGAGTCGAGCTGGCTCTGGGCGGTGCGGACCTGGGCCTTGAGCACGTCGCTCTTGGACACCGAGCCCACCTCGAACAGCGCCCTCACCCGCCGCTCGTCGTCGCGAGCGAGCCGCAGGGCGCCGGTGGCGACGTCGGCGAGGCGGACCGACTGCACCACCTGGTAGAACTGGCGGCGGGTGTCGAACGCCACCTCCTGCCGGGTGGCGCTCTGGCGCAGCCGCGCCGCCTTGAGCCCGAGCCGGGCGG
>VBOT01000111.1:11506-13429 GCA_005893225.1 Candidatus Eiseniibacteriota bacterium
CGAGGTGTTGAACAGCGACCAGGAGCCCGAGACCGAGGGGGTCGAGCTGTAGGACTCGTTGTCGGTGGTGACGGAGGGCGTGACCACGCTGCCGAAGAGCTGGCTCCCGGTCCGGCGCTCCAGGCGCTGCCCGGCACGGGTGAAATCGGCCTCGACCCGCGGCAGGACCCCCGAATAGGCGCTGTAGAGGCCCGCCCGGGCGTCCCGCACCGTCGCCTCGGCGTTGATCACCGGAGTGCTCTTCTGGAGCGCGATCTGGACCGCCCGATCCGCGGTCAGAAGCTCCGCCCTTCCCGGTCGAGCCCAAAGGATCGCGACCGACGCCCCGCCCATGATCAAGATCGTTCGCCCCAGCCTCGTCATGTACTTCCTCCGTGGATTGAGCCCCGCGGCCCGACCGCGAACGTCATGCACTCTACGCGCTGGCGCCGGGGGGAGTTTCAGGACCGGAAGCGCGGCTACGCCGACGGTGTGAGCAGCGCGGCGAAGGCCGCGACCAGCGCGAGGACCACAAGGTACAGGGCGCTCAGCACCCAGGCGACCGACTTCCGGGGCGCTCCCGAGAGCGCCGCCGCGCCGAGGATGCCCACCGCCACGTACCAGATCGCGAGCGGCCCGAGGCCGTCGAGCAGCACCCCGAGTGCGACGTGCAGCTTGGACGGCGGGTCCATGTCCGGGAGCAGGATCCCGAAGCCCACGTGCACGCCCCGCATGGTCTCCTTGATCCAGCCGAGAGCGGTGGCCAGGAAGTACTCGGGGATCTTGATGAACCAGGACCAGCACGCCACCTCGAGCGCGAGACGATACTTCATGTTGGTCCCGAGCACGAAGCCCACGCCGAACCAGATGAGGAGCGCCATCACGAGGGTGAGGACGGGGAAGAACACCGCCTGCGGCCCGATGCTGATCGCCATCCCGACCGGTCCGCTCATGGTGCGCTCCATGCGATCGAGCTGGTCCTGGCTCATCTGCCCGTTCTGCGCCTGCTGCTCCATCTGCTCCATCATCATCGGGACCAGCGCTCGCTGGAACAGCGCCAGCGACGAAAGGGTCACGATCGCCACCATCACCAACAAGGGGAACCACCACTGGGCCCGCTCGGCGAGCCCGGTCCAGGCCTGGGCGGGGCGAACGAAGACGGCGAGGCTGCGCTCGAGCAGCGACAGCGTGCGGGGGCGCTCGGAGACCGGCGCCGCCTCCAGCGGCAGGGTGGTGTCCATGCATCTTCTCCAGCGGGGTTCAGGGGCGTTGAGGATGAAACGCACCGGAGCTTATGAACGGGCCCGCTCCCGGGTCAAATCGAGCGGGACGGGCGCGGGAAAAGGTTGCCCGGGCGCGGAGCGGGGCCGCGCGAAGCCCGCGCCGGGGCCTCTTCGGCGGCTTGGCTAGTGCAAGCTGAACTTGACCGGCACCGCCACCCACACCGCCACCGGCTTGTTGTTGGAGGGCGCCGGCTTGAACACCCACTGCTTCACGGCCGCCGCCGCCGATGTGTCGAGCATGGGGATCGACTTCACCACGCGAGTGTCCTTGACGTGGCCGTCCTTGCCCACCAGGGCTTGCACCATCACCGTTCCGTCCACGCCCGCCTCGCGGGCGATGTCGGGGTAGGCCGGCGTGACCTTGGTGATCGCCTCCGGAAGCTCCTCGACGTAGACGTACTCGCCGAACTTCGGCAGCTCTTCCTCGGCGGGGGGCGCCACCACGATCTTGTCCCCCTCGCTCTCGACACCCGGCGTGTTGGCGGCGATCTCTTCCTGCGAGGCGACGGTCTGCTCGGGGGGCGCCTCGGCGTCCGGCACCGGCACCGGCACCGCCGCCGTGGGCGGGGCCACCGGCTGCGCGATCGCCACCTGGGGAGGCGGCTCGTTCGGGGTCAGCGGCGGAGGGGCGGCGAGCTCGCGGTAGGGCACCACCACCACG
>VBOT01000111.1:13474-17258 GCA_005893225.1 Candidatus Eiseniibacteriota bacterium
ACACCACGAGCCAGATCGCGCTCCCCACCAGCACCGCCCGCACCATGTACCGGCGAGCGACTTCCTTGAGCTCGGGCGCCCCGTAGGGCATGAACTGGTAGAGCGAAATCGAGGGCGCCTTCACAGCGTCTCGACCTCCTTCTTTTCGTCGGGCGTCAGGGTCCCCAGCGAGAACCGCGTGAGGCTCGCGAGATCGAGCTCGTCGATGATGTTGACCATGTTGTTGAACTTCGCGTCCCGGTCGATCTTGATCACCACCACCAGGTCCTTGTTGCCCCGGAACGACCTGAAGACCGTGGCCAGCTGGCCGACGGCGGTCCGCGCCCACGGGTCGGTGCCGCGCTTCCAGTAAGCCCGCTCGTCGGGCAGCACGCGCACGCTCAGGACCTTGGACTGCGCGACCTCGACCTTCTTGTTCTCGTCGGGCGGCAGGTTGATCTCGAGCGCCTGCGGGGTCCGGAACACCGTGGTCACCATGAAGAAGATCAGCAGCAAGAACGCCACGTCCACCATCGGGGTCATGTCGATGCGGACCCCCACGCGGCGCTTGGGGCGGTGGAAACCGTGGCCCTTCTTCTTGCCGGCCCTAGGTTGTGGGGTGTCGACCGCTCCCATCGAGGCTCACCTCCTCTTCGTTGTCCGGCGCGTCACTTCTTCTTCCCGAACATCCCGCCCGAACCCTCCAGCTCGGTCTGGACGTTGAAGCGCGGGGCCTTGGCCTGCTGCAGGGCGGGCATCAGGTCGGCCATGACCCCGTAGGGGGCGTCCTTGTCCATCTTGACGATCATGCGCGCCGCCGGGTTCGCGGCGCGGGCATTGGACAGCAGCAAGCCCATGTCGGTCTTGACCACATCCGGCGCCAGCTCCTGGGACACCTCCTGGCCGCCTTTCCGGTAGATCACCCGGACCAGCGGCTGGTTGCCGCGCTCCGGCTTGGGCGCCGTCACCGCGATGGTGATGATGTCCGACTCCGGCGACTTGGCCTCCGAGTTGGACTCCGGAAGGGTGATCTTGTCCCTCTCGGGTGGCTTGAACTGTGTCGTGCACATGAAGAAGATCAGCAGCAGGAACGCCACGTCGACCATCGGCGTCATGTCGATCGAGATCCCGATGCGGCGCTTTTTCTTGAGCATGGCCGGGAGTCCCCTAGAACTTCTTCTCCGTGGTCGACGCCGCCAGGAGCTGGACGGCCTCGTACGAAGCCTCGTCCATCATGTAGTTGAAGTTGTCGACCCGGGTCACGAACACGTTGTAGGCCACGATCCCCGAGATCGCCGCGATCAGGCCGCCGGCCGTGTTCACCAGCGCCTCCGAGATCCCGATCGCGAGCTGCTGGGCGTCCACCGAACCGGTATGGCCGAGGGCCGCGAACGACCGGATCATCCCGATCACCGTGCCGAGCAGTCCCACCATGGTGGCGATCGAGGCGATGGTCGAGAGCGCGATCAGGTTGCGCTCCAGGAGCGGGACCTCGAGACCGTTGGCCTCCTGGATCGCGGCCTGGGTCTCGGCCACGATCTTCTCCTTGGTGGCCCCCTCGGTGCGCAGATCCTGGTACCGTTGGAGGCCGGCACGGATCACGTTGGCAGCCGAGCCGCGCTGCTGGGAGCACATCTCGATGGCGCCCGCGACGTCGCCGGTGTGGAGGCGCTTGCGCACGCCGATGAGGAAGTCGGGCAGCGGGCCACGCCCCTGCGCCTTCTTGAGGCTCCAGATCCGCTCGATGATGAAGGCGGTCTGGAGGATGATGAGCAGGATCAGGGCCGCGACCAGCGGGCCGCCCTTGAACATCTGCTCGCCCACCGGACCGATCGTGGGCAGCAGCACGTAGATCCCGGTCGCGATCCCGGCGGCGAGGATGAACCCCAGCGGAACGATGAAACGGCTCATGGTCCTAGCTTTCCTCCCTGTCCCGCCGCCGCTCAGGTCGGCGGCCGGACGGTTGTGTGTTCGGAGGCGCCGCCCGGCCCGAGCGCACCCCCGTGAGGGACGCGGTCTGTCCCCGGTCCCGGAAGACCGCCCTCATCGGGTGCCCACGGCTGGCCAGGAGCGCCACGGCGTGCCTCAAACCGATTCGCGCTCAGCGAAGCTCGCGAGCGCCTGCTCTTCGCTCGGATACACGTCGAAGACCAGGGAGAGCTTCGTGATCACGAAGATGTTCTCGATCCGCTTGTCCACGGAGCACAACTTCATCTGGCCGCCGCGCCGCACGTAGTTCGAGTGCGCCGAGATCAGCACGCCGAGCGCCGTCGAGTTGAGATGCTGGGTCTCGGCCAGGTTGATGATCAGGTGCTTGTTCCCCGACTCCCCCAGGTTCTTGATGGTCTGTTCCAGCTCCTCCGTCTCGTCCCCGCCCGTCAAGTAGCCCTTGGGCGACAGGATCGCGACGTTCCCGACTTGGCGCTGCTTCATGGCGCTCCTCCCCGCGTGGCGGTTCCGCATCCCAGGACCTTCTTGCCCTTCAGCGCATCGGGTTGGCTGGAATCCAGATCCAACACCCGACCGTAGGCTTCGCAGGCCTTCGACCGGTTTCCCGAGTTCTGATAGCCCTGCGCCAGCCACACCCAGGCCTGGCTGTCCTTGTCGTTGATCGCGACCGCCCGCTCCAGCATCTTGATCGCCTCCGGGTAGTCACGATCGAGCAGCTTGTAGAAGCCGAGCTGCCGGAGCGCCACCCCGGTGTTCTTGTTGGTTCCGGTGGAGTCCAGCTCGATGGCCCGGCCGAGCTCGAGACGCGCCCCCGCCACCGAGTCCACCTGCGCGTACATGATTCCGAGCCAGAAGTGGCGATCGAACTTGCCCTCTCCCAGCTCGGCCGCCCGCCGCAGGGCATCCAGAGCCTCCGGGTACTGCTTCATCTCCTTGTACGACAGGCCGATATAGTAGTAAGCCTCGTCGTTGCTGGGGTCAAGCGCGATTCGCCGCTGGAACAGGGCCACCGCTGCCGGATAATCCTTCACGCGGAATCGGAGCTTGCCGAGCTCGTTGACAGCGAACTTGGCGCTCCCGCTGGTCGAGTCCTGGGCGACGATGGAGCGGTAGAGGGACTCGGCCCGCGCGTTGTTGCCCTGGAAGACCAGCACCTGCGCGATCCGCAGCAGGTCCTCGGGCGCAGCTTCGCCGCGATCGTAGTCGGCCAGGGCGGCGTTCCAGTCCTTGCGGTCGACCTCGATGCGCGCCCGGATGGTGTACATCTCCTTGCTCTTGTCGCCGAGCTGCTCGGCCTTGTTCATGGCCGCGAGGGCCTCGTCCTTCATCGCGAGCTGGGCGTAGTCGCGCCCCAGCAGGCTCCACCCCTTGGGATCGCTGGGCGCGAGCTGGGTGTACTTCTCGAGCGGGGCGCGGGCGTCCAGGTAGCGGCGCCGGTCCGCCCCGCCCGAGCGGTAGTAGAGGTCTCCGAGCGCGAGCTGGCCCGGGGCGAAGTCGGGATCCATCGCCGCCACCCGCTTGTACTCCTCCAGGGCGTCGTTGTAGCGCTGGGTATAGAACAGCGCCTGGCCCAGTGAATAGTGAAGCTCGACGTCGGTGCTGTCCTTCTCGATCGCCGCCTGATACTCGGGGATCGCGAGCTCGTAGGTGCCGCGCTTGATGTAGAAGTCCCCCAGCGCCCGCCGCGGCGTCGGATCGTCTGGGGCATCCTCGCGGGCGCGCGTGTAATAGATGCTCGCGTCGCGCAGCGAGTCGCGGGCCAGCTCCGCGTCGCCGAGGGCGACCAGGAACTTGGGCCGCCACTTGGGACCCCACTTGAGCCCCTGGCTGAGGGCCGCCACCGCCTGCTCGTGCT
>VBOT01000112.1 GCA_005893225.1 Candidatus Eiseniibacteriota bacterium
CGGCTGGAGCCCCGCGCCGCGGAGCGCCAGACCGGCCGGCATGCGCCGGACGCCGAGCCACGCCTCCCCCTCCCCGACCAGCACCAGCCCAAGATGAGCGAGCGGCGCCAGATCCCCCGAGGCTCCGACCGAACCCTCGAGCGGCACGATCGGGGTGACGTCCTGCTCGAGCATGGCCACCAGGGCGTCGACCAGATCGGGGCGGCACCCCGAGTATCCCTGCGCCAGCGAGGCGGCGCGCAGGAGCAGCATGGCCCGCACCACGTCGCGAGGGGCCACCGCTCCGACGCCGGCTGCGTGCGAGCGCAGCAGGTTGAGCTGCAGCGTCCTCACCTGGTCGGAAGGGATCCGCTTGTCCTTGAGGTCGCCGAAACCCGTGGTGACGCCGTAGATCGCCTCGCCGCGCTCGAGCGCCCGCTCCACCACGG
>VBOT01000113.1:0-11129 GCA_005893225.1 Candidatus Eiseniibacteriota bacterium
GAAGCCGGATCCGCACCCCCGCTCCCGCCGCCGCCTGGCCCGGAGATGCCGCGCGGGCCACCTCGACCACGTCCGCGAGTGTCAGCGGCGTCTGGCCCAGTTCGATCAAGCCTTGTCCTCCACCGGAACCGCATCGCCGAAGAAGCGCGCGGCCTCGAGCGCCACCGCACGCTTGTCGCGCATCACCACCGGAGCCACCGGGAGCGCCTCCAGGAACGGCTTCCGGTAGGAAGCCGACTGGAGCCGCGGATCGCACACCACCAGCACGCCGCGGTCGTCGGCCCGCCGGATCAGCCGGCCGATCCCCTGGCGGAACCGCAGCACCGCCTCGGGTACCACGTCGTGATGAAATGGATCGAGACCGCGCTCGCGCAGGCGCTCGCCTCGCGCCTCGACCATCGGATCGTCGGGCACCGAGAACGGGAGCTTCGCGACCACCACGATCTCGAGGGTTTCTCCAGGAAAGTCGACACCTTCCCACAAGCTCTGCACCCCGAGCAAGATCGCGCCGCGCTCGAGGCGGAAGCGCTCGGAGAGAATCCCCGCCGGACCGTCCCACTCCTGTGCCAGGAGGAGCCGCCCGGGCGGCAGGAGCTCGCGCAGCATCTCGCGGGCGCGGCGCAGGCGCTCGTGGGCGGTGAAGAGGACCAGCTGGTTGCGCCCGGTGGCTCGCGCCAGCTCGGCCACCAGCTCCGCCACGCTCGCCGCCTCCTCGGCCCCGCCGTCGAACACCACCACCCGCATCTGCTGCGCGAGCGGGAACGGCGAGGGATGAGAGACCACCAGGTAGGGCACGCCCCATTCCTCCCCGAGCCCCAGCCGCTCGGCCACGAACGCGAAGTCGCCGCCGCTCGCCAGCGTGGCCGAGGCCAGGATCGCGGCGTGCGCGCGGGAGAGCACCAGCCGCCGCGCGTGCGGCCCCACCGTGACCGGTGCCCCGTGGAGCTCGAGGCCGCGGCCTCCGGCGGTGCGCCAGTACACCCACCCCGGCTCGCGCGCCTCGGCCAGATGCTCGAGGTCCTGGCCGAGCGAGGCGAAGCGCGCGCTCACCTGCTCGAGTTCGGCCCCGAGCTCCGACGCCGCCGCGCTGGCGCCCGGCGCTCCCAGCCGCTGGGCGAAGCGTCCCAGCGTGCGGGCGAAGTGCGAGCAGTGCGACAGCACCGCCTCGAGAACGCCGAGGTCGGACCCCAGGAGCTCGCCCGCCGTGCGGTAGCGCTCGCGCGCGCCGTAGAGCGCGTGGCGGGGCCCGCGGGGCTCGAGGCGCCGGAACAATGCCTCGGCGTCCTCGCGACACTCCGAGACGCGCCGGGCCAGCGAGCGGATCTCCTCGACCCCGATGCCGCGTGGGTCGCCGGCCTCGAGCAGCGGCAAGCCGTAGCCTTCGAGCCGCGCCGCGAGGCCCCCCGCCGCCCGGGGGCCGGACGGAGCGGCGCGCCCGCTTCCGACGAGCCGCAGCGCCTCCTCGATGCGGTGGCGCGACACCGAGCGCTCGAGCTGGGCGAGCAGCACGCCTTCCAGCCGGTGGGCCTCGTCCACCACCAGCAGGTCGAAATCGGGCAGCAGGCCCTCGCGCTCTCCCGAGAGCGCCAGCAGCGCGTGGTTCGCCACCACCAGCGGGGCCTGGCCCGCCTGGCGGCGCGCCCGCATCCAGAAGCACTCCCGGCCGCGGCGGCAGGTCTGGGCCGAGCACGCCATCGGGTCGGCGCACACCCGCGCGCGCAGCCGCCGGAACGCCTCGGCGTCGTCGGCGGCGAAACGGTCCAGGTCGCCCTCCGGGTCGCGCGCCGCCCAGGAGCGAAGCTGGTCGAGCATCCGGCTCTCTTCCGGCCCGCGCCCCTCCACCACCTCGAGCAGTCGCGGGCAGACGTAGTTCTGCTTGCCCTTGAGGCGCACGTAGCGGAGGTCGAGTCGCAGCGCGCCGAGCAACGCCGGGAGATCGCGCTCGTAGAGCTGGTCCTGGAGCGAGCGCGTGCAGGTCGCCACCACCACGCGCCGGTCTTCCCGCGCCGCCAGGAGCACGCTCGGCAGCAGGTAGGCCAGCGACTTGCCGAGCCCGGTCGCCGCCTCGGCCAGCAGCACGCCCCCGTGCTCCAGCACCTCCGCGATCTCGCCCGCCAGCTCCCGCTGGGAAGGCCGCTCCTCGTAGCGGCGCCAGCGCGCCGCGATCGGGCCCCCCGGGGCGAGCAGCTCGTGGACCTGGCCGGCGAGAGACATCAGAACGTGGTGACGAGCTGGAGGTGGATCTTGCCCTCGACCGGCGGCCGGCCGGCCGCGAGCCCGTAGTCGAGCCCCACCAGGCCGCCCGCCGCCTCGAGCCTGAGCCCGAAGCCCAGGCCGTCGCGGCTCGAGACCTCGAGACGGTCCCCGCCCGCCGGCGACATCTCGCGGGCCGCCGACCAGGCGTGGTCCCAGAACAGGAACGCGCGCGCCGCGCGCGCACCCAGGAACCATCGCCACTCGGCGCGTGAGAGCGCGTAGCGGTCGACCCGGAACTGCCCCTCGTCGAAGCCCCGCAGGCTCTGCGCTCCGCCGAGCGCGTAACGCTCGAAGCGCGGCAGCACGCGCTGCGAGCTGAAGCGCCCCGCCGCGTGGACCTCGACCGCCAGCCCGGCCGTACCGGCGAGCGGGTGATGCCACTCGCTCTGGAGCTCCACGGCGCTGGCGCGCGCGGTGCGGCGGCCTGGCGGTCGCAGGTGCTCGGCCTTGAAGGTCTGGCTCGCCTCCACCCGCACGCGCGAGCCGCGCCGCGGTGCGGCGGGCCGATCGCGCGCGTCGCGCTCGAGCGCGAAGATCGTGCTCTGGAGCTGCGCCTCCTCGACCTCGGCGTGCGCCGCCACCACTCGCTCCTCCTCGTAGCCGGCCTCGACCCGGTCCTGGCCGCCCAGCGCGTAGCGCGCCCGGCCCCCCCAGCGGGTCCGCACGTAGAGCGTGTCTTCCACCTGCTGCTCGAGCGCTCCCTCGAGCCGGAGCGGCGCCCCCAGGAACAGCGGCTCCGCGTAGCGGGCGGAGAACAGCGTCACCCCGTGACCGCGCGATTCCCACCCCAGCCGCGTGGCCCGCCCGGTGCCGAGCAGGTTGCCGAGCTCGAGGTTCGCGAGCCCCACCACGCCCGCGTCGCCCTGGGATCCCACCGCCCCCTCGAAGCGGTTGTAGCGCGGCTCCTCGACGCGGTAGACGAGATGACCCCGGCTCCAGTCCCCCTCGCCCTCGAGTCCCTCCCAGGCCACGCTCCGGAACAGCCCGAGCTGGGCGAGCCGCCCGCGGGCTTCCTCGGCGGCCGAGGGATTGTACGGGACTCCGACCAGCCGCCCCATCGCTTTCTCCACCACCCGGCGCTGGGTCACGGCGAGGCCCGGGAACCGCACCTCCGTGATGGTCACGCGCGGTCCGAGTCCTCCGCTCAACGTCAGCCCCACTCCGGCGGAGTCCTGCTCCCAGGCCGAGACGCCGAGCAGCGCGTAGGCGTAACCCTGCCCGACCACGCCGGAGAGAGCCTGCGCCACGCGCTCGCCGACCCGGCGGGGCGATGCCCAGGCCCCCGGGCCGAGCCCGAGGGCGCGCGCGAGGGTCACGGAATCCCCGGCCGAGGGAGCGCGCAGCACGACCCGCGCGATCCTGAGACGCGGGCCCTCGCTCACCTCGATTCCGAGCCTCTGGGGCGCGGAGGAATCCCAGGCCGCCGTGGCGCGCGCGTCCAGGTAGCCCTGGTCCTCGAGCCGCGAGACCAGGGTGCCGAGGAGCTCGCGGAGCGCGCTCGAGTCGCGCGGCGCGCGAAGCGCCGCCCGCGCCAGCCCCTCGACCTCGTGAGCCGAGAGCGCCGACCCGCGGTAGACGAGCCGTGCCTCCGCCCCGCTCGCCTCGGGCCGGCCGAGCAGCGACAGGAGGGCCAGGGTCAGAACGGGAGCCTGGCGCCGCATCAGAAGTAGGCCCTCAGCTCGGCGCGCCCGGTGGACTGCGTGCGGCGGCCCGGCCGATCGGTCACCGTGAAGGAGAGCCCCAGGGTGGCGCTCTCGCGCACCCGGTGGTCGAGGTGGGTCGAGGCCTCCCAGCGCGGCGGCCCGATCGGATCGGCGGTCGGCAGGAGCCCCAGCGGTGCCGCGCCGCCCACGAAGGCGCGGCGGGCCGAGACCTCAAGGTGGCCCCCGCTCCCGACCTGAACCCCGACGTCGGGCCCGAGCCGCACGGTGCGGGTGGCCTCGATCTGACCCTCGAGACGATCCCACGAGGCGTCGATCTCGGCGGCGGCCCGGAGCCTCGAGTGCGGCGTGTAGACGACCTCGCCCCTGACACCGCTCTCGCCGAGCGCGCGTCGCAGCGCCGCTCCCTGGAGCACCGTCTGCGCCGCGATCTGGCGCCGCGAGCGGCCTTCCAGCGCGGTCGAGAGCACCCCGAGCGGCCGGGTCCGCCAGGTGAGCGTCAACGACCGATCGTCGAGGGCCTGGGAGAAGTTCTCGAACGTGCGGTCGGCGGTGACGCGGCGCTCGGCGCGAGCCCTGAGGTTGCTCGCCCGCGATCCGGGTGCCAACTCGACCTCGAGGCGCTGGAGCACGCTCCCGCGCGTGAGCCCCGGATCGGTGAACACCGCGCCCGGGGGCACCACCGGATCGCCGAGCCTCAGCTTGCCGCGGCGCCGGGCGTCGGACTCGAAATCGAACTCGATGCGCGAGCCGCGCCACGCCTCGGAGCTTCCGAAGCGCCAGGTCATCAGGGTGCTGAGCGCCGCGCGCTCGACCCGATCCAGCTCCGGGCTCACCACCAGGGCGAGGTCGTAGTCGCCGTGCCCGAGGTAGTTGCCGAGCGAGTCGTAGGCGCCGAGCCCCGCGCCGACCCGCGTGAGCTTCCGCACCCGCCGGTTCTCCCCTTCCGCGGTGACCTCGAGGTGCATCTGTCCCCCCAGCCCGCGCGAGGGGTCCTCGACCCGCATGCTCAGGTTGCCGAGGTCGCTGCGCGAGCGCGAGAGGTCGGCGAGCGGCTCGACCTCGCGATGCTGGTAGGAGAGCCCCAGCGTCAGCCGGCGCTCGGCCGGGCCCTCGAGCGAGACCCGGGTGGTGCGCGCGAGGCCGCGATCCAGGAACCCGCCCGGGGCCGCCCGGCTGTCGCGCCTCACGGTGTGGCCGGCCACCAGCCGCCACGGGACCGCCCGGCCACTCGCGAGCTCGAGACCCGCCTCGCGGAAGCGCTCGCCCACCCGCCCAGTGTCGCTCGGGAAGCGCCGCTGGTCCGACTCGGCGAGCAGGGCCGGCTCGATCCATGGAAGCCGGAGCCTCAGGTCGAGGCGCGCGCGCTCGCGACCGCCGTCGGCGAACCTGAGGCCCCGTCCGGTTCCCTCGGAGCGCGAGACCAGGGCGTGGGTCGAGAACAGCCCGTCCCGCGACCATTCGAGCTCGCGCCGGACCGAGGTGAAGCCGCCCGGGATGGAGAGCCGCCCGGCGCGCGCGGCGAGCTCCCCGCCGCCGGCCGGTCTCAGGGAGCCAGTCCAGTCCACGCGCCGCTGGTGGTCGAGGCTCGTGCCGGGCGCGAGTCCCCAGTCCTCCTCCGCGAAGGGCCGCTCCAGCGCCACGAAGGGAGCGAAGCGATCCCCGATGAGGCGCGCCTGGAGCACCGAGCTCACGGCTGCGCGGCTTCCGGGGAGCTTCCCCTCGAGTCGCAGCGTGGCGCGCCCCGCCCCGCCCAGGTCGTCGCGATCGTCGAGGCTCGAGAAGGTGTTGTGGTCGAGCCGCGAGGCCGCGCCTTCCAGCTCGAGAGCGGCCACGCCGAGCCTGACGCCCCCTCCCACGGCCAGGAGCTGGTGAGCCTCGGGCAGCGGCAGCGAGCGCCCGACCCGGTAGGCCCCGTTCCCGGCGCCCACGAAACGATACACGCTGCGCCCGGCCACGATGGTCGAGTCGGCGTACTCCCCCTCGCCGGCGCCGACCCGCGCGAACTGCACCGTGAACTGGCCCGAGTCGGGCCCGGCGTAGGCGAACGCGAGCCCCTGGGCGACGCGCACGGTGTCGTAGTCGCCTCCCCCGCCCGCCACGCCGGCGCCGATGGCGCGCACGGCCGAGTCGCCGGCCGCGCGCAGCCGTTCCTTGTCCGAGGGATCCAGCACGGTGTCGAGCGGGCGGCCGCGATCGTCTCCCTCCGACATGCCCTGGAAGAACGCCGAGAGCGCGCCCTGCTGCCAGCGGCTCCCCGCGGCCACCAGGCTCCTGCGATAGCGGTTGAGCGTGTACTGGTACTCTACCGTGATGCGGGTCGCGGACGTGATCGGCCGGCGGTTGGTGAAGGTGATGCGGGCACGCTCGTAGTCGATGGAATAGTCGGCGCTCTCGCCGCGGGTCATGCGCTCGCCATCCACCGTCACCACCTCGCTCCCCGCCACCACCGAGACGCCGAGGCCGCCGTCGCGGTCGGTGAGCAGATAGGGTCCCTGCTGGCCCTCGATCCCGAAGAGCTGGAGCCGGTGGTACTCGCCGGGGGCGGTGGCGGCGGCCGCCGTGGCCTGGAAGCTCCCGATGCTCCATTCGCCGCGCACTCCCTGGAGCCGGCGGTCGAGCCGCGCGAATTCCCCCTGGGTGAGCTCGAGCGGCACGTCCCCGAGCGAGGCGCCCCCCTGCGGCGCCTTGAGCTCGATCAGCACGCGATCGAGCGCCTGCAGGTCCTGCGTGGTCCCCGACGCGGTCAGAGGCGTGTTGCGATCCGAGAGGACGCCCGTGAGCTCGACCCCCGGGGCGAGGGTCCCGCTCACCGCGAGGTCCAGCGACTGGCGCAGGAACGCGTCCTGGTTGGACCCGAAGTCGACGGCGATGGTCTTGTTCCCGCTGAGCGCGAGCTGGGCTCCGGCCGGCGCCGTGGACGGATCGTGGCGCGTGACGGGGCGCACGGGAGCCGCCGCCTCCGCCGGAGCCACGCCGGCGCTCTCCGCCGCCACCCCGGGAGCGGGCCGGTAGCGGTTGAGCTGGAGCTCGAGCGGCGGGGGATCGATCAGCCAGCAAGCCGCGACGTGGATCGTGTCGCCCGGCACCGGATCGCCCAGCACCCGGAACACACCGCGCGTGGCATCGAGCACGTAGTCCGTGCCGCGCCTCCACGGACGGCTCCTCACCCACGCCGAGTCCGAGCCGGGGCGGAGGAACGCGTGCGGGAGACGGTAGAGCGGGGTGGCGGCGCGCACCACGATCTCGAACCGCCCGCAGCCCGGATCCTGCACGGCGGCCCCCGCCCCGCGCGCGAGCGAGAGGGCGAGCAGCACCGCCGCGGCGCCCACCTCACCGCGTCTCATCACTCTCCGCGCGCGGCGCCGCCCCGAGGATCGCCTTCCAGCGAGAAGCGCCGCACCCTCCCGCTCGCCGCCTCGGCGACCAGCAGGGTCCCGTCGCGCGCGAAAGCCAGCGATCGCGGTCCCTCGAGACCCCGAAGCGAGGCCACGAGACGGCCCCCGGCGTCGAACACCCACAGGTTCCCGGAAGCCTCGTCGGCCACCGCCACGCGGCCCGAGTCATCGACCGCCACCGGCAGGCGTCCCCAGCTCCCGGTGGCGGGGATCGGCCAGGCGGCGAGCACCCGGCCGCCGGCATCGAGCCGCTGGACGCGGGCGTTGGCCCGCTCGGCGGTCACGATCTCGGCGCGGCGCGACACGCCCACGCCCGCGAGCCCGCGGAACGCCCCGGGTTTGGTGCCGAGTCCCCCCAGCGTTCGCAGGTAGCGCCCCGAGAAGTCGAACACCAGCAGCCGCTCGCGCTCGGCGTCCGCGACGTAGACGGCGCCGCCCCGGTCGGCGGCCAGATCGGCCGGGTCGAGGCGCCCGAGCTCGTCCTCGAGATCGTCGAAGGAGATCAGCGTGCTCTGGAGTCGGCCGAAGAGGTCGTACGAGAGGACCCGGCGGTTCCCCTCGTCGAGCACCGCCACGCTCAGCGTGCCGAGGGTCGTGACGGCGTCGGGGTGTCTCATCTGGCCGGGGTCGCTGCCGAGCCCGCCGCTCTCGCCGAGCCAGGCGCCGCGCGCGTCGTAGCGCTGCAGCCGGTGGAGCGCGGCATCGCTCACGTAGACCCGTCCGAAGGCGTCGACCGCCACGCCCGAGGGCTCGACCACACGGCCCGGACCCGCGGCGTTCCGCGCCAGCATGACCGGGTTCCCGAGCACCAGCGGCAGCGAATCGGTCTCAGCCCCGGCGCGAGACGAGTCGGCCGACGAGGCTTCCTTGGATCCGCTCGCGCGAGCCGCCCGGGCAGACCCGGCCGGGGCGGCCTCGGGCAGCAGCAACAGCAGCGCTAGCGAGAGGAGAGCGGCCCCCTTCGCCTCAGAAGCGCGTGCGCACCCCCAGACGGAAGGCGGTGGCGTCGTTCTCATCCGACGGGGTCACCTCGAGGTTCCACGACCGCTTGGAGCGCGGCGCGCGGTTGGCGGCCCGGCCCGCGTCGACCGCGCTCAGCAGCCGGTCGATGATCGCGAGCGCCAGGGCCGTGTTGGCGCGCAGCGAGGCCCGCTGGGCGTCTTTGCGCTGCCCGCGATAGCGCAGCAGGCTGCCCTCGCCGTCCCAGGACCACGAGTCGGAGCCCCTGAGCTCGTGCTCGGCGATGTAGCGGCGGTAGCCCTCCGGGTCCAGGTAGATGGAGGATTTCGGATCGTAGAACAGGTTGGCCGCGTCGCGGAACACCACCAGTTGGTTGTACTCGTCGCTCGAGATGTAGGCGCCGACGATGCGGCGGAACTCGTCGTCGCGCCCGCGCAGGTCGATCCCGGCGAGGATCCGCGCCGTGCGCTCGTAGGACTCGCGCCGCATCTGCTCCTGGATGCGGAAGCCCGCAAAGGTCGCCCACACTCCGAGCTCGGCGATCCCGAACACCCGGGCCGCGGTGGGACGGCCCGCCGTCGCCTGCCCCCAGCCCGGCACGGTGAGCGAGCGCAGCAGGATGCGCGCGCGCTCGGCGCTGAGCACGGGGATGGCGCGGGCCCGGTGGCCCGGCCTGGGACTCCCGATTCCGCGCGCCGCAAGCACCTCGGGCTCGAGGCTCGGGACGGGAAGCGCGAGCGCCGATCCCGTGGACACCGAGACGGTCTCGACGCTCGGGCCCTCGCCCGGGCTCGAGGGCTCGGCGGCCATGGCCGTTCCGGGAAGCCGCGCCAGCAAGGCGAGCGACAGCGTCACGAGGCTCCACCACCGGGGCATCAGAACCTCCGCTCGAGCGCGGCGGAGAGGGTCGGGCGGCCGTCGCGCCAGCCGCTCCGCACCTTGAGGTCGAGGTTGCGCTGCAGATGAAGATTCTGCAGGCGCGCCGCCCGCAACGCGTCGAACGCTGCCGCCACGTGATTCATCCATAGCCCCTCGCCGGTGTAGCGCGCGTACCGGAAGCGCGCGTTCGAGTGAAGGCGCAGCTCGCTGAACGCTCCGCGAGTCTCAGGCGGATCGCCGGCCCAGCCGGCCAGGTAGCGCGCGTCGGATCCGATCAGATCGTAAAATGCATCGCGGTCGGCTGCATAGAGCGTCTGCAGATCGGCCGGGTCCGAATGGGTGGCCTCGCTCCAGCGCGCGAACGACCAGTTGCTGGTCGACCGGGCGGGAGGACCGGCGTAGCTCGCGGCCTCGTCGCGCAGCTCGTCACCGCGGCGGCGGAAGATGGTGCGCGCCGTCCAGCCCGCCGCCTCGGCCACGGCGAACCACAGGCCCCGCCACTCGCCGGCGTACGCCTGGCCGAGCCCCGGCGCGGCCGCCGAGAGGCCCATCGCGTAAGCTTCCTCGCGCCAGCCGGGAACGTCGACGACCACGTAGACCGAGTCCTCGGAGGGACCCCACTCGCGCTCGATCACGCGCTGCGCCAGCGTCAATTCGGGCTTCTGCGCCCCGGTGAGAATCGGAAGGGCGAGTTGAGACGCCTCGGCCGCAGGTGCCCCGGGACCCACCACGCCCCAGAGCACGAGGAGCCCCATCGCCGCGGTTGCGCGCCTCATCTCAGCAGCCCCACTTGGAGGACCTCGATACGCTCGGTGCCCGCGCCGCGGAACCGGAGCCGCGCGGTGTAGAGGCCGGCCGGCAGCCGGCCCGGGTCCCACACCTCGAGGTTGTCGGCCTGCCGGCGCGAGAACGAGGCCACCTCGTGCCCAGAAGTGTCGACGATCCGGAACTCGACGTCCGCGGGCTCGGAGAGCTGGTAGGCGAACGACACCGGCATGCGGCGCGCCGGGTTGGGATAGGCCTTGAGCGACCCGTGCACCAGCGGGCCCGGGCTCGCCTCCGGCGGCTTCGGCGTCCTCTCGCGCGGCAGCGCGGAGGTGCGGCCGGGATCGCCGCCGAGCATGCCCCACGACGTCACGGTGTCGGTCGTGACGCGGGCGGGGAGGCTGTAGACGTAGAGGTGTCCGTAGAGGTCCGCCGCCACCACCTCGAGCGTGCCGTCCTGGTCGAGGTCCGCGATCAGCGGGGCGCCGTCGGAACCGAGGCCGGTCGCGAGCGGCCAGCCCGGGGGCACCCTCCCCTTGTTTCCCAGGGCGGCGATGATGCCGCTCGCGTTCACCGCCACCACCTCGCTCCCGCCGTCGCCATCCACGTCGGCCGCGAGCGGTGGCGCCGAGGTGCGGAATCCCTCCCTTGATCCGGGCTTGGGCCAGCCGGGCGATGGATAGCCGTCGGAGTTCCAGAACGTGACCTTCGAGCTCAGGCTCTGCGTGAGCACCTCGGGGAATCCGTCCCCGTCCGGATCACCGGCGCCGAGTCCCGCGACCAGCGTGTCGCCGAGCGCGCGCCCCCATCCCGGGAGCCCCCGACCCGTGATGCAGTAGGCCCACAGCCGGTCCCCGTGATGGACGACGAGGGTCCAGGTGCCTTTCACGCAGTCGCCGGCATCCGCCGCGCCTCCGAAGTCGATCCACAGGAAATCGGGGACGAACCCGCTCCGCCCCACCCGCTGCGGCCAGCCCGACAGACTTCTGAGCCCGCCGAGCGCGTCGAACGCGCCCACGTCGCCATCCGCTCCCCCGGCGGCAACGGCCACCAGATCGGTCCCGCCGCTTCGAGCCCCCACGTCCCGCAGCACCGCGAGGCGGCCGGTCACTCCACCCCCGAGCGGCGTGTCACTCGTCGCCAGAATGGTGCCGTCGAGGTCGAGCGCGTACACGCGACCATCGGCGCAGCCCACGTAAACGGTAGAGTT
>VBOT01000113.1:11147-13553 GCA_005893225.1 Candidatus Eiseniibacteriota bacterium
GACGATCGACGGAAGCGCCGCGGGCCACCCTGCCCGTACGGCCCCCAGACGATCGATCAGCCACACGCGCCCGCCCCTCGAGGAGGTGTCGGGGCCGTCGGCGTAGGTCGAGACGGCAAAGAGGCTCGGGCCTTCCAGCTCGCCGAGCTGCAGCGCCGCCATCTCGGGACAGGGGCGGCGGTCCAGCCGCGCGAAGACGCGAGCGCCTCCCCCAAACCCCCTGCCGTCGACCCGCACGCCGAACAGCGCGTTGCGGTCGGGATTGGGCTCGAGGTGATCCCTGACAAAGATCGAGTCCGCCCCGCCCGCCCAGCAGATATCGAGCTTCCGGTCGCCGTCCCCGTCCACCGCCAGGAGCTGAGGCCCTCCCTCGGGGAAGTCGGCCACGAGCGGGAACGCCGGCAGGGTCCAGGTGCGAAACGCGCTGAAGCGCATGGTGTCCGCCGGATCGTCGAGGAAGTCGAGCCTCACGTGCGGCCTGGTGCCGATGTGCGGGATCAGGTTGGGCTCGGTGGTGTCCGAGAGCGAGGGGTTGTTGAAGTGGAAGTACGGGTCGTAGGGCGAGCCCAGCAGGAACGGCGAGCCCAGGTCGCCGAGATCCCCGAGCCCGTCGGCCTCCACGACCGAGATCGCGCGGCGCAGCGGATTGGTGTTGAAGCCGCATCCGGGATTGGCCCGAGCCGTGTCGCACGGGAAGGTGAACTCGTTCGGGATCACGCTTTCGTCGATGTGCCACACCAGCACGCCGCCGCTCGGGAGCAGGTGGTCATGGGTGTCGGTGCGGCTCGGGAGCAGCGCGTCGTACTCGAACCGGTCCGGCTTCTTGGGGCCCAGCACCACCCGGGTGCTGTCGTCCTGGTCCAGCTCCAGCGTGTCGGCGGCGGCGATGTACCGGTTCTCGAGCAGCAGGTACTCGTCGCTCGACAGCGAAACCTTCCTCAGGTCCGGGTTGCGCTCGATGTTGGCGATCTTCATGGTGTCGCCGTAGGCCACCTCGCGGAACGACAGCACGTCGGTGGTGAAGGCGCGCTGCCACGGGTCGACCGCCGGCGGGAGCAGACCGGTGGCGAAAATATCCGTCCCGTCCGGGGCCGGCACGATCGCGCCTACCAGGTTGCCGCTGTCCATCAAGCTCCAATACCCCACGACCGGGAAGCCGTTCTCGACATTGTAGAGGTCGGCGAAGCCGAAGATCAGGTGCCCGCACTCGTGGGCCACCACGCCGTTGATGGCGCCGTAGAGCCCGTCCTGGTTGATGGTCTCGGGAATGATCGTGGCGCGGTCGACGGGGAACGCGTGCGCCAGCGAATCGTCGGGGAAGATCACCGTGTCCGTGTCGGCGACGCCGATCGTGAACGAGGGGATGTCCTCGGGGCTGTCCTGGCGCACGTCGCTCTGCAGGTCGCTCCCGGCATGGATCAGCACGATCCGGTCGTAATCGCCCCAGGGGATGCGGTCGTTCTTGGCGGTCGACTGGGAGTCGGCGGCGAATAGCATCTGCCGGAACATCCTGACCGCGACCGGATAGATGTCGGTGCTGAATTCCCACGGCCCGAGATCGGCCATGTCGGGGAGATGGTAGGAGCTGTCGCGCTCCTGCGGCCACACGTCGCCCTCGATCTGGGTGCGACCGAAAGATTGGGCGAGGTAGTAGCGGCTCAGGGCCTCGAGGTGCGCGAGATAGAAGTCGCGGTGGTGCGGGGGCCGATCGATGGCGGGCCGGGTGGTGTCGCGGGGGCTGAGGTCGAAGTGGCCGTCCCCGCTCGACTTGTCTCCCCCGCGGTCGTGCAGGAAGTCGATCCGGATGAAGGCCACCCGCGCGTGATAGGCGACGTCTGCACCCGCCTCCGCCCGGGCGCGCGCGTCGCGCTCCCGCGCTGCGCGCGGCCGGCCGGCCCCGCGCGACCAGTCGAAGCCGCGCGGCCCGTAATGGTCGGGGAAACCGCGCCAGCGCCGCTCGCGCTCGGCCTGGGCGCGATCGGGGCTCCGCGGGCGCCCCGCGGACACCGAGGCCGCCTTTCCCCTGGCCGCCGGCGCGGGGACGGCGCGCACCTTGAGGGACACCGAAGCGCGCGCCGCACCTGCCACGACGAGGAAGCCAACGAGGAAGCTGACGAACGGGCTCGCGCGCAAGACCAAACCCGCGTCCCGATCCGGCCTAGTGTTCCGTGCTCGAAATCATATCAGCATTCAACACGACTTCCGGCCAGGAGCACACCCATCATGTCGCTAGAAGTGGTAACCGAGCGTGATCTTCTTCACGTTGTCGAGGTCGGAATTGCGGGCCTGCGGGATGCTGCCGAAGTCCAGGTTGATGCTCTTCCAGTTGACCCCGATGCCGAACGTCAGGCCGCTGATGTCGCCGAGCGGGTCCGAGTACCAGCCGACCCGTCCCGCGAGCTGATC